>JALHON010000156.1 GCA_022842985.1 Acidobacteriota bacterium | reverse complement strand
CGCAGCGCCGGCACCGCGGCCGCCACGAGCGCCGTGCCGAAGGCCGCCGCCATGAGCACGATGAGCGCCCGCATATCAACGCGCACGTCCATCCAGGGCGGCAGCGTCACGGGCACGAGCGACGGGAACAGGCGCGCGGCGCCCACGGCCAGGCCCGCGCCGAGCGCCCCGCCCGCCAACGCATAGAGCGCGGCTTCGACAAGCTGCGGCCGCACGATCTGCCAGCGCGTCGCGCCCAGAGCGGCGCGCACGGCCGTCTGCCGTTCTTCGGCGAGCACGCGCGACAGCAGCACATTGGCCACGTTGACGCAGGCGGTCAGCAGCACGAGCACGACCGCGGCGACAAGCAGCAGCACATACGGCCGCACCGCGCCCGAGTACATCTCGGCGATGGGCGTCACCTCGTAGCGCACGCCGGCCTGTGTGGCAGGAAACTCGCGCTCGAGGCGTCGTGCGAGCACGTCGATCGCGGCACGTGCTTCGCCCACGCCGACACCGGGGGCGAGCCGCGCCAGGACGATCCGGTCGCGCATCGCCCGGTCGGCGTAGTACTGCGGATTGGGCGAGATGCCGTTGCTGCGGAAGAGATCGGAGTGCGACGGAAAGTTGAACCCCTCGGGCATGACGCCGTGAATCGTGTAGCCCGGCGCGCCGTCGAGCGTCATCGTGCGGCCGACGACGTTCGGATCGCGCCCGAACTTGCGCACCCACAACCCGTGGCTGATGACGAGCCCGAAGCCGCGCGAGCGATCGAGTATGGCCGGAAACGTCGCGCCCACCGCCGGCGCCACGCCCAGCACCTCGAACAGTTCGTGCGTGGTGATGGTGGCCTGCAGTTCCTCGGGCGTGCCGAAGCCGCTGGCGTTGTACATCCCCTGGTCGGTGTACATCGCCGCGGCGGAAATCTGCGGCAGCGCGCGCAGGTCATCGAATTCCGGGGTGGAGAGATTGCCGCCGGCTTCGTCGCCACGCGAGGCCGTGATCCGCACGAGCTCATGCGGCGCACGGAACGGCGGCTGGCGCAAGAGCAACCCGTCAACGGCGCTGAAGATGGCCGCGTTGGCGCCAGTGCCGAGCGCCAGCGTCAGTACGACCACGAGCGTCAGGCCCGGGCGCCGCGCCATGCCCCGCAGGGCCAGACGGATGTCTGCGAAAAGCGTGTCCATCGTGAGTCCTCCACCGCGCGCCGGTAGCCGGCCACGCCCGCCTTGTCAGTCCGCGCGCAACGCCACGGCCGGGTCGATGCGCGACGCGCGCCAGGCCGGCGCCAGGCACGCCACGACGGCCGCGACACCGAGCGCGAGCACGGCCACGGCCAGCACGACCGGATCGGCCGGTGCCACCTCGAACAACACGGCGCGCAGCGACCGGCCCACTCCCATCGTCACGACGAGCCCCGTCACGAGTCCGATGGCCACCGGCCGCAGGCCCTCGCGGAGCACGAAACGCCGCAGGCCCGCCGCATCGGCGCCGAGGGCCGCGCGCACGCCGAACTCACGTTCGCGGAGCGCGACGGCATAGGCCAGCACACCGTAGGTGCCCACGGCCGCCACGACCAGGCCGATGAGCGCGAGCGCCGTCAGTACGGTGACCGACGTCCGCGCCTGCCACGACGCCGCCGTGAGGCGATCGCGCATCGTGTGAATGTCGAACAGCGACTGATTGGGATCGACGCTCCGCACGGCGGCCCCCACCGCGGTTTCGAGCGCGCGTGGATCACCAGTCGTGCGCACGACGAAGAACGTGTCGCCACTGAAGACCTGTTCGGACGATACATAGAGATCGAACGCCGGCGGGGCGTCGAGGGCGCGTGTCCGCACGTCGGCCACGACGCCCACCACCTCGTAGACCACGCTGGTGTCGGCAGCTACGCCCGAGCCCGACATCCGCTGCGTGGAGCGCACGCGCTGGCCGATCGGGTCGCCGTCGCCCCAGAACCGGCGCGTGGTGCGCTCGCCGAGGACGGCCACGGGCACCGTGCCGGGACGGTCGTCGGCGGTGAACCCGCGGCCGCGCACGAGCGGCACGCCCATCGTGGCGAAATACCCGGAACTGACGATCTGTGTGTTGACGAAGGCCTGATCGGCGCCGCCGGGCGCTAGGTCGCGTCCCTCGACCGTCATCGTGCGCGTGGTGTCGGGCCGGCCGCCGAACGGCAGGGTGTCGTTGTGCCCCACGGCGGTCACGCCGGGCAGAGCGCGCAAGGCCTCCGACGCGCGGCGATAGAAGAGCGCGATGGGCTCCACGGTGTTGTATGGCCGCGACGGCGGGTCCACGCGGAAGGTCAGCAGTCCGTGCGGCTGGAAGCCGGGATCGACCGCGTCGAGGGCCGAAAGCGACCGCGCGAGCAGTCCGGCGCCGGCCACGAGCACGACGGCCACGGCCACCTGCACGGCCACGAGCGCCTGCTGCCAGCGGCCGATGGTGCGATGCCCGGCCGCGCGACGCGAGCCTTCTACGATCGCGGCATGCTGATCGCCGCGGGTCATGAGCCACCCGGGCACGATCGACACCAGGCCGCCCACGCACAGCAGCAGCACGGCCAGTGCGGCGACGACCGGCCACGCGAGGCCGGTGCCGAGCCACGCCGGCAGCGCAAGTGGCGCGAGCGACACGAGTCGGAGTGCCGCCGCCGACAGGAAGACGCCGGCCACGCCGGCCGCCAGCACGAGCAGCAGCCCCTCGACCGCGACGGCCGCCACGAGCCGGGCGCGTGAGGCACCAAGCGCCGCTCGCACCGCGAGATCGCCACGCATGCCGATGGCACGCGCCAGCCGCAGGTTCGTGACGTTTGCCACGGCCAGCAGCAGCGCGACACCAACGGCGCCGGTGAGCAGCCAGAGATACGGGCGCGCGCGGCCCACGAAGACATCGCGCAGCGGACGCACGACGAACCGCGTCTGGCGGTTCGTCTCAGGAGATTCGGTGGCCAGGCGCGCGGCCAGCTGCGTCAGGTCGACCTGCGCCGCCGCCATCGACATGCCCGAACGCAGGCGAGCCACCACCGTGAACCGGCGGACATCCGGCGCCGTGAAGCCCGACACGGCGCGGTACAACTGGGCGCCGACCGGATAGTCGAACCCGTCGGGCAACACACCAACGACTGTGTACGGCCCGTTGTCGAGCAGGATCGAGCGGCCCACGATCGCCGGATCGCCGCCGAAGCGGCGCTGCCAGAGGCCGTGCGTGAGCAGCACTGTCGACTGCGTCGTCCAGTCGAGCGTGGCCGGCCACACGTCGCCCGCCACCGGACGGGCCCCGAGCACCGGGAACAGCGTGCTCGTGCCGATCATGGTGACGACCGACTCCGGCGTGCCGTCGCCGGTCATGTTGTACTGACTGGGATAGAAGGCCGCCACGCCGTCGAAGACGCGGCTGTCCTGCTGCAGAGCGCGTACTTCGCGCGCCGAGAGCTTGCCCTCTTCCCCACCGATCTCGGCGTCGAGTGTGACGAGCCGGTCGGGTTCGGGAAACGGAAGCGGCGCCAGCAGCAACCCATAGAGCACGCTGCCCACGGCGGCATTCGAGGCAATCGCGAGTGCCAGCGTGACGAACGTGGCGGCCGCCGCGCCCGGGCGGCGCAGGATGCCGCGCAGTGCCTGACGCACCGCCGTCATCGGACGAACTCCGGACGTGCCACGCGCACAGTCTTCCGGTGTTGGCGCCGGCCCGACACGTAATCCCTCTGAACGGTCGGTGCGACACCGTCAGCAGTGCCTGCACAGCCACGAACGGGACACCGCACCGGCCGCCGGCCCCGCGCCCTCACCGCAGGCGGCCGCACCACCCGCGGTGGGGCGCATCGTGAAGAAACACGTCGGCCAGCTCAGGATGGACCGCGTGGAAGCGGAGGTACGGGCGCTGCTCGACGCTGCGGGACGATGACGGACTGCAGTGTCAGGGCGGCGCGGAGTCCGCGTCCCGCGGGCCGCACGACGATGCGGCAATTCGCCGCAGTCGGCCAGGCCCGCCCCCCCCGCCACGCCGTCTGCAATCGGGTGTAGGGTAATGGGCGCCACGGAGGAACCATGAACAGACGAACGATGATGACCACACTTGCTGGCAGTGCCGTAGTTGCCGGCTTGACCGAACAGGCGAACGCGGCGCCGGCCCCGAGCGGCACGCTGCCGGTTGCCAGCGCGTCGGTCGCCAAGGATTTCCCAGGCGCGACCGAGCGGCCCAATCCGAGCACCGACTACAAGGTGGTGTTCTCGGTATCGGCGAAGGTGAAGGACGACGAAGTGCACCCCACGCTCAAGATGATCGGGATGTACCTCAACACGCTCGCGCAGAGCGGAGTCCCGGCAAAGAACCGGCATATCGCCGCGATGTTCCATCAAGGCGGCGGCGACGCGGTCTTCTCGAACGAGGTCTACAAGGCGCGGCACAACGGCGTCGACAACCCGAACATCGCGGTGTTGAAGGAATTGCACGAGGCCGGCGTCGAGTTGCGCGTGTGCGGGCAGGGGCTCATCGGCAAGAAGGTCGAGGCGTCGCAGCTCTTGCCGGGTGTGCAGCCCGACCTGTGGGCGCTCGTGACGATGATTAGTCTGCAGGCGCGAGGATACGCGCGCATCTGACCGGCGGACGCCGTCGTGGTCGTCACGGACAGGGGGGGAACCGGCGCCGGAGCTGCGCTCCGGGCGACGACAACCGCTGTCGTGCTCCTTGTGCTTCTGACGACCACGGCGGCAGTGGCCCAGCAGCCGCCCACGGCTGAGACCGCGCCGCGCCTGCGGGCCACGCGGACCGAACACGGCATCGTGCTCGACGGACGCCTGGACGAGCCTGTGTGGCAACGCGCGGACGTGCTGACGGCGTTTACGCAGGTCGAGCCGGACCTCGGCGCACCGGCCGAACTGGGCACTGAAGTGCGGGTGGCCTTCGACGACGTGCATTTGTACGTGGCGTGGCGCGCCAGGGAGCCGAACGGACGCCAGGGCCTGCGCGTGCAGAATCTCAGCCGGAAGTTCGACTACTTCACCAACGACCTCGTCGGCGTGGCGCTCGATCCGCTCGGCGACACCCGCAACGCCTACAGCTTCCAGATCACGCCGTTCGGGAACCTGCGGGATCTCCACACCCTGGACGGGTCGTTCTTCAATCGCCAGTGGCAGGCCATCTGGCAGGCGCGCACGCAGATCCTCGACGACCAGTGGACGGCCGAGGTCGCCATCCCGTGGACGGCCTTGCGCTACACCCCGGGCACCACGCGCATGCGCGCCAACTTCCACCGCATCGCGCGCCGCACGAACGAGATGAGCGCCTGGGTGCCCTGGCCGCGCGCGATGAACGCCTACCGGATGGACTTCTCCGGATGGATCGAAGGCCTCGAGCCGCCGCCACCACGGGCGGCGCTCGCCCTCCGTCCGTATGTCGCGGGCACAACCGGCACCACCGCCGGACGGCGGCAGCAGGACGCGACGCTGGGCGGCGAACTGCTGTGGCAGCCGACGGCGGCCACGGTGGTCGAAGGCACGGTGAACACCGACTTCGCGCAGGCCGACGTCGATCGTCAAGTGGTCAACCTGCGGCGCTTCTCGGTGTTCTTTCCCGAGCAGCGGCAGTTCTTCCTCGACACCGCCACCCTCTTCGACGTGGGCACGAGCGACGACGACCTCGTAGTGCGGCCGTTCTTCAGCCGGCGCATCGGGCTCGGGGCCGGTGGCGTGCCACTCACGCTCGCCGGCGGCGTCCGCGCGGTACATGCGGGGCCGGGCGGATCGAGCGGCCTGATGGCGCTGCACCAGGACGGCCTGGGAAACGGGCCTGCCTCCACGTTCGTCGTCGGCCGCAGCAGCCGCAATCTCGGCAGCACCAGCCGCCTGGGCGGTCTGTTCACCGTGCGCCACGACCGCGCGGCATCGACGGCGGCCACCACGGCGGTCACCGGCGCCGTCGATGGCCTATGGCGCATCACGCCGAACTGGACGGTGGAGGGGATGGCCAGCGCTACCGGTGCCGATGCCGCCGCCACGGGCTGGGCCGGCTACGCCAAGGCCCAGCGCCAGACGAGTCAGTTCACGGCCTCGTGGCTCGAAGCCGTCGTCACCGATCGCTACGAACCGGCCAGCGGGTTCGTCTCGCGCACCAACGTCGCCCTGCACGCACCATCGATGCTCTACGACTGGCGGCCCCGCTGGCTGCCCGCGCGCCTGCGCAATCTCAACTTCTTCGCCAGAAGCAACGTCTACACCGACCTCACGAGCGGCGCGCTCGAAGAGGCGTTCTCCGAAGCGTGGATCGACGTCTACGGACAACGCGGCTCGCTCTTCTACCCGGCCATCCAGCATTTCGCCCAGCGTGTGCTCGAGCCGTTCGAGCCGGTGCCAGGCGTGACGATCGCGCCCGGCCGCTACAACTACTGGCGTCCCAACCTGTACTACGGCACCGACCGCAGTCGACGCGTCTGGGCCAGCGCGGATCTGTTCACCGGCGGCTACTACGACCGCACGCTGGACCAGGGCGTGTTCGAGGTCTTCGCGTCGCCTTCGCCGCGCGCCGCCTTCGGGCTGAATGTTGAGGTCAATCGTTTCCGCGGCAGTGCCACTTCGACGGTGACGACGCGCCTCATTGCACCCGAGGTACGCCTGGCCTGGAATCCGCGCGTGCAGCTGACAGCGTTCTACCAGTACAACGACGCGATTCGGCAGGGCACGCTGAACGCCAGGTTCGCCTGGGAATACAAGCCGCTGTCCTATCTGTACGTCGTGCTCAACGACGCCCGCGACACCGAGCGCCGCGGGCTGCCAGGGCCAGCGCGGACGCAGCTGCTCGTGAAGCTCGTGTATTTCGGGCAGCGCTGAGCCTGACGCGTCGCAACCTCTCCGACCGAGGGATTCCTCGGCCGGACGCTGCCGGAGATGCCGCGTCAGAAGCCCTGACCGTAGGTCCGTGCGCTGAGGCTTATCGACGCGCGCAGAACGCCACGCGCCGCTCATCGAGCTCAGCGGTCGCCCGGGGGCTTGCAGGATGGCAGCAGCGCCGGAGTTCGGTGACCAGGATGATGGCGTCGGCGCACGTGCCGGCGGCGGCAGTCGCGCTACACTGCGGGCCATGCGCGCCCGACTTGCCATCGCCGTCTCGCTCCTCGCCGCCGCCTCGCTCGCCGCTCAGCAGCCCGCGGCCGACCCGCCGAATCCCGTTCGCGCGGCGTACACCAAGTACGAACACATGGTGCCGATGCGCGACGGGGTGCGGCTCTTCACCTCGGTCTACGTGCCCAAGACGTGCACCGCGCCGCAGCCGATCGTGATGCAGCGCACGCCGTATTCGGTGGCGCCGTACGGCATCGACAACTACCGCACCACGATCGGACCGTCGGAGCACTTCCTGAAGGAAGGCGTCATCGCCGTCTACCAGGACGTGCGGGGGCGCTACCTCTCCGAAGGGACGTGGGTGGAAGTGCGGCCGCACAATCCGAAGAAGGGCCCGAAGGACATCGACGAAAGCAGCGACACCTACGACACGATCGACTGGCTCGTGAAGCACGTGCCCTGCAACAACGGCCGCGTGGGCATGTGGGGCATCTCGTATCCGGGCTTCTACGTCTCGGCCGGCATGATCGACGCGCATCCGGCGCTCAAGGCCGTGTCGCCGCAGGCCCCGGTGACCGACTACTTCATGGGCGACGACTCGTTCCACAACGGCGCGTTCATGCTGGCCGCGAACTTCGGCTTCTACACGAGCTTCAAGCCGCAGCCCGACCCGACACGTCCGCAGCCGTCGGTGCCGTTCGACTTCGGCACGCCGAGCGGCTACGAGTTCTATCTGCAGATGGGCCCGCTCTACCCGGGCGCCGCCAGGTACGGCGTGGCCGAAAACCCCTACTACCGCATCAATCTCGAACACACGACCTACGACGCCTTCTGGAAGGCGCGGGCGATCTGGCGCCACCTCAAGGGGATCGCACCGGCGGTGCTCACGGTGGGCGGGTGGTACGACGCCGAGGATCTCGCCGGTCCGCTCGTGACCTACAAGACGATCCGCAGCGAGAGCGCGCAGACGCGGAACCACCTCGTGATGGGGCCGTGGACCCACGGCAGCTGGGCGCGCGGCGACGGCCGCACGGTGGGCAATCTCGACTTCGGGCAGGACGTCTCGACGTGGTACCGCCAGCACGTCGAGTTCCCGTTCTTCATGCAGCACCTGAAGGACTCGGCCGGGGCCCCGGTGGCCGCCGCGACCATGTTCGAGACGGGCACCAACCGCTGGCGCACGTTCGACGCCTGGCCGCCGACGACCACGGCGCAGACGATGTACCTCGGCGCCGCGGGCGCGCTCGGCACGACGGCGCCGAAAGACGCCGAAGCCTTCGACCAGTATCTGGCCGACCCGAACAAGCCCGTGCCCTACGTGGGTCACGTGCAGATGGGCATGCAGCGCGACTACATGACCGAGGACCAGCGCTTTGCCGCAACGCGGCCCGACGTGCTCGTCTACCAGACGCCGCCGCTCGACGAGGATCTCACCGTGCTCGGCCCGATCGGCGTCGACCTGCACGTGGCCACGAGCGGCACCGACGCGGACTTCGTCGTGAAGGTCATCGACGTCTTCCCCGCCGACTATCCGACGCCCGACTGGAAGGGCCCGCAGCCCGAACCGGCCAACCGCGTGCGCATGGCCGGCTACCAGCAGCTCGTGCGCGGCGAACCGTTCCGCGGCAAGTTCCGCCAGAGCTTCGAGACGCCGGTGCCGTTCGTGCCCAACCAGCCCGATCGCATCCGCTTCGCGCTGCCGGACGTGGCGCACACGTTCCGGCGCGGCCATCGCGTGATGGTGCAGATCCAGAGTTCGTGGTTCCCGCTCACGGATCGCAACCCGCAGACCTTCACCGACATCCCGAAGGCGCGGCCGCAGGATTTCGTGGCCGCGACGCAGCGTGTCTATCGCAGCCTGGCGCGGGCGTCGTCGATCACACTGCCGGTGGCGGCCGCGGTCCAGACGCGCTGAGGCGGCGCGGCCTCAGCGCTGACCGAAGTACACGAGCTTGACCAGCAGCTGCTGCCGGGAGGGTCCCGGAAGCGCCGGCCGGTCGACGTCGCGGGCGTCGTTCACGACGACGTAGAGAAACGACAGCGGGCGGAACTCCCATGACAGCCGGGCGTTCAACGTCCCTTGTCGCGCTGCGTCGTTGTACTGGTAGAACGCCGTCAGCTGCAGCCGCGGGTTCCACGCCAGGCGCATCTCCGGCGCGATGAGCCGGCTGACCACCGTGGCGGCGCCGCCGCCGCGGAATCGATTGACGTCCGCGTTCAGGCCAAAGGCCGCCCGCGGAGACGGTGAGACGAAGAGGTCGAGTTCCACCTGGTCGAGGGAGCGGTCGTAGAACCCGCCGGTGTAGAACCGAGCCCCCGACCAGATGCGGCGGCTGCGATCGGTGCCGTAGTAGACGTTCGGGCGCCAGTACCGGTAGTTGCCCGGGGCGATGACCACGCCGGGCACTGGTTCGAATCCGTCACGCACGCGCTGGGTGAAGTACTGCAGGTCTGGATAGAAGAGCGAGCCGCGCTGGCCGTAGACGTCGATGTAGGCTTCTGTGAAGCTCTCTTCGAGACGTCCGGAACCCAGGTCCTGGTAGACGAACGTACTGGCGGCAAGATTCAGGTTGCGCACGGCTGCGGGCAGCCACCGGGGACGCCAGTCATACAACACGGACGGCGCGTGCAGCGCGACGTTCGTGCGCGAGACGAAGCCGGCGGCCGGCGTGTAGCGGTCGGTCACCACGGCTTCGAGCCACGACGCCGTGAGCTGGCTCGTCTGCCGCTGCAGCTGCCCGTAGCCAGCCCACCCCGTACCGGCGGCCGCGCCGCCGGTCGCGCTGGCCATGCCGTCGAGCGTCCAGCTGGGCGTGATACGCCAGAGCCCGTCGACCGCGCCGGTCATGGACGTCGCCGGGGCACCGGCCGTCTCGTCGCGCCGCGCGGTGATGAGCCCCGCCACCCGGCTCGTGCCCCCGACGTTACGATTCACGCGGCCGACAAGAAACGTCGAGGCGGCCGCCGATCCAGTGGCCGCCTGATGCAGCGCCATCACGCCGGCTGAACCGGCAAGCCCAGTGTGCACGGCCCGGACGCCGCCATCGAGCCGGAGCGGCACGCCGCCCGGCCCCAGACCGATCCGCCGGCTGAAGAACGGCCGGATGACCAGATCCGCGCTCGTGCCGGCATCGAAGAGCGTCGCCGTGTCGAGAAAGAACTGGCGCTGCTCCGGAAAGAACACCGAGAAGCGCCGCAGGTTGACCACCTGCCGATCCACGTCCGCCTGCGCGAAGTCGGTGTTGACGGTGCCTTCGACGATGGTCGCCGGCGTGGGCTGCCACAACACTTCGCCGCCGAGGTCAGCCCGTTGCTGGTCGCTGCCATCGGTCCGCGATGCCGTGCCCGTCGTGTACGGGCGCACGGCGAACGCCGTGGCGGGCGGTGGCGGTTCGAGGCCGTCGATCCAGCCGGAAAAGTCCATGCGGTAGGCGTTCATCGCCCGCGGCCACGGTACCCACGCGCTCATCTCGTTGGTGCGGCGCGCGATACGGTGGAAGTTCGCGCGCATGCGCGTCGTGCCCGCCGCGTAGCGCAGCGCGGTCCAGGGAATCGCGATCTCGGCCGTCCAGTGGTCTGGCTGGATGTCGGTACGCGCCTCCCACACCGCCTGCCACTGGCGGTTGTAGAACGACCCGTCGAGCACGTGCAGGTCGCGCAGGTTGCCGTAGGGCGTGACCTGGAAGTTGTAGGCATTGCGGGTGTCGCCGAGCGGGTCGAGCGCCACGCCGACGAGATCGTTCTGGAAGTAGTCGAACTTGCGGCGCAGGTCCTGCACGCGCAGGCCCGCACGCCCCTCGGGCTCCTCGGCCCGCCACGCGATGTAGAGATGCCGATCGTCGAACGCGACGCGCACACCGGTCGCCAGGGCCGCCGGCTGCCCCGCGTCTGGCTCCACCTGGGTGAACTGATGCAGGACCTCGGCCTGCTGCCACACAGGTTCGTCGAGGCGCCCATCGATGCGCAGCGGTTCAGATCGGAAGAGCACACG
>JALHON010000155.1 GCA_022842985.1 Acidobacteriota bacterium | reverse complement strand
ACCAATGTTGGTGTAGCCCTCGGCACGCAGGCGCTTGTAGAAGCCGAGCGTTACATCCGTGTACGGCGTGTTCTCCATATCCATTCGCACAAACACGCCATCGGCAGCAGCCTGGCGCTGCCGGCGCTCGTCATCGGCGGGCTGGCCGGCGGACCCGAGGACGCCGTGCACAAAGCCGCGCAGGCCGTGAAGGCGGCGCGCCGGGCCGATGAGCCGATTGGCGTCTCGCGCGTCTTCGTGCGCAACCTCGTCTTCTACACCGGCCTGAAGCAGACCGATCTCATCAACGACGAACAGCTCACGGCGTTCCTCGGCCAGGCCGGGCGGGCACTCATCGTCGTGCCGGTGGCGGACCTCGACCGCGTGGAAGCGGCCGGCGCGCACAAAGGGCGGCGCCTTGCCGAGTTCGCGTATCTGAACGAAGCCGGCCTGCGTCTGCGCTCGTTCCTGTGGCCTGATCCCGCGCGCGACGTGCAGCGCATCGTGCTCGTCGCCACCCGCGACTGAGCCGCCGTCAGCCGCGGGCGCGTTCGGCCGAGAGGCCCTTGAGGTCCGCCGCCGTCGTCTCCCACATCTTGCCGGGGTTCAGCACCCCGTGCGGGTCGAAGGCGTGCTTGAGGCGTGCCATGAGCGCGATCTCCGCCTCGGAGAGCTGCAGGCGCAGGTATTGCGCTTTGGCGTAACCGATGCCGTGTTCGCCCGAGATCGCGCCGTCGAGCGCGACGACCCCGGCGAAGAGATCGTGCTCGGCGGCGGTGGCGCGCGCCATCTCCTCGGCGTTCGCCGGATCGACCATGAGGTTGACGTGGATGTTGCCGTCGCCGGCGTGGCCGAAGGCGGCGATGACGAGCCGGTGCCGCGCGCGCAGCCCGTCGATGAGCGCGTAGAGCTCGGGCACGCGGCCACGCGGCACCACCACGTCGTGATTGATCTTGCGCGGCGCCAGCCGGCGCAGTGCATACGAGAGCTCCCGGCGCGCCTCCCAGACGGCCGCGCGGGCCTCGTCGGTCTCCGCCGTCACGAGCGAGGTTGCGCCCGTGGCCACACAGGCCTCGCGGGCGAGGCGCGCTTCTTCCAGCGCCGCGGCTTCCCCGCCGTCCACTTCCACGAGGAGGAGCGCGGCGGTGCCGGGCGGCGCCATCGGCCGGCCCAGATGCGCAGCCACGGCGTCGAGCGAGGCGGCGTCGATGAGTTCGATCGTGGCGGGCACGACGCCGGCCGCGACGATCGCCCCCACGGCGCGGGCCGCCTGGTCGATGGTCGGATAGGTGGCGGCGAAGGTATGACGCGCTGCCGGCTTCGGCACGAGGCGCACCGTCACCTCGGTGATGATGGCGAGCGTGCCTTCCGAGCCCACGAGCAGATCCGTGAGGGCGTAGCCGGTGACGTTCTTCACGGTGCGGCTGCCCGTGTGCAGGATTTCGCCCGTGGGCAGCACGGCTTCGAGGGCCAGCACATAGCGGCGCGTGGTGCCGTACTTGAACGCGCGGGGCCCCCCGGCGCATTCGGCGACGTTGCCGCCGATCGCACATTCGGCCAGGCTCGCCGGGTCTGGCGGATAGAAGAGGCCGCGCGCTTCGACGGCCGTATGCAGGGCGCGCGTGATGACGTTCGGCTGCACGACCGCCAGCAGGTTCTCTTCGTCGATCTCGAGGATGCGATCGAAACGCGACATCGCGATGACGATGCCGCCGCGGATCGGCACCGCGCCGCCGGTGTAGCCGGTGCCGGCGCCGCGCACGGTCATCGGCACGCGCGCGTCGTGACAGGCGCGGGCGATGGCGGCCACTTCCGCGGTGGTGCCCGGCGTGACGACGAGGTCGGGCTGGTGGCCGCGCCTGAGCGCGTCGCGGCCGGCCGTGTCGAGCACGACCGGGTCCGACGAGACCCACGGCGCGCCGACGATGCCGGCCAGGGTCGCTCGCAGCGCGTCGAGCACGGCTTACCGCGCCGTGGCCGCGCCGCGCTCGCGCGCGTGCACGAATTCCTGCAGGCGCGTGACACCTTCGCGCAGGCGCTCACGCGACGTGGCGTAGGAGATGCGTACGAAGCCCGGCGCATCGAACCCTTCGCCGGCCGTCAGCGCCACCCGCGCCTCGGCCAGCAGCTGGTCGGCGAACTCCGCCGAACTCTTCACGCCGCACGGCGCCAGCAGTTCCGCGATGTAGGGGAACAGATAGAACGCGCCCCCCGGCTTCAGGCACTCGACGCGGCGGTCGCTCGTGAGCCAGCCGAGCGTCTCGTCGCGGCGGCCGCGGTATTCCGTGAGCATCGTCGTCACGGCGTCCTGCGGGCCCGTGAGGGCCTCGACGAGGGCCTTCTGCGTGATCGACGAGATGTTCGACGTGGCGTGGCCCTGCACCGTGTTGCAGGCGGTGACGAAGTCTTTCGGGCCGAGGGCCCAGCCGGCCCGCCAGCCGGTCATCGCGTAGGCCTTCGAGGCCGAACTGCAGACCACCGTGCGCTCGCGGTGCCGGTCGGTCAGCACCTTCACGATGTTGTGCGCCACCGGCTCGTAGATGAGTTTGTCGTAGGTCAGATCGACGATCACCCACACGCCGGTCTTCGCGCAGTGGTCGGCGATCGCCGCCACGGTGTCTTCGCGCATGACGGCGCCCGTGGGATTGCAGGGCGTGTTCAGGATGATGGCCTTGGTCTTCGGCGTGACGCGGTCGAGGATCTCGTCGGCTTCGACGACGAAGCCGCGTTCGCGCTGCCCGCGGGCCAGCACCGGTGTCGCACCGCACAGCAGCACCTGGTCGACGATGGTCGGCCAGAACGGCGAGTGCGTGATCACCTCGTCGCCGTCGTCGAAGAGCACGACCGCGGCGTTGTAGAGCGCCTGCTTGGCGCCGGCCGACACGATGACTTCTGCGGTCGGGAAGGTGACGCCGTAGTCTTCGCGGGCGCGGTAGCTCACCGCTTCGCGGACATCGGCGGCGCCGGCCGCCGGCGTGTACTTCGTGAAGCCGGCGTCGATGGCGCGATGGGCGGCGTCGAGCACGTTGGCCGGCGTCGGGAAGTCGGGCTCACCGGCGCCGAAGTCCACCACGTCCACGCCAGCGCGGCGCAGGCGGTCGGCTTCGGCGGCAACCTTCAGGGTGGGTGATGGGGCCACGCGGGCCATGCGGGCGGCAAACGTCATACGTGCCTCGGAGCGTTGAGAGGATCGCGCGCGGCGGCGAAGGTGCGCTGCAGCCGGTCCTCGACCAGGGGCGGGACCAGCCCGCGGATGTCGCCGCCCAGCCGGCACACTTCCTTGATGAGGCGCGAGCTGGTGTAGGCGTAGGGTTCGGCCGGCATCAGGAACATCGTCTCGATGGCCGGCCGCAGGCGGCGGTTCATGAGCGCCATCTGCGATTCGTATTCGTAGTCGGCAATCGAGCGCAGGCCCTTGACGATGACCGCTGCGCCGCGCGCCGCTGCGTAGTCGACGAGCAGGCCGTCGAAGGTGTCGACTTCGAGGCCGGGGCGATCGCGGAAGACGTCGCGGATGAGCTGCACGCGTTCGGCGGCGCTGAAGAGCGGCGCTTTCGTCTCGTTGCGCAGCACGGCGACGACCACGCGGTCGAAGAGGCGCAGGCCACGTTCGATGATGTCGACGTGGCCGTTCGTGATCGGGTCGAACGACCCGGGGTAGACCGCGAGGCGCGCGCCGGGGGTGCCGCTCGTGCTCATGGATGCTGCGCTCCTCTGTCCGTCGTGGCGCGGTAGGTGCTGAGCGCCGAATCCCCTGCCCGTCTGGTTCGTTCGAGCACGAGGCCCGTCACCTCGGGCGCCGCACGTCTGGCGGCATGTTCGAGCGCCAGACGTCCGCCCGGGGCCAGGAGCGCCGCCGCCGCTCGGACGGCGTCGTCGATCCAGGGCGCGGCATAGGGCGGGTCGAGGACGATGAGGTCGAACGGCCCGCCGAGCCGCGCGCCCGTCAGATCGCCGGGCGCCGTGCCTCGCACGATGATACAGCCTTTCGCGAGGCCGCAGTGGGCGGCGTTGGCGGCGATGAGCGCGACGCCACGCCCGTCGTGTTCGAGGCAGGTGGCGGTCGCCGCGCCGCGGCTCAGCGCCTCGATGGCGATGGCGCCCGTGCCGGCGCAGACATCGAGCAGCCGGGCGCCCTCGACCTCGGCGCCGAGCACGTTGAAGAGCGTCTCGCGCAGCCGATCGGACGTGGGCCGCACGCCCTCCCACGTGGGGGACTGCAGGATGCGGCCGCGAGCGGTGCCGGCGATGATGCGCATGCGGGGCTCCCCTACCCGACCGTCACGAGGCCGAACTGCTGCTGCCAGACGCGCGCCACATGCGCGGCGAGCGCCGGCGGCACGGCGTCGGCGTCCACGAGCGTGCGCGCTTCGTCGTGCGCGAGCGCCAGCAGGTCGGCATCGCGCACCATGTCACCGGCGCGCAGCCACGGCAGCCCCGACTGGCGCGTGCCGAACACGTCGCCGGGGCCGCGGATCTGCAGGTCCGTCTCCGCCAGCGCGAAGCCGTCTTCCGATTCGGCGAGGGCCGTGAGGCGCGCCCGCGACTCCTCGCTCCACGGCGCGGCGTAGAGCAGCACGCAGGTCGAGGCCTCGGAGCCGCGGCCGATCCGCCCGCGCAGCTGATGGAGCTGGGCCAGGCCGAAGCGTTCGGCGTGTTCCACGACCATCACCGTGGCGTTCGGCACGTCGACCCCCACTTCGATGACCGTCGTGCTCACGAGGATCTGCACCTCGCCGGCGACGAAGCGCCGCATCACGGCATCCTTCTCGTCGCCCTTGAGCCGCCCGTGCAGCAGCTCGACGCGCAGGTCGGGAAACACCGTGTCCGCCAGATGAGCGGCCATGGTCGTCGCGGCCTTCAGGTCGCTCTTCTCGGACTCCTCGATGATCGGATAGACCACGTAGACCTGCCGGCCGGCGGCCACCGCCGCGCGCATCAGGCCGTAGATCTCGTCGCGGCGTGTTTCGGGCCGCACGATCGTGCGCACGGGCTGCCGGCCGGGCGGCCGGTCGCGCATCACCGAGACGTCCATGTCGCCGCAGTCGGTGAGCGCGAGGGTGCGCGGAATCGGCGTGGCCGTCATGAGCAGCACGTCGGGATGCAGGCCCTTGTCGGCGAGGAGTCCCCGCTGCACGACGCCGAAGCGATGCTGTTCGTCGACGATGGCGAGGGCCAGCGCTCGGAACGTCACCGCGTCCTGCACGAGTGCGTGCGTGCCGACGACGAGCGAGATCTCACCGGCCGCGATGGCCTCGCACAGCCGCCGCCGCGCCGCGTCGCCCTTGCGGCCGACGAGCAGCTCGACGCGGAAGCGCGTGCCGAAGAGCCAGCGCTGGAAGGTGCGCAGGTGCTGCTCGGCGAGGAGCTCGGTGGGCGCCATCACGGCCACCTGGTAGCCGTTCTCCATCGCGACCATCGCGGCGAGGAACGCCACAGCCGTCTTCCCCGAGCCGACGTCGCCCTGCAGGAGCCGCTGCATCGGCCAGCGGCGCTGCATGTCGGCGACGATCTCGCGCACGGCCTCGCGCTGCCCCGCCGTGAGCTTGAAGGGCAGCACCTGGCGGACGCGATCGCGCAGCGCGTCGTCGATGACGATGACGTGCGGCTTCTGCACGGCGGCGTTGCGGCGCCGGCGCAGGGCGAGGCCCGTCTGGTAGACGAAGAAGTCTTCGAAGATGATGCGCCGCTGGGCCGGCGTGCCGCAGACGTTGAGGGCCTCGACCGAGGTGCCGGGATCGGGAAAATGCGCCTGGCGGAACGCGGTGCGCCGATCGGGCCAGCCGTGGCGCGCGGCCATCGCCGCCGGCACGATATCGGGCAGCGGCGCCGTCAGCGTCTCGAGCGCGCGGTGCACGAGGGTGCGGTGCATGTTGGGCGTCACCGATCCGGTGCGCTCGTAGATCGGCACGATCCGGCCGGTGTGCAGCGGCTCGCTCTCGCCGTCCTCCTGCAGCACTTCGAATTCCGGCGCGGTGAGCTGCAGGCCGCGGCTGCCCCAGTATTCGGTGCGGCCGAAGAGCACCACCTTCATCTTCGGCTTGAGCACGTCCTTGAGGAACTTCTGGTTCGGCCAGACGGCCTTCACCTGCCCGCTCTCGTCCTGCACGAGCGCGGTGAAGAGCGAGAAACCCTGCCGCCGGGTGGGGGCCACGCCGCAGGTCAGGATCTCGCCAAGGATGGCGGCCGTGCCGCCGGCGCGCAGCGAGGCGATGGGCTGGAAGCGGCTGCGGTCCTCGAAGCGGCGCGGGAAGCGCACCAGCAGATCTTCGACCGTACGCAGCCCCGCCTTCTCGAGGTCCGCGGCTTTCCGCGGCCCGACACCCTTCAGGAACTGCAGGGGCGTCTGCAGGGGATCGTCAGCCATCCCCGCGATCTTACCGAATGCGCCGGGGCGCTACTGAATCACGACGGCCTGGCCGGTCGTGACGTCGATGCGCTCGATCTCGGACGGCAGCTCGAACGGCTCTTCGAGGCGCACGCCCGCGGGGTTGTCGGCCGATCGTGTGTAGAACGCGAGCAGCTCCGAAATGAAGACGCGCGGCACGGGAATGCCGTCGACGGTCGCGGTTTCGAGCATGAAGCGGCCCTTCCCCGCCGACGTGGCGAGCGTGCCGGTGACGTGCACCGGCAGCCGTCCGCTCAGATACGACGTGGGATCGAACCAGCCGCCGGAACTCTTCTTCCGCACGCCGTCGAGATCGGCCGTGACCACCGTGGTGATGCGGTTGCCGCCGATGAACTGCACGCTCGGTTCGGTGATGCCGGTGGGCAGCCACGTGCTCGCGCGGTAGCGCAGGTACGCGTTCATCTCCGTCTGGCTGAAGACGGTGCGCCGGGCCGGCGCGGCGGCCTGCTTCACGGCGCGCATCACCGCCTGCAGCTTCGCGTACGCGGCATCGGCCTGCGCCTGCAGCGACGACTGCGCGGCGGCGGAGGTGGCAAGCGCCACGGTGAAGAGAGCCAGCACGAATCTGGTGCGCATCGGGTCCGCCCTCGAGCCCGGCCAGGCGGTGCCGGGGACACCTTGTCATTGTAGCGCGCCCGGTCGGGGCGGGAGCGCTACTGCTGGCGGCGCTGCAGGCGCTGCTGACGCGCGTTCTGCCGGGCGCGCAGCATGAGCTCCAGTTTGCGGCGCTCCAGCTGGTCCTCGAAGACGCGGAAGCGCGCCTGCTGACGCGGATCGAGCAGCGCGTCCAGCTCGCCGTAGGCCTTACGTACCTCGGCCGCGCTGCGCGCTTCGAGCTCCTCGAGGGCGGCGAGCTGCGCCTTGAGGGTCGTGTCGTCGGCGGGCCGGGCGGCGCGCGGCCCGCTCATGCGGGCGAGGTCCACGAGCAGCGCGGCCCGCGACGCGAGGTGGCGGCGACGCGTCTCCTGCAGCGCCTTGAGGCGCGTGAGGAACGGGGCGTACTGCTGGTCGCTCAGGCCGAGCGTCTGCTGCGCCTCCATCACGAAGTAGGCGTCGAACAGCCGCTGGATCTCGGCCGGCCTGAGGTCGGCCGGATCGGCGGGCGCCGCCGGCGCCTGCCCTTGCGCGTTCGACGGAAGGGCCGTGGCACACAGCACGGCGAGTGTGAAGAGCGTCCGCGGCAGCACGGAAGACAGGCGTGTCATGACTTGGGCCGTTCCACGGCCGATTGCAGCAGTGCGGCGAGTGCGTCGCGTTCTTCCGCGGTCAGCGCCGCGGCAGCCACGTCGAGGTCGGGCAGGCGCGTGACGCCCAGGGCGTCCCAGCCGCCTTCGGGCAGTGCCGAGGCGAGGTCCGCGACCATCGCCAGCGCATCGTCGGTGGCCGCGTCGGACGCGATCTCCATCTCGGACAGGACCTCCGCAGGTTCGGCGGCGATGGCCACCTCAGGGTCCGCCGGGGACGGCCCCACCGGCGACACCGCGTCGATCGCCGACGCGATCGCCAAGACCACGAGCGCGAGCCCGGCCATGGGCACGAGCACATCGAGCCGCAGCCACGCCCGCCAGCCCGTCGCCGCCGACTCGGCCACGGCGGCCTGCACGCGCGCGTTCACACTCGGCCAGAAGAGCGGCGACGGCTCGGGCACCTCGGCGCTCATCGCCGCTGCGAGCGCCTCGCGCACGTCGATCGCCGTCGCGGCGCAGGCCGCGCAGGTCGCAACGTGCGCTTCGCGGTCGGCGGCGAGTGTGCCGTCCACGAGGTCCACGAATTCGTCGGGGGTGAGACAGGGCGTCATACGAGCGGCTCCAGCCGCTTCTTCAGATTGGCGAGCGCGTGGAAGACGTTGGCCTTCACCGCGCCCACGCTCGTGCCGACGATGTCGGCCACTTCCTGATGCGAGAGGTCGTGATACGTGCGCAGGATGAGCGCGGTGCGCTGCCGCGGCGGCAGCGACTTCACCGCCGCGCGCACCATCGCCTGGCGTTCGGCGGCGTCGATGGCGGCGCCCGGCGCCGGTTCGCGCTGGTCGGCCACGAGATCGAAATCCACGGCGTCGGTCTTCGGTGTCTTGAGGCTGACGCGGTTGAGGCAGACGTTCACGGCGATGCGGTAGATCCAGGTGCTGAAACGGGCCTGCCCGCGGAACGAGCCCAGGGCCTTCCAGGCGCGCACGAACGTATCCTGCGTGAGGTCGGCCGCGTCTTCGTGATGATTCACGAACCGGTAGCAGACCTGGTAGACGCTGCGCCGGTGCCGGGTGACCAGCACGTCGAACGCGGCGGTATCGCCGGCGATCGCCGCCTCCACGAGCGCGGCGTCGTCGAGCGGCGTCTCCGGGGCATCGCTCATCGGCGTAGCGCCCAGGGGCCAGGGGGCAGCGGTGGCATCGGCACGCATGACACGAGGTCTCGAACCGTTGGACAGGGGGTCCTGGCGGAAGGTTACATCCGCCCGTCGAGAAAGGTGCGCAATTCCGTGAGCGTCGGGGTGGCCGTGCGGGCGCCGAGGCCACGGCACTTGAGGGCGGCGACCGCATTGGCCCAGCGAAGCGCGTCCTCCACCTCGGTCGTGTCGCCGCCGTGCAGCCAGGCGGCGACGAACCCGGCCCGGAAGACATCACCGGCACCGGTCGAGTCCACGACCGGCACCCGGAACGCCGGCGTACGAATCTCGCGCCCCCCGACCCGCGCCAGGCTGCCCTCTTCGCCAAGCGTCACGCACACGACGGGGGCGCCGGACGCCTCCTGCATCCGCGCCAGGGCCAGCCCGAGCGACGAGGCGCCGGTGAGCTCCGCCGGGAACGCCTCGGCCGCGATGATGACGTCGATGCTGCGCAGCAGCCGGTCGGTGCCGTCCTGGGCCTGCTCGATGTCGACCACGGTGCGCGTGCCGCACCGGCGCGCCTCTTCGGCCGCCGCCGTGGCGGCCGGCACTTCGGAGCCGTCCACGTAGAGGACGCGCACGGCGCCCACGGCTGCGGCCGGAATGTCCGCGGGCGCCAGGCGCAGCGCCGGATCGCGGTGCCAGAGCACCGTGCGGGTGCCGGACGTGCGGTCCACGAGAATCACCGCGAAGCGGCTCGTGACGCCCGGCACGGTCACGACGCCGGTCACGTCGATGCCTTCGGCGACCAGGCTGTCGAGTCCGCGGCGTCCGTAGTCGTCGTCGCCCACGCGGCCGATGTAGCGCGTGCGCAGGCCGAGCCGGGCCATCGCCACGGCCGCCGTGGCCGACTGGCCGCCGGGGCGCTCGCTGAAGCCCGCGAGCGCCATCTTGGTGTCGGGCGCGGGATGGCCGTCGAGTTCGGCCAGCAGGTCGATGCTGTTCTCGCCGATGGCCAGCACGTCGCTCGTCCGGCCAGCTGGCAGCGTCAGAGGGATGCGCACGCGGCCGATTCTACCGGCTCGACGGCAACGGCGTTGATTTTCGCTTTTTGTTTGGGTTATCCTGCCGCTGCGAGCCGAACCTTTCGGTTCTTTCTTCGCCATCCGGAGGCCGCCGTGCAACCGCTCACCAAGCGCCAGCGAGAGATTCTCGACTACCTGAACGAGTTCATCCAGCAGCACGGCTACGCGCCGAGCCTGGAGGAAATCGGCGCGCGCTTCGGCCTCTCGTCGCTCGCCACCGTGCACAAGCACATGACGAATCTCGAGACGAAGGGCTTCATCAAGCGCTCGTGGAACCGCAGCCGGTCGGTCGAGCTGCTCGCCGGCCCGAGCGGCAGCCGGGCGGTGGACGTCCCCCTGCTCGGGTACGTGGCCGCCGGTCAGCCGATCGAAGCCATCGCGTCGAACGAGACGATCTCGGTGCCCGAAGCCCTGCTCGGCAACCGCCGCGACACCTACGTGCTGCGCGTGCGCGGCAATTCGATGATCGACGAGCAGATTCGCGACGGCGACTGGGTGGTCGTGGAAGACCGCAAGACCGCGAGCAACGGCGAGATGGTCGTGGCGCTGCTCAAGGACAGCGACGTCACGCTGAAGACGTTCTACCGCGACAACGGCCGCATCCGCCTGCAGCCGGCCAACGTCACCATGGATCCGATCTACGCGGACCCGGCCGACGTGCAGATCCAGGGCGTGGTCGTCGGGGTCATGCGCCGCTACTGAGGCGCGGACGGCCTGATATGCTGGCGGGCATGGCCGACCACAAGCAGATCAACTTCACGATCGTGCCCGACGACGCGCCGGGCCCCGATCGCCAGTACGCCAACTTCTGCGCGGTCGCACACACGCCGTTCGACTTCACGCTCACGTTCTGCGAAGTGGCGCCGCTCTCCGAGAAGGAGATCCGCGATGCCGAGCAGGAGCACATGGTGAAGGCGCCCGTGCGCGCGAAGATCGTGCTCCCGGTGCAGTTCATCGGCCCGCTCATCGCCGCGCTGCAGGAGAACCTGCGCGTCTACACGGAATCCACGCAGAATCAGGGGCCGATGGGGCCGGTGCACTGAGGTGCCCGACGCCGCGCGCGAGGCTGCCGCGATCTTCGCGGCGCTCGCCACCCATCATCCAGGCGCCGATACGGAGCTGGCGTTCCGGAACGCCTTCGAGCTGCTCGTGGCCACCGTGCTCTCGGCGCAGTCCACCGACCGCCGCGTGAACGAGGTGACGCCGGCGCTCTTCGCGCGGTATCCCGACGCGCGGGCGCTGGCCGGGGCGGCGCCGGCCGACGTCGAGGCGCTCATCCACTCGACCGGCTTCTTCCGCCAGAAGGCCAGGGCGATCATCGGCCTGTCGCAGGCGCTCGTCGACGCGCATCGCGGCGCGGTGCCGGCCGACATGGACGCGCTCGTGGCGCTGCCGGGGGTGGGCCGCAAGACCGCC
>JALHON010000154.1 GCA_022842985.1 Acidobacteriota bacterium | reverse complement strand
GCGATCGCGAGGCGCAGCCCGAGCCGACGCCCGGCACCTACATCAAGCGCAAGGGATGACACGGCGATGACCTTCGGTGCGCCCGGCGCGCTCTGGCTGCTGGCAGTGCCGGCGGCGCTCGTGCTGCTGTGGGGCTGGCGCCTCCTCCGGCGCTGGCGCGACATCCGCGTGCTGCGGCAGCGCCGCGTGCTGCCCGAGCGTGAGCGCCACGGCGTCTTCGGCGCGCTGCCGGCGTGGCTCTGCCTGCTCGCCGCCGCCACGTGCCTCGTTCTCGCCGTGGCCCGGCCGCGTGGGTCGGCCACGACCGCCGGCCGCCCCGGGGTGGACCTCGTCGTGCTGCAGGACGCGTCGGCCTCGATGCACGTGAAGGATGTGGCCGGCGACCGCTGGCAGCGGTCGATGGCCTTCCTGCGCCGTCTCGGCGACGCGCTCAGCTGGCAGGACGACCGCGTGGCGCTCGCCGTCTTCGCGCACATCGCCACGCCGCAGATTCGCCTGACACGCGATCCCAACACCGTGTTCTTCTTCCTCGACCACCTGAGCGCGCGGCCGCCGTTCCGCCTGCAGGACGATACGACCTGGAACACCAACCTCGAACAGGCCGTCGTCTGGGGCCTGCGCATCCTCGACAAGGACGAAGAGCTGCACGGACCGTCGCCGAACGCGCGGGTGTTCCTGATGCTCTCGGACGGCGAGGCGTGGAGCGGGGAAGTGGCGCGCGCGCTCGATCGGGCGCGTGACGCGAAGGTGCCGATCTTCGTCGTCGGTGTCGGCACGCTCGCCGGCGACTGGCTGCCCGAAGTGGAGGTGGCGGCCACCGAGGAGCCGGCGCCCCACGCCATCTCGCGCCTGAACCGGGCCTCGCTGCAGCGGATCGCCGAACGTGCCGGCGGGCAGTACTTCGAACTCGACCGCGACGCCGATCGCGACATCGCCAACGCCATCGTGGATGCCGGACGGCGTCTCGCGCCGCCGCGCGAGGCCGCGCCGACCGTGATCGAGTACTACCCGCGCCTGCTGACGGCTGCCGTGGCGTGTGCCGCGCTGGCCCTGCTCTTCGCCCGCACGCGGGGCGAAGCCTGGCTGCAGGCCGGGCTTGCCGCCGCCGGCCTCGCGCTCGTGGCCCGGGTGCTGGCGTAGCCGACGCCGATGGAACACTCCGCCGAAGTCCTGCGCCTGCTCGGCGAATGGCGTGCCGGAGATGAGGCCGCTTACGACCGGCTCATTCCGCTCGTCTATGCCGAACTGCGGCGTCTGGCGCACGCGCAGCTGCGCCGCGAGTCGCCCGGGCATTCGCTGCAGCCGACGCTGCTCGTGCACGAAGCGTATCTGCGGCTCGCCGACGCCGACATCGCCTGGCAGAACCGCACCCACTTCATGAGCGTCGCGGCGCGGGTGATGCGCCGCATCCTGGTGGACTGGGCGCGGGCGCGGCGGGCCGAGAAACGCGGCGGCGACGGCGTGCGCGTGACGCTCACCGACACGGTCTCGGCGCACCAGTCCGATCCGGTGGACATGCTGGCCCTCGACGGCGCGCTCGAGCGGCTGCAGGCGCTCGACGCCCGCCAGGCACAGGTGGTCGAGCTCTCGTATTTCGCGGGCCTCACGTATCCCGAGATCGGCAGGCTGCTCGATGTCTCGGAAGCGACCGTGGACCGCGACCTGCGGCATGCCCGGGCCTGGCTGAAGCGTGAGCTCGCCGCGCTGTGACCCTTTTTTAACCGAAACGACATAACGAAAATGTAATTGCACGATTTATTGAGGGGCCGCGGCCGCCCGATTCGCATACCCTCATGAGTCGTGGTTTCGGACCTCCGTCCGGAACCCGTCGACTCGTGGAGCCGCCCCCTATGCCCGTTGCTCAGCCCCGTCGTTCGACCGCGCGCCGCGTTGCCCTCGGACTCACGGCCGCCGTTGCCCTGTGGTCGGGCGCCAGCCTTCTTGCCCAGATTCCCGGCCGAAACGTCAACATGGTGGCCGGCACCGAGTGGCCCGGCGGCGACCCCTTCCTGCAGCGCCAGAACGAGCCGTCGATTGCGGCGTCCACCCGGAACCCGCTGCACCTGGTGGCCGGGAGCAACGACTACCGCACGGTGGACGTGCCTGGTCTGCCCGATGGCGCCGAAACGGGAGACGCCTGGATCAGCGTCTACAAGTCGTTCGACGGCGGCCAGCGCTGGTCGAGCACGCTCATGCCGGGGTATCCGCAGGAGCCGGCAGGCTCGGCGGGCCGGACCTCGCCCCTGTATGGCTACCAGGCCGCGGCCGATCCGGTGGTGCGCGCCGGCGTCAGCGGACTCGTCTTCTACAACGGTCTGGTGTTCGATCGCGGCGAGAACGGCAAGAGCGGCATCTTCGTCGCCCGCTTCATCGATCGCAACAACCAGGAGGCCGGCGACTCCATCGCCTACCTGGGTGCCAGCATGGTCGCCACCTCGCCCGACGGCGCGGTGTTCCTCGACAAACCCTGGATGGTCGTCGACATTCCGCGCGGCAACGCCAACCTGTGCGTCGTCGGCGGCACGGCGACGGGCACCCGGATCCGCCGCAACGGCCACCGGCGGCGCGGCCGCGGCAACGGCCCGCCCGTCTGGATCGATCCCGGCCTGCAGTACGTCGAGGCCGGCCCCATCTACGTGGGCTACACCGCGATCACCGGTGAGGGGCCGACGCTGCAGGCGCAGATCTTCGTGAAGCGCTCGCTCGACTGTGGCGTCACCTGGAGCCAGGCGATGCGGGTCAGCCAGCCGGCCGACCGCATCAATCAGGGCCTCACGCTGGCCGTGTCGCCGGCCACCGGTGACCTCTTCGCCGCCTGGCGGCGCTTCTCGGCGCCCGACCAGCCCGACGCCGATGCGATCATGGTGTCGCGCCTGCGCATCAACGGCGGGTCGTTCGACGCCCCAGGCCGGGCGCGCGGCCTGCGCCGCACCGGGCCGGTCGCCGACGCCCTCGAACGGATCTTCGAGCACCGGAAGAAGCGCCGGCAGACCACGACCACGACCGCCCTGGATCAGATCGACCAGAACACCGGTCCGTTCCGCTTCCGGACGAACGCGTATCCGGCCCTGACCGTGGACGGCGCCGGCCGCGCCTACATCGCCTGGGCCGAGCGAGGATTCGCCGCCATCAATGGCAGTGTGGACACCGGCGAATCGCGCATCGTCATCGCGACGACCACCGACGGCCGCACCATCTCGCCGCCGGCGGCGGTCGACGAACAGGCACAGTCGGGACATCAGCTCATGCCGTCGCTGACCTTCGCGGGCGGCCGGCTGATGCTCGTCTTCTACGACCAGCGCGAGACCAGCTCGCAGCTGGTCGGCCCGTTCGTCGATGACGCCGGACTGGTGACGAAGCGCAACACCATCGACATCCGCGCCTCGCTCGGCACGCCGGGCGCCACGCCGACGTTCGCGCCGTCGGTGCGAGTGTCCGACTACCTCATCGGCTTCACCGACCGCACGTCCCAGACGCCGCGGCAGCTGCAGTTCAACCCGCCCAACCTGCCGATGTTCCGGCTGGGCACCGTGCCGTTCATCGGCGACTACATCGATGTGGCGCCGTCGCCGGCCTTCGTGCCGACGGCCTCCGGCGACTGGGTCTACAACACGGCCTCGACCAGCCAGATTCCGCTCTTCCACGCCGTCTGGACCGACAACCGCGACGTGCGTCCTCCGCTCGACGGCGACTGGACCAGGTACGCCCCGCCGACGGTGACCGGTCAGTTCCCCGGCACGAGCCTGTTCGATCCCTCCCAGCAGGTGGCGGTGTGCCAGCCGGGCGCCGGCAACGCCGGATCGCGCAACCAGAACATCTACACCGCGCGGATCGGCGGCGGGCTGCTGGTCGGTTCGCCCGGCAACAGCAAGCAGCTGTCGCCCACGGTGCAGCGCGGCTTCGTCGTGTTCGCGCAGAACCAGACCACCGTCACCAGAACCTTCCGCATGCGCGTGCTGGCGCAGCCCCCGGGCGGTCGCGCCTCGTTCGAGCAGTTCCCGCTGCCGCCCTACACGGCGGCTTCGCCCGCGCCGGTCACCTTCGTGGACGTCCGTGTGCCGCCGCGCTCCACCGCGTCGCGGACGGTGTACGCCACGTCGACCGACCCGCGGGCGCAGATCACCGTCGATGTGAGTGAGCTGGCCGCCGTGGGCGGTGTCATCGTGTCCGGCGGCCTGGCCGGCCGCACGGTGCTCAACCCGGACATCGAGAACCCGGATATCGAGAATCCGGACATCGAAAACCCGGACATCGAGAACCCGGACATCGAGAACGCCGAGGTCTACAACCCCGACATCGAGAATCCGGATATCGAGAACCCGGACATCGAGAATCCCGACATCGAGAATCCGGACATCGAAAACCCGGATATCGAGAATCCCGACATCGAGAACCCGGACATCGAGAACATCGTGGTGGACAACTCCACCATCGCCAACCCGGACATCGAGAACCCTGATATCGAGAACCCGGATATCGAGAACCCGGACATCGAGAACCCCGACATCGAGAACGGCACGATTTCGGACGTCACGTGGAGCGTGACGAACGTCGGCAACACGACATCGGCGTTCAACGTGAACGTGTTCCTGGCCGCGGCGGGCGTGCCCTCGGGCATCAACACGCAGCTCATCGTCTACAAGGTCTACAAGACGCCGGTGCTGGCGCTCGACGGCTGCTCGCTCAAGACCGAAACGCGCAACGTCGTGCTCTTCAACGTGCCGAGCCCGAACTTCGTCACGCCGGGGCAGGGCCTGCCCGACCAGAACGACCCGTCGGAGAAGAACGCCACGTTGTGGCTCAACCCCGGCGAGGTCGGCCGTGTCACGCTGCGGATCTACGACAACAACCGCTCCGACAACGTGATCGTGCGGAACCTCGACGGCACGACCGCGTCGATCGACCCGCGCTTCAACCCGAACACCGTGACGACCGTCGGCATCTCCGCCCAGGGCGTGGACGTGCTGGATCCTCCGGGCGCCACCGAGCCGCCGGCCGTGACGACCACCGGCACCAACCTGTTCTTCCTGCAGCAGCCGGGCAACGTCGCGCCGGGGGCGGTGATGACGTCGCCCGTGCGCGTGCGCATCTGGGACAACACCGGCGCGCCGCTGCCCGGTGCCACCGTGAGCCTCGCGCTCTGCGGTCCGCAGAATCCGCTGCTGCCTGTGGTGGCGTGTCCGGCGCTGCCGGGCGGCGTGACGCTGTCTGGCACGACCACGGCGGTCGCCGACGTTGACGGCATTGCCACGTTCAACGTGCTGTCGGTGAGCCAGGCCGCGGCGGGCCTGACGCTGCGCGCCTCGGCCTCCTCGGCGGGTGTGGTCGCGGCCGGCACCTCGGCGCCGTTCGATGTGCTGTCCGTGACGCCGTCGTTCCTGCAGCCGCCGAGCGCGGTGCTCGTCGGCGCCAGCATCGCGCCGCCCGTCACCGTGCAGGTGACCGACGGCACCGGCGCGGTCCTGCCCGGCGCGCAGGTGTCCCTGACGCTGCTCACCGGTGCGGGCGGCGCGGTGCCGGGAGGTGTGTCGCTCTCCGGGGCGGCGCCGGTGCTGACGGACGCCGCGGGCAACGCCACCTTCGTGGGCCTGTCGGTGAATCAGCCGGGCTCCTACGCGCTGCTTGCGACGGCGACCGTGCCTGGCGCGGTGGGGGTCGTGACGTCCGCGCCCTTCACGGTGAGTCCGGCGACGGCGCTGGCGACGGTGACGATCACCGACACGTCCAGCGTGTTCACCGGGAGTCCGTTGCCGGTGACCGTCACGACGGGGCCGGTGCCTCTGGCGACGTCGGTCACCTACGACGGCAGTCCGACCGCTCCGTCGGCCATCGGCGCCTACCTCGTGCAGGCGACCGTGACGACGCCCGGCTACACGGGCACGGCGTCAGCGGTGAAGCTCATCGCGTCGACGCCTGCTGGCGGCGGTCCTGGCGGCGGCCCGATCGTTCGGAGCTGCACGGGCGGATTCGCCACCGGGTTCGGCACCAACAACTTCAGCAGCTATGGGCTGCTGAACGCGCAGCTCGAGTGCGAAACCGGCGGACCGACGCTGCGGTTCGTGCTCGACAACAGCAACGCGATGAATCAGGCCAGCGTGTGCGGCCCGGGCCAGGTCATGGTCGGGTTCCACGGTCTCGCGAGCCTGAGCGACGTGACCGCGGGACCGTTCATCAAGAGTCTTGGTGCGCGATGCCAGGATCGGACGGGTCTTGGCGCCATCGCAACCATCCCGGCCGTTGGTATCGCCGGGGATCCGTTCGGGCCGTTCGATTGCCCGGCCGGCCAGGCTGTCGTGGGGGTGGTCGGTGGCGCGGGGGCGGTCCTCGACTCGGTGGCCCTCGTGTGCGGCGCACTGCCGGTCGTGCCGACCATCACGTCGGTCTCACCGGCGGCGCAGGTGTCGCCGTTCCAGATGCTCACCATCAACGGCACGAGCCTGCCGGCTAGCTCGCTGAACGACGTGGTGTTCAACCAGGGCGGGCCGGACGTTCCGGCGCAGTTCATGTGGAGTTCGAGCCCGACGCGCGCGATCGTGCGGCTGCCCCCGACGCTCGCGGTTGGGGTGCCGACGACGGTGCGTCTGAAGAACCCGGCGGACACGGTCAGCACCGCTGCTGTGCCGCTGAACATCGCCGTCACGCCCGGTACGCCGGTGTTGTCGGCCGTCCTCAACCAGTGCGGACCTGCGGGTACGGCCATATCCACCGTTGTGCCTGCCGGACCGCTGGCTATCGCCGGCGAAGGCATCGACACCTCAGGTACCAGCATCGTATTCACGAACACCACATCTGGCGTCGTCTTGACACAGTCGTTCCTGGCGACAACTGCAGGCCCGACCGGCACCGTCTGCTCGTATGAGGTGGTGTTGGGGCCGCCAGCTGCCCCCGGAGGGCCTCCGACCATCACTGCGGTCGGCGCGCCGGCCGGACTGACATCAGGCACGTGGAACGTTCAGATCCGCACGACGATTTCGGGGATCCCAAGCGCGCTGAGCAACGGCATCGTCATCACCGTGCCGTAACCGAAATTCGCACGGCGGAGTTCGGCAGGAAACGGCGGGCCGGGGCATGGCGCCTCGGCCCGCTTTTTTTGTGTGCAACGTGCGATGATTCTGGGGCGCATGCCCATCGACCCAGAGGTGCGGTTCGGCCGGGGCGGCGGGGATCCTTCGATCCCGCCGTTTACGGCGGATCACACCCCCGACCCGGGCTCGACCACCTCCATCACCGGCGACCTCACAGGGGACCTCACCGGCCTGCCGCCGAGTGGCGAGCCGGAGACGTCGCTCGGCGCGCTGCTGCACGACCTGACGGCGCCGGGGGCCGCGCCGACGATGGCCGCGCCGTCGCCCGACGACGACCCCGACCGCACGATCGCGCCGCCCTCCGCGGCGTACGTGCCCGGCGAGGCGCTCGTGCCCGGCACCAAGCTCGGCACGCGCTACACCGTGCTGAAGACGCTCGGCCGCGGCGGCATGGGCGCGGTCTACCAGGCCTACGACGACGAACTCGGCGTGGCCGTCGCCATCAAGACGATCCTGCACGGTGATGGCAGCGATGCCCACACGCTGCGCGATCAGGTGAGCCGCTTCAAGAGCGAGCTGCTGCTGGCGCGTCAGGTCACGCACAAGAACGTCGTGCGCATCCACGACCTCGGCGAGTTCAGCGGCCTCAAGTACATCACCATGAGCTACGTCGCCGGCGAAACGCTGGCGGCGCTGCTGGCGCGCGAAGGACCGCTGCCGGTGCCGCAGGTGCTGGCGCTCGCGCGGCAGATTGCCGACGGCATGGCGGCGGCCCACGAAGTGGGCGTCGTGCATCGCGACATGAAGCCCGAGAACGTGATGGTGACGCCCGACGGCCAGGCGCTCATCATGGACTTCGGCATCGCCTCGTCGTCGCAGGGCGGGTCGAAGGAGGGCGGGCCGATCGTCGGCACCATCAGCTACATGGCGCCCGAGCAGGCGCGTGGCCAGACGGTGGATGCGCGGGCCGACATCTACGCCTTCGGCCTGATGCTCTACGACCTGCTGCTCGGCCGGAAGCGGCAGAAGCGGCACGCCACGGCGATGGAGGAGCTGCGCTCGCGGTTCGATGCCGCACCGCCGCCGATCCGCCCGCAGCGCGACGACGTGCCGGCGGCCTTCGAAGCCGTCATCATGCGCGCCCTGCAGCCGGCGCCCGCCGAACGGTATCCCGACACGGCGGCGCTGCGCGAGGCGCTCGCCACGCTGAACGACGATGGCACGCTGCGGCCGGTGGAGAAGCCGCGCGCCCGCTGGCCGGCAGTGGCGGCGAGCACCGTGCTCACCGCGATCCTCGCGTCGGGCATCTGGTGGTGGGTGACGCCGCCGGTCGTCGAAGAGAAGGCCCCGGTGTCGGTGCTCGTCGCCAACTTCGAGAACAAGACGGGCGATCCGGTGTTCGACGGCGTCGTCGAGCAGGCGCTCGGGCTCGGCATCGAAAGTGCGTCCTTCGTCACGCAGTATCCGCGCCGCGACGCGCTGCGCGTCGCCGCCGGCATCAAGCCCGGCGCGACACTCGACGAACAGACGGCGCGTCTCGTGGCGCTGCGTGAAGGCGTCACGCGTGTGCTCGTCGGCTCGGTCGAACCGGCTGGCGGGCAGTTCCGCATCACGGCCCGGCTGCTGGCCGGCACGAACGACCCGGCGCTCGAAGAGTCGGTGCTCAGCGTGGAGGCCGCCGATCGCAACGGCGTGCTCGAGGCGGTGGGCCGGCTGGCCGGCGACGTCCGCGAGGCGCTCGGCGACGATCGCGTCGGCGACGCGCCCGCGACGACGCAGGAAACCTTCACCGCGGCGAGCCTCGAAGCGGCGGCCGCCTACGCGAAGGCACAGGAACTGCAGGTGGCTGGACGCGTCGAGGACGCGATCGCGCAGTACCAAGAGACGTTGCGCCTCGATCCCGAGCTCGGCCGCGCCTACTCCGGCCTTGCCGCGCAGTACACGAATCTCGCGCGCACGGCCGACGCCGATGCCAACTACCAGCAGGCGCTGGCGCGGCTCGACCGCATGACCGACCGCGAGAAGTTCCGCACGCGCGGCAGCTACTACCTCTTCGCGCGCAAGCCGGAACTCGCGGCGCAGGAGTTCACCGGGCTCGTCAAGGCGTATCCCCACGACACGAGCGGCCTCTCGAATCTCGCGCTCGCCTCGTTCTATCAGCGCGACATGACGCAGGCGCTCGAACAGGGGCGGCGGGCCGCGGCGATCTTCCCGAACAACGTGCTGCGCCAGTCGAACGTGGCGCTCTACGCCATGTATGCCGGACAGTTCGAGGACGCCGTCAGCGCTTCGCAGGCCGTGCACAAGCTCAATCCCACGCATCTCAAGGCGTTCGTCGCCCGCGCCCTGTCGCAGCTCGCGCTCGGCCGCACCGACGAGGCGCGCGCCACCTACGAGGTGCTCGGCGCCACGAGCGCCGCCGGAGCGTCGTTTGCCGCCGCCGGACTTGCCGACCTGGCCGCGGTGCAGGGCCGCTTCGGCGATGCCGCCACCGCACTCACGCAGGCCATCGCGGTGGACGTCGCCGCCGGCAACACCACAGCGGCCGCCGTGAAGCGGATCGCGCTCGCCGAAGTGCGCCTCGAACAGGGCGACCTGGCCGCCGCCGCCCGCGAGGCGGAAGCCGCCAGCGCCGATACCGAATCCGACAGTCTGCGCGCCGCCGCCGGCCTCGTGCTGGCCGCCGCCGGCCGCACGGTGCAGGCGGAGCTTCTCGCCGGCACGCTCGCCACGCGCCTCGAAGCCGACCCGCAGGCCTTCGGGCGCCTCGTGCTCGCCGAGATCGCGCTCGCCCGCAAGGACCCGCGCAAAGCCGTCGACTACGCGCGCGAAGCGCAGAAGCTCGCCGACACGTGGCAGGGCCGCGTCATTCTCGGCCGCGCCTATCTCGGCGTGAACGCCTTCCCCGAGGCGTATACGGAACTCGAAGCCGCGCTCAAGCGCCGCGGCGAAGGCACCGCGCTCTATCTCGACGACGTGCCCACCGCGCGCGCCATCCCGCGAGTGCACTACGCGATGGGCCTGGCGCAGGAAGGGCTGCGCAGCCCGGCCGCGAAGGCGTCCTTCGAGACCTACGTCGCGCTGCGCGGCGGCGGCGACGCCCACGCCATGCTCGACGACGCCCGGCGGCGCGCCACGGCCCGCTAGTCCCCGGTCGTTCCTCCCGCCATTCGTCCCGGTGGCGGTGGGATAATGCCGATCCGGTGCCCCCCATCGACCCCGCGCGCTGGCAGCGCGTGCGCCACGTCTTCGATGCCGTGGCCGACCTCGATCCCGTCCTGCGCCCGGCGCGCCTGGCGGAGCTCTGTGCCGGCGACGACGCGCTGCAGGCCGAGGTGCTGTCGCTGCTCGCGCACGACCGGTCGGGCGACGACCCGATCGGGCGCACCGTCGGGGCGGCCGCCGTCGGTGCCACCGCCTCGCCGGTGACCGGGCCGGGGCAGACGCTGCTGCACTACCGCATCACCGGCCCCATCGGCGAAGGCGGCATGGGCATCGTGTGGCGCGCGGTGGACGAGACGCTCGGCCGCGACGTCGCCATCAAGGTGCTGCCGCCGGGCGTCGGCGAGGACCCGCGGCGCCTGGCGCGCTTCGAGCGCGAAGCCAAGCTGCTCGCCTCGCTCAACCACTCGAACATCGCGGCCATCTTCAGCCTGCACGTGCACGACGGCGTGCGTTTCCTGGCGATGGAGTACGTGCCCGGCGAAGACCTGGCGGTGCGGCTCCAGCGCGGCCCGATTCCGATTGGCGAGGCCGTGCGCATCGCGCGGCAGATCGCCGAGGCGCTCGAAGAAGCGCACGAGCAGGGCGTCGTGCACCGCGACCTCAAGCCCGCCAACGTGAAGCTCACGCCGTCGGGCCGCGTGAAGGTGCTCGACTTCGGCCTCGCGAAGGCGTTCATCGAGCCGACCGAGCCGGCGCTCGACGCCGGGGCCTCGACGTCGAGTGATTCGGTGCTGGCGCAGGTCACGACGCGCGAAGGCGTGGTACTCGGCACGGCCGCCTACATGCCGCCCGAGCAGGCGCGGGGCCTGCCGGTGGACAAGCGCGCCGACATCTGGGCCTTCGGCGCCGTGCTCTACGAAATGCTCACCGGCGCGCGGCCCTTCGTCGGCGCGACGGTGGTCGATCTGCTGGCCGCCGTCGTGACGGCGGAACCCGACTGGACGCGCCTGCCGGCCGGCACGCCGGCCGCGCTCGTGCGCCTGCTGCAGCGCTGTCTGCAGAAGGACGCGCGGCAGCGCCTGCGCGACATCGGCGATGCACGCATCGAGCTGGCGCTGCTCGAGACCGGGGGAGGCGAGCCCGCGCCGCCCGCCGCGCCACCGCCGGCGCCGCCCCCG
>JALHON010000153.1 GCA_022842985.1 Acidobacteriota bacterium | reverse complement strand
GCGCTTCGCCGGGCTCGAGGTCGACGTGCCGGCGCTCGTGCGCGAGGCCGCGCTCGCCGCCGCGACCGTGCGCGACATCGACCTCGCGGCGCACCTGCCGTACGACATCCGCGCCAGGCTCGACCAGGCCGCTCCTGACAGCCTGCCCGTCCCCAGCGGACGCCGCGCTCCGCTCACCTACGCGGAGGACGGCACGGTTGTGGCCGCGGTGAAGCTGCAGGAGCTCTTCGGCCTGGCCGACACGCCCGTGCTGGGTCCGCGGCGCGTGCCGGTCACCTTCAGCCTGCTCGCGCCGAATGGGCGCCCCGTGCAGACCACGCGCGACCTGCGGAGTTTTTGGCAGGGGGCGTACCAAGAAGTCCGCAGGGAACTGCGCGGGCGCTATCCGAAACACCCCTGGCCCGAAGACCCGTGGACGGCCGTCGCCACCCATCGCACCACCCGCGCCCTCGGAAAGACGCCGCCGGGGCGATGAACCGCCTGCGGCGAGCGACGGCCGGTGTCACGCCGTGTCTTGCGGTACCCGGCTTGCAGCGATTCAAGGGTTACCATCAGGGGGAGCGCCCATGTTCTGTTCGTGTCACTCGCCGTGGAAACGTGTGGTCATCCTGACAGCGGCCGCACTCGCCCTGTCGTGGATGGCCGCGTGGGCGCCGGCCGGGGCGCAACCTGCCGCCACGAGCTACGTGCCGGCCGGGTGGGACGCCGGCCTGAAGCTCCCCGAGGCGGCCGACACGAACCCGGACCCGAACATCGTCGAAGTGCACCTCACGGCGAAGATCGCCGAGGTGGAAGTGGCGCCCGGCCGCAAGGTGCGCGCCTGGACCTACAACGGCGGCCTGCCCGGCCCGCTCATCCGCACGAAGGTCGGCAACCGCCTCATCGTCCACTTCGTGAACGAGCTCGACGAACCGACCACCATCCACTGGCACGGCGTGCGCCTGCCCATCGAGATGGACGGCGTGCCGGGCATCTCGCAGGAGCCGGTGAAGAAGGGCGAGTCGTTCACCTACGACTTCGTCGTGCGCGACGCCTCGCTCTACTGGTACCACCCGCACGTGATGTCGGCGGCGCAGGTGGGCTACGGACTCTACGGACCGCTGCTCGTCGAAGACCCGGCCGACGGCGTGGGCGTAGCCGACACGACCACGATCGTGCTGAGCGACATCGGCTTCGATGGCAAGGGCACGCTCGAGGACGCGGAGAGCGGCGGCTCGGCCGGCATGGTCTTCGGGCGCGAAGGCAGCTACGTGCTCGTGAACGGCCGCACGCGGCCCACCCTCAAGGCGCGGGCCGGTGCGCCGCAGCGCTGGCGCATCGTGAACTCCGCCAAGAGCCGCTTCTTCTATCTGGACCTCGACGGCCAGGAGTGGACGGTCATCGGCCAGGACGGCGGCCTGCAGGCACGGCCCACGAAGAGCAACATCCTGCTCATCACCCCCGGCGAACGCTACGACGTCATCGTGCGGCCCACCGGCAAGCCCGGCACCGAGCTGACGCTGCGCGCGATGCTCTACAACCGCGGCTACGGCAGCATCGAATACCGCAGCGTGGAAGAGATCATGACGGTGGCGCTCACGAACGAGCCGGCGGTCACGAAGATCGACCTGCCGGTGGTCTCACGCGCCATCACACCGCCGCCGCTCGAAGGCGCCACCCCCGTACCGGTCGTCTTCACGCTGCCGCCGCAGGAGGCCGGGCATTCCGAGTTCCGCATCAACGGTGTGCCCTACTGGAAGGCGAAGCCGTTCCAGGCGAAGCTCGGCGAGACGCAGTACTGGACGGTGAAGAACGACACCGACTGGGACCATCCGTTCCACCTGCACGGCTACTTCTTCATGGTGGTGGACGAGAAGGGCGCGCCGCTCCAGCCGATGGTCTGGAAAGACACGGTCAACATCCCGATGAAGACCACGGCGCGGTTCCTCGTCACCTTCGACGAACGTCCCGGCACCTGGATGATGCACTGCCACATCCTCGACCACGCCGAGGGCGGCCTCATGGGCACCGTCCAGGTGGGCGACGGCCCGGCCACCGCGCACGGACACCCGGCCCCGAAGAAGCCGTAGCCTGCATACTGGGGTCAGACCCCAAGGCTGATACGCTAGAGGGATCGCGGCCCCGCCGTGGTCCCCACCATGCCTCTCGTCACGCTCGACCACATCTCCCACGCCTACGGCCACCTGCCGCTGCTCGACGACGTCTCGCTGCAGATCCAGCCCGGCGAGCGCCTGGCGCTCATCGGCCGGAACGGCACCGGCAAGTCCACCTTCATGCAGATCGTGAGCGGCGAGCTCACGCCAGACGCCGGCACGGTCTGGCGCGATACCGGCGTACAGGTGGCGCGGCTGGTGCAGGACGTCCCGCTCGAGACGCACGACTCGGTCTTCGACGTCGTGGCCCAGGGGCTCGGCGACCTCGCGGCCGTCATCGCCGCCTATCACCACGCCTCGATCGAAGTGGCACATGGCAACGTGGAGGCGCTCGACCGCATGGGCCGCCTGCAGCACGAACTCGAGGAGCGCGACGGCTGGAGCCTCGAGCAGCGCGTCGAGCTCGTGCTCACCCGGCTGGACCTTCCCGCCGACGCGCCGGTGGACACGCTCTCGGGCGGCTGGCGCCGCCGGGTGCTGCTGGCGCGCGCGCTCGTCGCCCAGCCCGACGTGCTGCTGCTCGACGAACCCACGAACCACCTCGACATCGAGGCCATCGAGTGGCTCGAAGCGTTCCTGGCCGACTACGGCGGCGCGGTGCTCTTCATCACGCACGACCGCGCCTTCCTCGAACGCCTCGCCACGCGCGTCATCGAACTCGACCGCGGACATCTGACGTCGTGGCCCGGCAACTACGCCGCCTTCCTTCAGAAGAAGGAGGAATGGCTGGCCAACGAGGCCCTGGCCGCCGAGAAGTTCGACAAGAAGCTGGCCGAGGAAGAAGTGTGGCTGCGCCGCGGCATCAAGGCGCGGCGCACGCGTGACGAAGGCCGCGTGAAGCGTCTGATGGAGATGCGCGCCGAACGTGCCGAACGCCGCAACGTCATCGGCAACGTGAAGATGTCGGTCGAACAGGCCGAGTCGTCGGGCAAGCTCGTGTTCGAGGCCGAGGGCGTCAGCAAAGCCTATGGCGACCGCGTCATCGTGCGGGATCTCACGACGCGCGTGATGCGCGGCGATCGCATCGGCCTCATCGGGCCGAACGGCGCCGGGAAGACCACGCTGCTGCGCCTGCTGCTCGGCGATCTCGCGCCCGACTCCGGCACCATCCGCCACGGCGCCAACGTGCAGATCGCCTACTACGACCAGCAGCGCGAACAGCTCGATCCGGAACGCACGGTGGTGGACACGGTGGGCGATGGCAACGACCGCATCACCGTGGCCGGCCGCACCCGCCACGTGCACGGCTATCTCGAAGACTTCCTCTTCTCGCCCGAGCGGGCGCGGTCGCCGGTCAAGGCGCTCTCGGGCGGCGAACGCAACCGTCTGCTGCTGGCGCGGCTCTTCACGCGTCCGGCCAACGTGCTCGTGCTCGACGAACCGACCAACGACCTCGACCTCGAAACGCTCGAGCTGCTCGAAGCGCAGCTCGTGGACTGGCCGGGCACGCTGCTGCTCGTGAGCCACGACCGCCGCTTCCTCGACCACGTGGTCACGAGCACGCTGGCATTCGAAGGCGACGGCCGCGTGAGCGAATACGTGGGCGGCTACGACGACTGGCTGCGCCAGCGTCCGGCCCCGTCCGCCTCGACGGCCGGGGCGCGCACGAGCGCGCCCGTGTCCGCGCCGATGTCGGGCGCCGTCACGCCCCCGGCGGCAGCACCGCCCCGCCCTGCCGCTGCGCCGCCTGCCGAGGCTGGTCCGGCGCCGCGCAAGGCCACGAACAAGGAGCGCATGGAGCGCGACGCGCTGCCAAAGAAGATCGAGGCCCTCGAAGCCGAACTGAAGCGTCTCGAAGCGGCGGTGGCCGCGCCGGACTTCTACAAGCAGCCGGCCGGTGAGATCAGCGCCACGATGGCGCGTCTGGCGGCCGTGCCGGACGAGCTGCTGGCGGCCTACGCGCGCTGGGACGAGCTCAGCGGATTGCGATAGGCTGTCGCGCGTGGTGCCCTTCGCCCTCGCCTGCCTCGCGCTGCTGACGCTCGACGCCGGCCCCGTCTTCGCGCACGGCGTCTCGGCCGCCGATCGCGCGTTCATGGAGCAGGGCGGTCTGATGGCGTTCCTGTACCTCGGCGCCAAGCACATGGTGACCGGCTACGACCATCTCCTGTTCCTCGTGGGCGTCATCTTCTTCCTCTACCGGATGAAGGACGTGGCGCTGTACGTGACGCTCTTCGCCGTGGGCCACAGCGTGACGCTGCTCTACGGTGTGCTGTCGGGCACCCACGTGGACGCGTATCTGGTGGATGCCGTCATCGGCTTCTCGGTGGTCTACAAGGCGCTCGACAACCTGGGCGCCTTCCGCGCGTGGTTCGGCGTGCAGCCAGACACCAAGGCCGCGGTGCTGCTCTTCGGACTCATCCACGGCTTCGGCCTCGCCACCAAGCTGCAGGATTTCGCGCTGCCGCGTGCCGGGCTTGCGCCGAAGATCGTGGCCTTCAACGCCGGCGTCGAGATCGGGCAGTTGCTGGCGCTGAGCGTGATCCTGCTGGCCATGGCCTACTGGCGACGCTCGGCCGCGTTCACGCAGCAGGCCTTCGCCGCCAACGTCCTCGTGATGGCGTGCGGCTTCGCGCTCATGGGCTACCAGCTCACGGGCTATTTCGTGTCGTAGCCGTTGCCACGGCGTCACCCCATGTCCGAACCCGTCGTCCCCACGCTGCCCGACCCGCCCTCGCCGCTGCGCCTCGTGCGGGCCACGCTCACGGCTGCCGCGCTGGCCGGCGTGCTGCTCGTGACCGTGGTGCTGCCGGCGGAGTACGGCATCGACCCGACGGGCATCGGACGCGCCACCGGCCTGTACCGCGCTCCGGCGGCCGCCGCCGAGCCGCTGCCTGAGGGCGCGGGGAGCGACGCTGGAGCTGGCGCAGGGGCTGCGGGCGCGGGTTCCCTCTTCAAGAGCGCGGCACCCTATCGCAGCGACGAGATGTCGATCACGCTCGCGCCCGGCGAAGGCGCCGAGATCAAGGCGCAGATGAACGCCGGCGAGCGGCTGGTGTTCTCGTGGACGTCGAGCGGCGGCGGCGTGGACGTCGATATGCACGGCGAAGCCGCGGACAAGACCGGCGGCGATCGCAGTTACTGGACGGGGGAATTCGAGGCGGGCGGCCACGGCGCCTTCGAGGCGCCGATGACCGGCAATCACGGCTGGTTCTGGCAGAACCTGAACGACACGCCGGTGACCATCACGGTGAAGACCAGCGGCTTCTATCGCCGGCTGTTCCAGCCCTGATTTGTAACGGGGTCTGTCACCATCACGAGATGTAACGGGGTCTGTCACCGTCTGTGACCGTGACAGACCCCGGCGACATTCGGTGACCGTGACAGACCCCGTTACATGTGCTGTTGTTTCTGCCTACCAGCCGGGGGCGTAGAGGCGGCAGGTGCCGGTCGCGGCATCCACCGGGCATTTGGCCGGCGTCAGCAGCCACTCCTGCGGCATCTCGCCAATCGGCGCGCCCGGCGGCGCCGGCGACGGCGGGATGATCTTCGCGGCATCGGCGCTCGGACGTTCCAGGAAGCGCTTGATGTCGGCCGCGAGCAGCGCGCGCTGGGCGCGGTCGGCCTCGGTGGCCGCCGCGGTCGCCCGCATTCGCGCGCCGAGGTTCTGCAGCTTGAGCGAGGCGAGCGCCCGCACCTGGCCGTTCGGCGCGGTCATCGCCAGCCACGTGAGGCGGTCCACCATCACGCGCTCGGTGGCGCGGCGCACTTCCGCTTCGTAGGGCGACGTCGTCACCGCATCGAAGGTCGCCTTCGTGAGGCGGTCGATGACTTCGCCGAGGCCCGGCAGCGTCGGGTCCACGGCGCTCTGCGCCACGAGTCGCGCCGAGCGGTCGGGCTGCAGCACGAAGCCGATCGTGACCTCGGCGGCAATCGACGCCGGGTTCACCGGATCGAACGCCTCGCCGGTCGTGCGCGGGAAGAGCTCGCGGTGCATGCCGTAACCCGGCGGACGCGGCGGAATCGCATCCAGAATCGACTTCGGAATCGTGAGTTCCGACGGCTTCAGCGTGGCGGCGAGCGACTCGAGCGCCTTGCGCTGATTGGCCGCCGATTCCCACTTCACCGGCGTGCGGCCATCACCGCGCATCGCGTAGACGAAGTCCTGGCCGCCGAGCATCGACGACGCGCTCTCGACCGCATAGCGGTGATACATGTAAATCGGCACGAGCGGCTCTTCGATGGTGGTCATCGCGGCGCCCTTGCGGATGGTTTTCTCGCCGATGCGGCTCATGGCGGCGCGGCGGATCTTCATGAGCCGCGTCAGCTCATCGGCCTGATTGACGCCGTTCGACCACTGCTCCGTGCGCGGGTGGATGTCGGTGTCCTGGTTCGTGAAGTAGCGCAGGTCCTGCGCCCAGGCGTCGTCGATGATCTTGTCGAGCGCGGCGTTCACGTCAGTGCCGGGCGCGAACTGGCGGTAGCCGAAGTTGATGGCCACCTTGTCCCAGTCGCCGATGCGCGCTTCATAGGCCTTCGTGATGTCGATCGTGCCGTCGGCCTTCAGCTCCTCGAGCGGATGCGGGTAGTCCATCACCGAGATCCAGCCCTTGCTGCTGTCGTAGTAGTTGTGGCCGAGGCCGAGCGTGTGGCCGACCTCGTGCGCCGAGAGCTGGCGGATGCGGGCGATCGCCGTCTCGTAGAGAATCGACGGCTTCTCGGTGCCGGTCTCGTAGGGCGAGAGCAGCCCCTCGAAGATCATGTAGTCCTGGCGATCGCGCAGCGAGCCGAGGGTCACCGTGGCCTTGATGATTTCGCCCGTGCGCGGATCCGCGACGCTGCCGCCCGAGCTCCAGCCGCGCGTCGAGCGGTGCACCCAGTTGATCATGTTGTAGCGGATGTCCATCGGATCGGCGTCGCCCGGCAGCACCTCGACGATGAACGCGTTGCGGAAGCCGGCGGCTTCGAACGCCTGGTTCCACCACATCGCACCTTCGATGAGCGCCTTCTTCACGTCCTCGGGCGCGCCCGAATCCACCCAGTAGCGGATGGGCGTGACCGGCTCGCTCACCGCCGCGTTCGGATCCTTCTTCACCAGGCGGTGCCGGCGCAGGTAGCGGAACTGGATGGGCTCGCCGATCGGCTGGCTGAAGTCCACGAACGTCAGGCCGCCGTAGCCGGCGCGCGGATCGTCGTTGCGCGGCGTGTAGTTGCCGTCGGGCAGCTCGACGAACGACATGTGCTCACGCAGCGTGACGGAGTCCGCCGTGGGGGTGACGCTGCCCACCGTGCCGCTGAAGAGGTTGCCGCCGAAGCCGCCGCCACCGCCGCCGCCCGCCATGCCGATCGGGTTCGGGCCCTGCGTGGGCCCGAGGCCGCCACGCGGGTTCACGGCCTCGTTCACGAAGGTGAGCGTCATGTCCACTTCGGTGTTCTTCGGGAAGCCCTTGGTGTTCGGCAGGTAGAAGGCGCTGCGCGAGCGATCGACGCGGTAGTTGCCGGGACGCAGGCCGCCGGCCGAGCCGTGCACGTCGCGCAGGAAGAAGTCGGTCGCGTCCACGAGCAGGCGTCCGTTCGACTCGGCCGCGATGGCAAAGCCCCACAGGATCGACTTCGCGAACGAGTCCTCGACGGCGCGGCGTTCGAGCGGATTGCTGCTGCTCGAGCGGAACGACTGGTTCGGCTGCACGAGCATCAGGCGCGGACCGACGCGCTGGAACTTGACGATGCGGCCCTGGCCACCCTGGCCGCGGTCGAGTCCGAGGTCGTTCGAGCCGAGACCGGCCGAGAGGCCCGTCGAGAGCAGGAACTCGGTATCGAGACGCGGCACTTCGAGCAGCATGGTGCCGGCGCGTTCATCCCAGTACAACGGGAAGTAGCCGTCGATCCTGCGGAGGCCGCTCGTGCGGTCCTCGATGGTCGGCACGGGGCCGCTCCTGGCCGGCGCCGCCTGCTGCGCGCCCACGCTCACGACCGCCGCGAGCGTCAGAGCCATTACTGACAGACTGAACTTGGACATCGGATTCCTCGCCTCAGGCGCGGAGGAGATCCGCGCCGCTCGGCCGCGCCGGGGCGGCCGGCCGCGATGATACCGCGAGTGACCGGCGCCCTTCCGGCGTATGCTTCCGGCGCATGCCGTTCATCCTGGCCCTGGGGGGACTGAGCGTCCTCATGGCCCTCGGCTTCGCGCTCAGGCTGGCCGTGCCGGCGCTCGGGCGCCTGTTGCTGCCAGCAGCCCTGCTGGCCGGGTTCCTCGGGCTCGCCGCCGGGCCGCACGGGCTCGACGTCGTGCCGCGCGAGGTGATGGCGGCGTGGGCCGCGTGGCCGGCCGTGCTCATCAACGTGGTCTTCGCGGCGCTCTTCCTTGGCGCGCCAGTGCCATCGCTCACGGCCGTGGCCCGCACCGCCGGGCCTCTCGTACGCTTCTCTGTCGTGAACGCCGTGGGCCAGTACGTGGTGGGCCTGCTGCTCACCTGGATCGTGCTGACGCCGGTCTTCGCCACCCCGGCGCTCTTCGCCTGCCTCATCGAAGTGGGCTTCTCCGGTGGTCACGGCACGGCGAGCGCGATGGCGTCGGTGTTCACGGATCTCGGCTTCCCCGCCGGCGCCGCCCTCGGCCAGATGTCGGCCACGGTCGGCCTCGTCACCGGCGTCATCGGCGGCGTCATCCTGATCCAGTGGGGCGCCCGCCGCGGCCACGCGTCGCAGGTCACGGCTGGGGATGCCGCACTGCCGCAGGACGTCTCGGGACTCGTGCCACCCGAGGCGCGGCGGTCGATTGCCACGGGCACCGTGAGCGCGGTCGCGATCGAGCCGCTCACCCTCCACACCATCGTCATCGCGGTCGCGATCCTGCTCGGCTGGGGGCTGCAGACCGCGCTGCAGGCGCTCCATCCCGCGTTCAGCGGCTTTCCGCTCTTCCCGCTCGCGATGATTGGCGGCATGGCGATTCAGGTCGTGGCCGAGCGCACGGGGATCGCCGCATGGTTCGACCGGGCGACGTTCCAGCGCCTCACCGGACTGGCGCTCGATCTGCTCGTGGCGGCGGCCGTCGCCTCGATGCGGCTCGACCTCTTCGTGCAGAACGTGGTGCCCTTCACGCTGCTGATGATCGTGGCGATCGTCTGGTGCGTCGGCTCGTTCCTGTGGATCGCGCCGCGGATGCTGCCGCGCGACTGGTTCGAACAGGGCCTCGTGGTCTACGGCACGCAGACGGGCGTGGCGGCCGTAGGGCTGATGCTGCTGCGCATCGCCGATCCGCACAACCACACCACGGCCGCGCAGGCCTTCGCCGCCCGCTCGATCGTGATCTCGCCACTGCTCGGCGGCGGGCTCATCACGGCAACGATGCCGCTCCTCGTGGTGCAGTTCGGCGTCGTGCCGATGCTCACCGCAAGCGCCGCCGTGACCCTCGCGGCGTGGCTGTGGCCCACCCGCGGCCTGGCGCGCTAGATCGCCGGAAAGCGCGCGAGCGCGAACGGGCGCAGCAACTGCGGCACCTCGCCGTCGAGCGCCCATGCCGCGAGCAGCGGCGCCACGGCCGGGGCAATCGCCCAGCCGTGCCCGGTCCAGCCCACGGCCACGATGGCATTCGACGCCCCGGGCACGCGATCGATGACCGGCACGAGGTCGAGGCTGTTCGCTTCGGCGCGGTCAGCGGTGGCCTCGGCGATCGCCAGTTCCGCGATGGCGGGAAAGACCGCAATCGCATCCGCCCAGTTGCCGGTGACCGAGGCGGGGATCGTCTCGCCGCGGCCGCTCGCGGCGTTCAGGCGCCCGCGCCAGCCGCCCGACAGCATCACGCGGTTCCCCGGCACCATCTTGAGCGCCACCGGACGATGCAGGTGGCCCACGTACGAATGGAACGGCGCCACCGTGGCCGGCGTCGAGATCACCACCTGCGGATAGATGTTCCAGCACGGCAACCCGCACGCGAAGGCGCGCGCCATGAGGTCCACGAGGCCGCCGTTGGCGAGGAAGAGCACGTCGCGCCCGGCCTCCACCGTGGTGCCGTCTGCGAGCGAGAGCGCCGAGACGCGGCCGCCCGCGCGGACAACGCCCGTCACCTCGGCGCCCGTGCGCACGACGGCACCGGCACGCATCGCCGCGGCCGCATAGGCACGCGTCGTGGCCTCGTGATCGGCCACGCCGTCGAGCGGCGCGTGCAGGGCGCCGAGCACCTTGTCGGTGAGCCCCGGCTCCACCTCGCGCACGGCCGCGCCTTCGAGATGCGTGGTGGGAATGCCGAGCGCCGTCTGCACGCGGGCACGGACCGCCGCGCCGCCCACGTCATGATGCCGCTCGTAGAGCTGCAGATGGCCGACGCGTTCGTAGCCGGTCTCCGCACCGAGCATTTCGTGCAGCGTGGGCCAGAGGTCGTAGGCGAGGCGCATCAAGGGGAGCTCGCGCACGTCGCGTCCGTTGGCCCGCACGCCGCGTTTGCCGAGGCCGCCCGAGGCGCCCGCCGCCACGTCCCGCGCTTCGAGCACGAGCACCTCGGCGCCGCGTGTGGCCAGCGACCACGCCGTGGCCATCCCGTAGATTCCGCCCCCGACAATCACGAACTCCGCGCGCACGCTGCTGCTCCTCTCGACGAACTGGTCGCGAGTATAGCGGCTACCATTACCGCAGTGCCCGTTCGCGCCGTCTGGTTCCTCGCCGCCTACACCTGCTCGGGATTTGCCGGCCTCGTCTACGAAGTCACCTGGACGCGGCTGCTCACGCTGTCTCTGGGACACACGACCGCCGCGGCGAGCGTGGTCGTGGGCGCCTTCCTGCTCGGGCTCGCGGCCGGTGCCGCCGCCGTGGGCCGGGTGGCCCGCACGATGACCCGTCCGGCCGCGGGGCGCGCCTACGCGCTGCTCGAACTGGGCGTCGGCGCGGTAGCCCTCGCGCTGCCGCTCGTACTGGCCGCGTGCACGCCGCTGCTGCGCTGGGCGTATCGGGACGCCGCGCCCGGCGTCGCCTTCCCGCTCGTGCGCGTCGGACTCGCCGTCGTGCTCGTGCTCGTGCCGGCGCTCGCGCTCGGGGCCACCTTCCCGCTCGCCATCCGCTGGTTCGCGAGCGACTCGCCCGCCCGCACCCGGCGCACGGCCATGCTGTATGCCACGAACACGCTCGGCGCGGCCGCCGGCGCGCTGCTGGCCGGCTTCGTGCTGATTCCGCAGCTGGGTGTGACGCGCGCGATGCTCTGCGGCGTGGTCGCCAGTGTGATCTCGGCGGCGATCGCGTGGGGCGTCAGCCGCGGCGACGCCGCGCTGGACGCGGATGCCCCGCCGGC
>JALHON010000152.1 GCA_022842985.1 Acidobacteriota bacterium | reverse complement strand
GACCGCACCCGCGGCCGGGACCGGCACAGCCGGTCTCGCCGTCGCCGCGGATGCGGCGAAGGCGGATGGCCGCGCGCAGCGGTCGTCGCCGCTCGTGCGCCGCATCGCCAAGGAACACGGCGTGGATATCGGCCACATCACCGGCTCGGGTGCCGGTGGCCGCGTGACCAAACACGACATCCTCGAGTACATCGAATCCGCCTCCGCCGCTGGCGCGGCTTCGGCGCGACCGGCTGCGCCGGGAGCGTCCGCCGCGGTGTCGGCGAAGCCATCGGCGCCGGTGCACGCGCCCGCCCCGGTCGCGCGCATGGTGGGCGACCGCGTCGAGCCGATGTCGGTGATGCGCAAGAAGATTGCCGAACACATGGTGTTCAGCAAGCACACCTCGCCGCACGTCTACTCGGTGTTCGAGGTCAACTACTCCCGCGTCGATCAGATCCGCCGGGCGAAGAAGGACGAGTACGAACGCCAGGGCGCGAAGCTCACGTTCACGTCGTTCATCGCCAAGGCGGTCACCGACTGCCTGCGCCGGCATCCGGTGCTGAACGCCTCGATCGACGGCGACAACGTCGTCTACCGCGGCTCGGTGAACCTCGGCATCGCCGTGTCGCTCGAACACGGGCTCATCGTGCCGGTCGTGAAGGGCGCCGACGAGAAGAACCTGCTCGGCCTCTCGCGCGCCATCCAGGACGTGGCCGACCGCGCCCGCGCCAAGAAGCTCAACCCCGACGAAGTGCAGGGCGGCACCTTCACCATCACCAACCCCGGCAACCTCGGGGCGCAGTTCGGGCTGCCCGTCATCAACCAGCCGCAGGTCGCGATTCTCTGCGTCGGCACGATCGAGAAGCGGCCGGTGGTCATCGACGACATGATCGGCATCCGGATGATGGGCTACCTCACGCTCGGCTTCGACCATCGCCTCGTGGACGGCGTCGTGGCCGACGAGTTCCTGGCCGACCTGAAGCGCTCGCTGGAACACTATGACGCGAGCCAGACCTAGGGGCTGGGGGCTGGGGGCTGGCGCGTGCTACCGTCCCGCCGTTCCTGGGCCCGGCCTTAACATCGACTCCAGGCTCCCGTACTAGTCCGGCGGCAGCGTGCACGCCCCAGCCCCCAGCCTCCAGCCCCCAGCCCCCAGGCGCCAGCTCCAGGTCCGCCGCCTGGGCGTCGTGCCGTATGCCGAGGCGCTGGCCCTGCAGCGGGCGCTCGTCGAGGAACGCAAGGCCGGCACGATTCCCGACACGCTGCTCCTGCTGCAGCACCCGCACGTGCTCACCCTCGGCGTGAAGGGCGACGGCGGGCGCGGGCACATCCTCGCGCCGCCCGAGCGCCTGGCGGCGATGGGCGTCGAGGTGTCGGAAACCGGCCGCGGCGGCGATGTCACCTACCACGGCCCCGGCCAGCTCGTGGCCTATCCCATCATCGACCTCGACCCCGATCGCCGCGACGTGCACCGCTACGTCCGCGATCTGGAAGAGGTGATGATCCGCGTCTGCGGCTCCTACGGCGTCGCCGCCGGCCGCATCGCCGGCAAGTCGGGCGCCTGGGTGCGGGTACCCTCCGGCCCGCGTCCGCCCGAGAAAATCGGCGCCCTCGGCGTTCGAATTTCCAGATGGATCACGTGCCACGGCATTGCCCTCAATGTCTGGACGGACCTTGAGTATTTTCAGCTGATCGTTCCCTGCGGGATCGCGGAATACGGCGTAACTTCGCTCGAACGTGAGATTGGCGTGCAGATCCCGATGGCGGAGATCGAGGCACGCTTCGTGCAGCACTTTGGCGATGTATTCGATCGACGGCCAGCGTCCATCGATGCATCGCCATCATGAACAGCGCCCCTCTTCGCTGCACCGAATACACCCGCATCGCGGGCTGGATGAGCGCGCTCGTCACCACCGCGACGTTCTCCTTCCTGCACGACGCCTACGACCGGCTGCCGCTCCTCGTGCCGATCCGGTTCGACGACGGCAACCCGAGCCAGTTCGCCTTCAAGTCGGTCGAGCTGGTGTACCTGCCGTTCGGCCTGCAGGTGGCCCTCAGCCTCGTGTTCGCGGCCATCGTGGCGGTGCTGATTCGCCGCTCCAGCCGGCCTGGCGACCGCGGCCTGGCGGACGGCGCGACGCAGCACGCCGCCGAGGCCATCGCGCTCCTCGCCATGGTGTGGATCGCCTTCCAGGGCGTGAACGCGTGGCGCCTGGCGATGCTCTACCGGCGCACGTTCGACGCCCATCAGGAGATCTTCGTGGTGGCCCTCATCACCGCCATCACCGCTTCGGTCGTCATCGTGGCCCGCGCGGTGCTCCAGGTGCAGGCCTCCGAGGCCGGCAGCAACGCGCCCAGCCAGCTCCGCCGGCCGGTCGTGGACCACCGCCGCCGGCCCTTCGCCGTGGCCGCCCTGGCCATCGCGCTGGCCGTGGGCATCGCGGCACCGCTTTACATCCTTGCCACCGTCTGGGGCGGTCTGAAGCCCATTTGAGGCCGCCCGCGCCGCCTCGCGGCCGCCTCCGGTTCCACCTCGTCTTCGTCCGGTGCCTGCTCCGGGGAATACCCGTCCGTCCACGGGTGTTCTTTACGGGTAGACAACGAGACGAGGTAACCGTGAACCGCACTCCGAGCGACACCGCACTCATCGAGCGCCTGCAGGCCGGCGACGACACCGCCGTGGCCGAACTGGCCCGCACCTACGGCGCCAGGGTCTACCAGCTGGCGCTGCGCTACACTCGCAACAAGGAAGATGCCGAAGAAGTCGTGCAGGACGTCCTGCTGAAGGTGCGGGACAAGATCGACGCCTTCCGCGGCGATGCCGCCCTCTCTTCCTGGATCTATCGCATCACGTTCAACACCGCGATGTCGCGCCTGCGCTCGACGCGCTCGGCCCGCTTCCACGAGGTGTCGGACGACAACGGCAGCGTCAACGAAGACGGCTCGCCGCGCCTGAACGAACCGGCCGACTGGTCGAACCTCGGCGACGACGCCGTGCACCGCGCCGAACTGCGCGACGCGCTGCGTGTGGCGGTGGCGGAGCTGCCGGCCATCTACCGGGCGCCGGTGATTCTGCGCGACCTGCGCGGCCTCTCGACGGAAGAAGCGAGCCGCCGCCTCCGCGTGAAGGACCAGACGCTCAAGTCGCGCCTGCACCGCGGCCGCCTGATTCTGCGCGAGCGTCTCTCCGCCTTCGCCGGCGGGCTGTCGCTGCACCACGCCGCGACGGCGTAGGGCCCCACGAAGTAGGTGATCCGGCCGTCCGGCCGTGGCAGAGTAGGCACACGAGGGGTGCCATGGCTGACACGTCGTCGGGGCAAACGGGAAGCGAGGACCTCGCGCGCGGAACTCCGGCGGCGAGGCCCCTCCGGATCGCGCTCATTTCGCCGAAGGGTCCGCTCTATCGGCACCGCAGCGGCATCTGGAAGAAGTCCCTCAGGTACCAGCCCCTCACGCTGACCACGCTCGCGGCGCTCATTCCGCCGGACCTGCTGCACGAGGTGGTGCTCTACGACGAAGGCATCGCCGACGTGCCGCATGACCTGGCGGCCGATGTGGTGGGGATCACCGTCATCACCGGAACCGCGCGGCGGGCCTACGAGCTCGCCGACGATTTCCGCCGCCGCGGCGTCGTCGTGGTGCTGGGCGGCCCTCACGTCACCCTGGTGCCGGATGACGCCCAGCCGCATGCCGACGCGGTTGTGGTGGGCTATGCCGAAGATACCTGGCCGCAGCTCCTGCGCGACGTGGCGGCTGGCGCCCTCCGCCCACGATACGTCCAGGCGCCCGGCCTCGACCTGGGCGGCCGCCCGTTCGCGCGGCGTGATCTCCTGCCAAGCCATCAGTTCCTGACGAGCAATGTGTTCGAAGCCACCCGCGGCTGCGTGCACCCCTGCGACTTCTGCGTGGTGCCCACGGCCTGGGGGCGGCGCCCGTTCCAGAAGCCGGTTGAAGACGTGGTGGCCGACATCCGCCAGCACGGCGCGCGCAAGCTCATCTTCATCGACCTGAACCTCATCGCCGATCGCGCCTATGCGGTCCGCTTGTTCACGGCGCTGATTCCGCTGCGCCTGCAGTGGTATGGCCTGTCGACGGTGCTGCTTGCCGACGACGAAGAATTGCTCGACCTCGCCGAAGCCAGCGGGTGCGCGGGCCTGCTCATGGGGCTCGAGTCGTTGTCGGGCGCCAATCTGAAGCGCAACCACAAAGGGTTCACGTCCCCCGACCGTTTCCTGCACGTGGTCGACCGCCTGCATGCGCACCGGATCGCCCTGCAGGGATGTTTCGTCTTCGGTCTGGACGACGATGCGCCGGACGTGTTCCTCAAGACCGCCGAGTTCGCCGTTCAGGCCGGCATCGACCTGCCGCGCTTTGCCGTGGTGACGCCGTTCCCCGGGACGCCGCTGTTCACGCGTCTGGAGGCCGAGGGCCGCATCCTGACGCGTGACTGGGAGCTCTACGACGCGCAGCACGTCGTGTTCCAGCCGCGCAACATGAGCGTCGAGGAGCTTCAGCAGGGCGTCGAAGCCGCCTGGAAACATGCCTACAGCTACTCCGGCATCTGGCGACGCATCCGCCGCTCACCGGCCCCGTGGCCGGTGCGTCTCGGCACCAACCTGGGCTATCGCTTCTACGCGAACAACCTGTCGCGCTTCTACAACTGCGACTGGATCATCGGCCGTGCTCCGGCCGGCGTGCCAGCCGCCCCGGCCGCCTCATGAGCCGCTTCAGGCTGACCATCGTGCACCCCTGCGTGGGCCGCAAGCCCGGGCAGCAGTACATCCGCACCTGGCAGATGGAGCCGCTCCCGGCGGCGACGCTCGCCGGACTCACCCCCGCCGCCGTCGACGTGCGTTTCTACGACGATCGCATGGAGGAGATTCCCTTCGACGAGCCGACCGACCTCGTGGCGATCAGCGTCGAGACCTACACGGCCCGGCGCGCCTATCAGATCGCAAGCGAGTTCAGGAAACGTCGCGTGCCGGTCGTGATGGGCGGGTTCCACGCCTCCCTGTGTCCCGAGGAAGTCGGGCGCTATGCGGAATCCGTGGTCGTCGGCGAGGCGGAACTGCTCTGGCCCGAGGTGGTGGACGACGCCAGGCACGGCCGCCTGCGACCGCTGTACCGCGCGACCGGGCGCACGCCGCTTGACGGCCTGCGGCCAGACCGCTCGATCTTCCGCGGCAAACGCTACCTGCCCGTGGGCCTGGTGGAAGCCGGCCGCGGCTGCCACTTCCAGTGTGAGTTCTGCGCGGTGCAGACCGTGTTCGAGGCGACACAGACGCGCCGGCCGATCGACGACATCCTGGACGAAATTCGCGCCCTCCGGAACGACAAGAAACTCTTCTTCTTCGTCGACGACAACATCACGTCGAACCTGCGGCAGGCCAAGGAATTCTTCAGGGCCCTCATCCCGCTGCACGTGCGCTGGGTCAGCCAGGCCAGTATCAATGCCGCCCACGATGAGGAGTTCCTCGACCTGCTCGTGCGCAGCGGCTGCCAGGGCGTGCTCATCGGTTTCGAGAGCCTCGAACCGGCGAACCTCGCGCTGATGAACAAACGCTTCAACACCGCCCGTGGCGGCTTCGAGACGGCACTGGCGAACCTGCGGCGCCACGGGATCCGCGTCTACGGCACCTTCATCTTCGGCTACGACGGCGACACCCCGGAAAGCTTCGCGCCGGCCGTGGCCTTCGCCGAGGAGCACGCCTTCTACATTGCCGCTTTCAACCACCTCACGCCGTTTCCAGGCACGCCACTCTATGCGCGCCTGCAGGCGGAGGGGCGGCTCCTCTACGATGCGTGGTGGCTCGATGACCGCTACAGCTACAACCGCATTCCCTTCACGCCGCGCGGCATGTCGCCCGAGGCGTTGCAGCAGGCGTGTCTGCAGGCACGGCGCCGGTTCTATGGGTGGACCAGCATCGTGCGCCGCAGTCTCGATCCCGTGAACCGGGGCAACGCCTTCATGTGGCGGAACTTCTACATGATCAACGCGCTGCATCGGCAGGATGTCAGTCTGCGCGATCACTATCCGCTCGGGGATCAGGCGTGGCAGGGCCCACTGCTTCCCGCGCACTGACGCCGCCGGCGACGAGCGGCGTGCGCCTGGCGCTGCCGTCCGACGACGTCGGACTCCGGCAGCTGCTTCGGCGTTCGGCGATCCCCGGCGCGGTCCGCGTGGCCTTCACGCGCGAACCAGCCTACGACGCCGGCGCGGGCGTCGCCGGCGCCGACGATGTCACGGTGCTCCACGAGCACGACGGGCACATCGACGCCATGGGCCGGTGCAGCGTCCGCGACCTGTATCGAAATGGCGCCGTGCGCCGCATCGGATACCTCGCCGAACTGCGCGCCGCCGCGGCGGCGCCGCTGCCCCGAACGGCGCTCCGCGAAGGGTACGCCCGGCTGGCAGACTGGTCGACCCGGCGGGGCGCCGAAGGATTCGTCACGAGCATCGCCGACGACAACGTGCGCGCCAGGCGGGTGCTCGAGCGCGGCGGGCGGCTGGGCCTGCCGGCCTACCGGCCCCTGGGCGCGCTCGTCACGTTTCTCGCCCCGGTGCTGCCGGTGGCCGGCGATCGCGGGGCCCGCGGCGCACCCGTGCCGCCGGAAGAACTCGGCGCGTTCCTGCACCGGCACGCCTGCCGCGCGCAGCTGACCCTGCCCTGGACGGACCGGTGCTGGCGCGCGCTCGCCGTGCACGGCGTGACCTCGCGGGACTTCGCCGTCGTGCGGCGTGATGGCCGCATCGTCGCCGCGGCGGGCGTGTGGGATCAGCGGGCCTTCCGCCAGACGGTGATCGACGGCGTGTCCGGCCCGCTGCGCCTGATGCGCCCGGCGATCAACGTCGCGCGACGCCTGCGCGGATGGCCCCCGCTTCCCGGTCCGGGTGAGGTGCTGGCGCAGGGCGCCCTGCTGGCGGTCAGTGTGGACGAGGCGCGCGACTGGCTGGCCCTCTGGCCGGCGCTGCAGGCCCTCGCGGCGGCCCGCGGTCTCTCGTGGCTGTCGCTGTCACTCGACCGGCGTGATCCCTGGTGCGGCATCCTGCGCGCGCTGACGCGGCCCCGGGAGTACTTCACGACGGTGTACGAGGTGCGGTGGCCGCATCAGCCCGCGTGGTCGGAGCCGTGGGACGACCGACTCCTGCGGCCCGACGTGGGGTGGCTGTGAACATCGACGCGAGAGGACCCACGATCGACGCCGACGCGGAGCAGGCGACCGTCGGGCCCCGCGCCGCGCTCACCGCCGAGGACCGCGCCGAGTTGTTCGGTCTGCTCTCCGAGCACTTCGAGGGGGTGACGGCGGCGCAGTTCGCGGCTGACCTCGACCGGAAGGACTGGGCGATTCGAATCCGCCGCGGTGGTCGGCTCGTGGGCTTCTCGACGATCCAGGTGTTCGATGCCATGCACCAGGGGCAGCGTGTGCGCGTCGTCTATTCCGGCGACACGATCGTCGCGCCCGAGGCCTGGGGATCGCCGGTGCTTGCACGGGCGTGGATCGCGCACGTGCGCCGGCTGCAGACGGCACACCCCGGCGACCCGTGGTACTGGCTCCTGCTGTCGTCGGGATTCCGGACCTATCGATTCCTGCCGGTGTTCTGGCGCAACTTCTGGCCTCGTTGCGATGTCCCGACGCCGCCCGACGCCGCCCGGCTGCTCGACGCCCTTGCGCGCGCCCGTTTCGGTGATGAGTTCGACGCGACGGCCGGCATCGTGCGATTTCCGCGTCCGCAGCGGCTGCGGCCCCGGCTGGCCGCCGTGCCCCGCGGACGTGTCGACGACGACCACGTGCGGTTCTTTCTGACACGGAATCCCGGACACGCCGCCGGCGACGAACTCGTGTGTCTCACCGCGCTCAGCGACGACAATCTCACCGCCGCGGGCAGGCGGATGATCCGCGGCCACGAGGCCTCACCGGGGCGAGCGGGCGCGTGAACGCCGGGGCCTCGGCCGCGAACCTGCTCTGGCTGGCCCGCAGCCTGCCGGCCGCACGGTGGTTCGCCCGGGCGGCTCGTGATCCGCGCGCCACGCAGGAGGCCTGGCTGCTCGCACGACTGGCGCGGCACGCGACGAGCGCCTTCGGCCGCGAGCACGACTTTGCCAGGATCCGGGACGCCGGCGACTTCGCGCGACGGGTCCCGCTGACCACCGCCGCGGCGGTGGCGCCCTGGGTCGACCGCATCCGCGGCGGCGAATCCGACGTGCTCGCCTGCGGGCGCGTCTCGCATCTGGTACCGACGAGCGGCTCCACCGGATCGCGGAAGCTCATCCCGTTCTCAGCCGCGCTCCAGGAGGGATTCGACGCCGCCGTGGCCACGTGGATCGTGGACCTGGCACGTCAGCGGCCGGCGTTGCGCTGGGGGCCGGCGTACTGGTCGGTGTCCCCACCAGGAGACCCGCCGGCCGACGACGCCCCTGGAGCCGTGCCGATCGGATTTGCCGACGATGCCGACTATCTCGGCGGCGCCAGTGCATGGCTCGTGCGACGCGCCCTGGCGGTGCCAGCGTCGGTGCGGCACGCGCGCGACCTGCCCACGTTCTGGCGCCTCACGTTGTCCCACCTGCTGTCGCAACGCGACCTCCGGCTCCTCTCGGTCTGGCACCCGTCGTTCCTCGACCTGCTCCTGCAGGCGGCCGACGCCGACTGGACGGGGCTGGTCGAGTCTCTGCCGGCGGCACGCGCGGCCGAACTTCGCCGGATTGGCCCGGGTGACTGGCCGCGCTGGTGGCCACACCTCCAGGTCGTGAGCTGCTGGGGTGATCAGGCGGCCGCCCCCGGATTCCGCCGCCTCGTTGCACGCGTGCCCCATGTGCTCGTTCAAGCCAAGGGATTGCTGGCCACCGAGGCCGTCGTCACCATCCCGTACCAGGGCACCCACGCTCTGGCCGTGACCTCGCACTTCTTCGAGTTCATCGACGATGCGGGCGAGGTTCGCGGTGCGCATGCGCTCGAGCGTGGTGCGCACTACGAGGTGGTCGTGACGAACGGCGGGGGACTCTGGCGCTACCTGCTCGGCGACGTCGTCGAGTGCACGGGGCATCTGGGAGCCCTGCCCACCCTCCGCTTCCTCGGCCGCCGCTCTCGACAGAGTGACCTGCGGGGCGAGAAGCTGAGTGAGCCATTCGTCGCCGAGGTGCTGCGGTCTCTCTGGGCCGAGGCCGCCACTCCTGCCTACCACGCCCTGCGAGCCTGGGACACGGACGCGGCCGCCGGGTACGATTTGCTCGTGGGCGGCGACCATCTTTCGGAGACCTTCGAGGGCCTGGCCGAGCGTCTCGATGCGGCCCTTGGCGCCAATCCGCACTACGCGCTGGCGCGCCGGCTCGGCCAGCTGGCCGCGCCGCGGGTCCTGCGCGTGCCGGCCGATTACGGGGCAGCCGAGCTCGCGGCCGCTGCCGGCCGTCTGGGTGACATCAAGCCTGAGGTCCTCATCGGGGCCAGAGCGGGGTCCGGATGAGCGCCCGTGCCACGTGGCCCCGCGGTGTCCCGCTGGTCGGACGTCTGATGGCCTTCGACCGCGTGCGTGTGACCATCACCGTGGCGGGTATCGGCTTCGCGGTACTGCTGATGCTGTTCCTGGCGGCGCTCTACGACGGTGTGCGCACCGAGGCCAATGGGTATGTCTCGTCGCGTCCCGTCGAGGCCTGGGTCGCTCAGGAGGGCACCACGAACTTCATCAAGAGCACGTCCCTGCTGTCCGCGGCCGAGGCCGACGTGCTGGCGCAGGTCGACGGCGTGCGCGAGGTCAGCCCCCTGCTTCGGGTGATCACGACCGCGCGCGTCGGCGAGCGTCAGGTCACCGTCATCCTGCTCGGGGTCGACCCGCGCTCCGCGACAGGCCGTCCCGAGGCGGCCGAAGGCGACATGGTGCCCTCGGCCGGTGAGATCGTGTTCGACCGCGCGCTGGCCCGACAGCACGGCATTCACGTCGGCGACACGCTCGTCGTCCAGGGCCGACCGTTCCGGGTGATCGGCCTCAGCCGCGGCACCAACTCGGTGCTCACACAGTTTGCCGTCGTGACGCTGGAAGATGCGCAACTGCTGCTCGGGATGTCCGACATGGCGAGCTTCTTCCTCGTGCGAGGCATCGAGGGGCTGCCGCCTGAAGCACTCGTCGCGCGCCTGGCCGGACAGGTGCCGCGAACCGCCGCGTTCACACACGCGGACTTCTCGGCGAACAACATGCGTGAGCTGCGCGGCGGCCTGCTGCCGATCCTGGCGACCGTTGCCGTCCTTGGCGCGGTGGTCGGCCTCGCGGTGCTGACCCTGCTGCTCTATGGCGCGGTCCTCGAGCAACGCGAGATCTACGCCGTGCTCAAGGCGATCGGGGCGCCCCAGCAGGTGCTCGTGCGGCTCGTGCTCTTCCAGTCCCTGGCGGCGGCCGGCGGCGGCTTTCTCTTCGGTGCGCTCGGCTACGCCGTGTCGGCACCGCTGGTAGTGCGCGTGGTGCCGGCGATGGCCCTGTCGCTGTCGGCGGATGCCCTCGTGGCCGTCGGCCTGGCGACGTGTCTGCTGGGTGGGCTCGGCGCCGTGCTGCCATTGCGCCGCGTGCGGCGCGTCCATCCGGCGGAGCTCTTTCGCGCATGACCTCGGCCGTTGCGGTGCGACTCGCGAACGTGAGCCGGCATTTCGAGGCGGGCGGCGGCCTCGTGCGCGCGGTGGACGGCGTGTCGCTCAGCCTGCCTCGCGGCGCCATCACGGCACTCATCGGGCCGAGCGGCAGCGGCAAGACCACCCTGCTGTCACTCGTCGGCGGTTTGCTCCCGGTGACGGCAGGTGTGGTCGAAACGGACGGCATCGATCTGGGCACGCTGGATCAGGCGGCCTTGACCGCCTTCAGGCTGCACCACCTGGGAATCGTCTTTCAGGCGTTCCACCTGATCGACGCCCTCACCGTGGCCGAGAACGTGGAACTGCCGCTGACACTCGCCGGCGTCCGGCGGCCGGACGCGCGTCGTCGCGCCCTGGCTCTCGTCGAGCGCCTGGGATTGGCGGCACGCGCGGATGTCCTGCCTCGCGTGCTCAGCGGTGGGGAGAAGCAGCGAACGGCCCTCGCGCGTGCCCTCGTCCTCGATCCGCCGGTCGTGCTGGCCGACGAACCCACCGGCAGCCTCGACGCCGCTGCCGGCGAGGACGTCATCACCCTCCTGCAGACCGAAGCCACGGCGCACGGCCGCGCCGTCATCGCCGCGAGCCATGACCCGAGGCTGCTGGCACGCGCCGACCGCGTCGTCGCCATGAGCTTTGGTCGCGTCGTCTGAGGAGTCGCCGCGCCGGCGATCAGCCGGCGAGCGCCGTCTCGAGCCGCACGCGATCGCGCGGCGCGAGCACCGGCCACACCGGCGCGAGCGCGCCCTCGTCCACCACGGCCGGCACCGCCACCCCGCGGACCTGCCGGTCGTCGGTGACGGGCGGCACGAGGAACACATTCACCCAGCCCGGCGCCCGCCCGAACACGAGCCGCGCCACGCGCACGGCCGCGCCGGCAAGCGCCAGTGGAC
>JALHON010000151.1 GCA_022842985.1 Acidobacteriota bacterium | reverse complement strand
CATCCCTTATGGTCAAGAAGAACGGCGAGGGTGAAATCCTGCGCTGCTCGTTCTGTAACAAAGATCAGAACGACGTCAGGAAACTCATCGCCGGCCCCACGGTCTTCATCTGCGACGAGTGTGTCGAGGTCTGCAACGACATCATCGCCGACGACAACCGTGAGAGCCGCAGTGTCCGCTCCACCCTGCCGTCTCCGCCCGAGATCAAGAAGTTCCTCGACGAGTACGTCATCGGGCAGGAACGCACGAAGAAGAAGCTCGCCGTGGCGGTGTACAACCACTACAAGCGGCTCGAGATTCAGAAGCAGCCGAAGGGCCGGACGGACGTCGAACTGACGAAGTCCAACATCCTGCTCATCGGGCCCACCGGCACCGGCAAGACGCTGCTCGCGCAGACGCTCGCCAAGCTGCTGTCGGTGCCCTTCACGATCGTCGACGCGACCACGCTGACCGAAGCCGGTTACGTGGGCGAGGATGTCGAGAACATCATCCTCAAGCTGCTGCAGGCGGCCGGCGGCGACATCGAGAAGTGCCAGCAGGGCATCGTCTACATCGACGAGATCGACAAGATCGGCCGCAAGGACGAGAACCCGTCGATCACCCGCGATGTTTCGGGCGAGGGCGTGCAGCAGGCGCTGCTCAAGATCCTCGAAGGCACGGTGGCCAACGTGCCCCCCCAGGGCGGCCGCAAGCACCCGCACCAGGAATTCTTCCAGATCGACACGACCAACATCCTCTTCATCTGCGGCGGCGCGTTCGTCGGGCTGGAGAAGGTGGTGGAACGCCGCCTCGGCCGCAAGACGCTCGGCTTCAAGGCCGACGTGAAGAGCCGCAAGCAGCGCGACACCGGCTCGCTCCTCGAGCAGGTGGAACCGCAGGACCTCATCAAGTTCGGGCTGATTCCCGAGTTCGTCGGCCGTCTGCCGGTGCTCGGCACGCTGCACGAGCTCGACCGTCCGGCGCTCGTGCAGATCCTGACGCAACCGCGCAATGCCATCGCGCGTCAGTACCAGAAGCTCTTCGAATACGAGAACGTCAAGCTGCGCTTCACCGACGACGCCATGGAAGCCATCGCCGACATGGCCCTCGAACGCAAGATCGGCGCGCGCGGTCTTCGGATGATCATCGAAGACCTCATGCTCGAGCTGATGTATACGCTGCCGGGCCAGAAGAAGGGCCGGGAATACGTGGTCACCCGCGAGATGGTGATCACGAAGAACACGGGGCTCGAAGTCATCGAGAAGGCTGGTTGATGGACGTCTACGAGACCCTCCCAGTCGTTCCGCTGCGCGACGTCGTCGTCTTCCCGCACATGATGATGCCGTTCGTGATCGGACGGCCGTCGTCCATCCGCGCGCTCGAACATGCGCTCGGCAAGGACAAGCGGATCTTCCTCGCCGCGCAGCACGATGCCGGCACCGACGACCCGCGGCCCGAAGACGTCTTCATGATGGGCTGCGTCGCCAACGTGGTGCAGAGCCTGAAGCTGCCCGACGGCAACATCAAGGTGCTCGTCGAAGGCGTCGAGCGCGCCCGCATCATCGAGTGGAAGGAAGACAAGGGCTTCTTCCGCGTGGTGGCCAAGGTGCTGCCGAAGCAGCGCGAGACGAGCGGCGATGTCGACACCACGATGAGCCGCGTGGTCGCCCTCTTCGAGCAGTACGTCAAGCTCTCGAACAACCTGCACTACGACGCGATGATCGCGGCCGTCAAGGTCGACGACCCGGGCAAGCTGGCCGACACCATCGCCGCCCACCTGCTCGTCGGCGTGGATGAGAAGCAGAACCTGCTCGAGATCATCTCGCCGCTCGAACGCCTCAACCGCATCGCCGGCATCCTCGATGCCGAAGTCGACAAGCTCCAGGTCGACCGCCGGATCCAGTCTCGCGTGAAGAAGCAGATGGAGAAGGCGCAGAAAGAGTACTACCTGAACGAGAAGATGAAGGCGATCCAGAAGGAACTGGGCCGCAAGGACGACAAGGGCAACGAGGCCGACGACCTGAAGAAGAAGATCGATCAGGCGCGCATGCCCAAGGACGTGGCCGAGAAGGCCATGCAGGAACTGAAGCGCCTCGAGGCGATGCCGCCGATGTCGGCCGAGGCCACGGTCTCGCGCAACTACCTCGACTGGCTCATCGCGGTGCCCTGGCACAAGAAGACCAAGGAAAGCCGCGACCTCAAGGTCGCCGAGACGGTGCTCAACGAAGACCACTACGGCCTCGAGAAGATCAAGGAACGCGTGCTCGAGTTCCTGGCCGTACGCGCCCTCGTCAAGAAGCCGAAGGCCACCATCCTCACGCTCGCCGGCCCTCCCGGCGTGGGCAAGACCTCGCTCGCCAAGTCGATCGCCCGGGCCATGAACCGCAAGTTCGTGCGCCTCTCGCTCGGCGGCGTGCGCGACGAAGCCGAAATCCGCGGCCACCGCCGCACCTACATCGGCGCCTTCCCCGGCCAGATCATCCAGATGATGAAGAAGGCCGGCACGGTCAACCCGGTCTTCCTGCTCGACGAAGTCGAGAAGATGTCGATGGACTTCCGCGGCGACCCCTCGGCGGCGCTGCTCGAAGTGCTCGACCCCGAGCAGAACACCACCTTCCAGGATCACTACCTGGACGTGGAATACGACCTCTCGAACGTGATGTTCATCTGCACGGCCAACGTGCTGCACACGATCCCGCAGGCACTGCGCGATCGCATGGAAGTGCTGCAGCTGGCCGGCTACACCGAGGTCGAGAAGACCGAGATCGCGCGGCGCTACCTCGTGCCGAAGGCGGTCGAGGGCAGCGGCCTCACCGACAAGAACATCACCTTCGGCGTCGACGCCATCCAGACGATCATCCAGCGCTACACGCGTGAAGCCGGCGTGCGCAGCCTGGAGCGCGAGATCAACGCGGTCTGCCGCAAGGTGGCCCGCAAGGTGGTCACCGAAGGGCCGAGCACCTTCGAAGAGATCACGCCCGACAAGGTCACGCAGTTCCTCGGTGTGCCCCGCTTCCGGCCGAGCCTGGCCGAAGAGCAGAACGAAGTGGGCGTCGCCACGGGCCTCGCCTGGACGGAAGTGGGCGGCGAGATCCTGGTCACGGAAGCCACGCTCATGCCCGGCCGCGGCCGCCTGACGCTCACCGGCAAGCTGGGTGACGTGATGCAGGAATCGGCGCAGGCGGCGATGGCCTACATCCGCTCGCGCGCCGAGGAATTCGGCATCCCGAAGGACTTCAACCGCAAGCTCGACGTGCACGTCCACATTCCCGAGGGCGCCATCCCGAAGGACGGCCCGTCGGCCGGCATCACCCTCGCCACCGCCATGATCTCCGCGCTCGCGAAGATCAAGACGCGTCGCGAGGTGGCGATGACGGGTGAGATCACGCTGCGCGGCAAGGTGCTGCCCATCGGCGGCGTGAAGGAGAAAGTGCTGGCGGCCCACCGGGCCGGCGTCACCACCATCCTGCTGCCGAAGGACAACGAGAAAGACCTCGCCGACATCCCGAAGAACGTGCTCGACACGCTCAAGATGCACCTGGTCTCGAACATGGATGAGGTGCTGAAGCTCGCGCTCGAGGGTCCCATCACCCCGTTGCCGCCGTCGGTGGAAGCCGACGTGGCCGAGGGCGAGGGCCCGGACGCGGTTACCCACTGAGGGGCTTGGCGCGCATCTCTGCCGAGTTCGTCACCAGTGCCGCGGGCCCCGGGAGCTTCCCGAAAGAGGAGCTTCCCGAGATCACCTTCGTCGGCCGGTCGAACGTCGGCAAGTCGAGCCTCATCAACGCGCTGGTCCGGTCGCAAGTGGCCCGGACGAGCGCGGCCCCGGGAAAGACCCGCCTGGCCAATTTCTACCGGCTGAAGCGGGAGGGCGACGCCCCGTTCTATCTCGTCGATCTCCCCGGGTACGGATACGCCCGGGGCGGCGACAAGGCGGCGGCCGAGTTCGACGCCCTGGTCGGCGCGTATTTCCATCGTGAAGGTCGTGATGGCTTCTCGCCCGTGCGGGGAGCCTTCCTGCTCGTCGACAGCCGGCACCCCGGCCTCGAGAGCGATCGCCGCGCCTGGGCGTGGCTGGAAGGCCAGGATGCCGAACACGGCGTCGTGGCCACGAAGATCGACAAATTGACGCGGGCGGAGCGCCAACGTCATCTGCGTGAGGTAGAAGCGCACCATCAAGGCCCGGTACTGCCGGTTTCGGCGGTCTCCGGGGAAGGACTGGACGAACTGTGGAAACTGATAGCAAGCCTGCTCAAGCGGCAGCCGCCCCCCCACAACAGGAACAAGTAGTCACGCTCGACCTCTCCACCCTCAAGGAGATGAGCGTGTCCTCCCTCACCAAGGTGGCGAGGGAGCTCGACATCCCCGGCGCCACCGGGATGCGCAAACAGGAGCTCATCTTCGAGATCCTGCGCGCCCGGGCCGAGAAGAGCGGTCTCATCTTCTCGGAAGGCGTGCTCGAGGTGCTGCCTGACGGCTTCGGCTTCCTGCGGGCCCCCGACTACAACTACCTGGCAGGCCCCGACGACATCTACGTGTCGCCGTCGCAGATTCGCAAGTTCGACCTGCACACGGGCGACACGGTTGCCGGCCAGATCCGGCCGCCGAAGGAAGGCGAACGCTACTTCGCCCTCATCAAGGTCGAAGCGGTCAACTTCGAACCTCCCGCCCGCGGCAAAGAGCGCATCTTCTTCGAGAACCTCACCGCGCTCTACCCCCAGGAAAAGATCAAGCTCGAAGCCGACGCCGAGAACCTGTCGACGCGCGTGATGGACCTGATGACGCCGCTCGGCAAGGGCCAGCGCGGACTCATCGTGGCGCCGCCCCGCACCGGCAAGACGATGCTGCTGCAGGCGATCGCGAACGCGATCACCACGAATCACCCGGAGATCTACCTGATCGTGCTGCTCATCGACGAGCGGCCCGAAGAAGTGACCGACATGCAGCGCTCGGTGCGCGGCGAGGTCATCTCGTCGACCTTCGACGAACCGGCCCAGCGCCACGTGCAGGTGGCCGAGATGGTCATCGAAAAGGCCAAGCGCCTCGTCGAGCACAAGAAGGACGTCGTCATCCTGCTCGACTCGATCACGCGTCTCGCGCGCGCCTACAACACCATCGTGCCCACGAGCGGCAAGGTGCTCTCGGGCGGCGTCGACAGCAACGCCCTGCAGCGTCCGAAGCGTTTCTTCGGCGCCGCGCGCAACATCGAAGAAGGCGGCTCGCTCACCATCATCGCCACCGCGCTCGTCGATACCGGCTCGCGCATGGACGAGGTGATCTTCGAAGAGTTCAAGGGCACCGGTAACAGCGAAGTGCACCTCGACCGCAAGCTGGCCGACCGCCGCGTGTTCCCCGCCATCGACATCCAGAAGAGCGGCACCCGCAAGGAAGAGCTGCTCATGTCGAAGGAGGATCTCAACCGCGTCTACGTGCTGCGCCGCGTGCTCACGCCGCTCAGCCCGGTGGAAGCGATGGAGCTCTTGCTCAGCAAGATGGGCAAGACCAAGAGCAACGGCGAGTTCCTGAACGCGATGAGCGGCGGCAAGGGCTAACCGTTCCCCGCTGCAACGTTGCGAGTGAACGGCCACCGCGAGGTGGCCGTTTGCATGTACGGCGGCGCGTCGTGCCTGGCTGGCGGGCCCTCTCCGCCGGTCCCGCCTATCCACCCCACGACGCCAACCACGCGTCGCGGGGGCCCCGGCCACTGACCGTCAAACGACGGCGGGGGCGAGTGTCGGCCGGAAGCGCGGGGCCCCGGGCGGTGCTGCGCGACGGCGATCCGCGTGTCGCCGCTGTGCCTGAACACCCCACGCGGACTTCGGCGCCGCCTTGTCGTTTGACGTCTGACGCGTGCGCGGTCAGTTCCGGAGGGCCCGGCGGAGAGGGCCCGCCAGCCAGGCACGACGTGTCAGCGCCCCTGCTCACGCAACCGTGCCAGCACGGTTTGACCGCTCCGTGGCACCGCGTTATGCTGCGGCGCTGGTCGGCCCCGTTGGAGTCCGGCACGCCGGTCCAAGAACTGGGTGAGCCTCTCGCCCCGCATCGACCCGACATACATCATGACCCGCCAACTCATTAGCTCTGGCTCCCCGTTCGAAGAGCAGATCGCCTACTCCCGCGCCGTGGTTCAGGGACCGTTCGTCTTCGTCGCCGGCACAACGGGATTCGACTACGAGACGATGACCATCGCGGATGGGGTCGCGCAACAGGCGGAACAGTGTCTGCGGAACATCGATGACGCGCTTCGAAAGGCCGGCTCGAGCCTGGCAGACGTCGTCAGAGTTACCTATGTGTTGCCGAACGGGCAGGACTTCGAAGACTGCTGGCCGGTGCTCCGGAAGTACTTTGGGGAGGTTCGTCCAGCCGCGATGATGATCTCGGCCCAGCTTCTCGATCCGCGAATGAAGATCGAGATCGAGGTCACCGCCATGAAGCAGTCCGCCTGAGCGGCACGCGCACTGTGCGGCGTCACCACACCCGCTCTCCCGTCCGACTTCGGAGGCCATGATGAGACGAGTCACAGGCATCGGCGGCATCTTCTTCCACGCGAAAGACCCGGAGGCGCTGCGTGCGTGGTACAAGACGCACCGCGGCATCGCCGTGAAGGGCGGCGGCGACACACGTTTCCGGCTGGTCTACGAGGTGGAGTCGAATCGTTTCCGGCGGTTGCGAGTCAACTCGCCCACTTGAACCCCTGATGGCTCAACCCATGCGCGCACTCTTCAGACTCGCCGTCACCGCGGACGCCTCGGCGCAGGTCGAGCAGTGGCTGGGTACGCAGACCGGCGAGGTGGGCGCCATCGCGCGCACGTGGCTCATCTGCCTCCGCCGGCGCGGCGACGACGTGCGCGTGGTCATGCACGACGGCTGTCCCACGGCATGTGTGGACGGCGCGGCCTTCGCCTACGTCGGGGCGTTCACGGGCCACGTCACCGTCGGCTTCTTCCACGGCGCTGCCCTGCCGGATCCCGCCGGGCTGTTGCAGGGCTCCGGCACGTTCATGCGGCATGTGAAGATCGTGCCGGGACGAAGCCTCGACCACCCGGCGATCGAGGCCCTCATCACCGCCGCCTGCGACGATCTGCGCGCGCGGCTCGAGACCGAGGCCGCTACTTCTCGCTGATCGGGTCCTTCTTGATCCGCGTCAGCATGCGGTTGAGCTGCACGAGGTCGGTCGCGAGCGTCTTGTCGAGCTTGTCCTGCTCGGCCTTCAGTTCCGCCACGAGGTCGTCGAAGATCGGCCCCACGTTGCTCGTGGGACGCCCTTCCCCGGTCACGGCCACGCGCAGCAGCGACGCCAGGCGGTTGTTCGTGCGGATCGGAAAGTTCAGCGGATCCTGTCCGCTCTGATTCTTCACCTGGTAGATCTCTTCCTCGACGATCGCCAGGTTCTTCGTGAGCGTGTCGGCGGCGGCCACGATCTCCTTCGGCGCGCCCTTGGTCTTCTCCGCTGCTTCCGTCTTGATGCGGCGGATCTTGATCACGGCGAGGTTGGCCTCGTTCACCTTGTCGCGGATGCGCGAAGCCAGGTCCCACTGGAACTGCAGGTCGGCGTCGCTGATGTTGCGCAGCGGATGTTTCGTGATCGTGAGCGGCTGCGTCTGGGTCACGCCATCGGCCGTCAGCTTCACCTGGTAGCGGCCCGGCAGCACCGTCGGGCCGTTCTGCGTCGCGCCCCACAGGATCATCCCCGGGAAGCCGATCACGGGTGTTGACGCCAGATCCCACGTGGCGCGGTTCATCCCGGCCGCCATCGGCACGGTGGTCTGCGGCCCGCGCGGCCCGTCCTCATCGGCGGGCGGCGCGCCGGCGGCGGCCGGTGGACGCGGCGGCTGGCCGGTGAACGCGCGCATCACCTTGCCCTGGCCATCGAGGATCTCGAGCGTCAGGCTCTTGGGCTGCGTCTTCAGGTAGTAGTCGATGAGCACGCGGTCGAGGCCGCGAATCGTGTCGGGCGGCTGGAACAGCGTGACATCGGCGAGCATGCCGGCGAACTGGCGCAGCGTGGAGAGATTGTCCATCACGTAGAAGCTGCGGCCGTGCGTGGCAATCGCGAGCGACGTGCCCGACACCCAGATGTCGGTCACCGGCACGTCGGGCAGCCCGTTGTTGAACTTCTGCCAGGCATCGCCGTCGTTGAACGACACGTAGACGCCGTGCTGCGTGCCGGCATAGAGGAGGCCCTTGCGCGCCGGGTCTTCGCGCACCGCGTGCACGTAGTCAGTGGCGGGGATGCCGTTCACGACCTTCGTCCACGTGGCGCCGAAGTCGCGCGTGCGGAAGATGTAGGGCGACTGGTCGCCGAGCAGCATCTTCTTCACGGCCATGTAGGCCGTGCCGTTGTCGAAGGCCGAGCCATCGAGCTGGCTCACGCGGCCGAAGTCGGGCATCGCGGCCGGCGTCACGTTGGTCCACGCCTTGCCGCCGTCGCGCGTCACGTGCACGAGGCCGTCGTCGGAGCCCGCCCAGATGAGGTTGCCGTCCTTCTTGCCGGGCGCCAGCGAAAAGACCGTGCCGTAGATCTCCGGGCTGTTCATGTCGTGCGTGATCGGCCCGCCCGAGTCGCCCATCGTCTTCGGGTCGTGGCGCGAGAGGTCGCCGCTGATCGCTTCCCACGAGTCGCCGCCGTTCGTGGACTTCCACACGCGCTGCGACGTCGTGTAGAGCACGTTCGCATCCGTGTGCGCGAAGATGATCGGGTAGGTCCACTGCCAGCGCTCCTTGACGTCGCGCGAGGGTTCACCCGAGAAGAAGCGCGGGTAGGCGCCCACTTCCTTCAGCTCGCCGGTGCGCTTGTTGTAGCGCGTCAGGAACGAGCCGTTGTTGGTGCCGGCAAAGAACAGATCCGGATCGCTCGGATGCGGCGCGATGTAGCCGGGCTCGCCACCGCCGGCCTGGTAGGGCGCCACCGGCGGCACGCGGCCGAAGCCGCCGGTGCCGGTGTCGCTCGGCACGCAGAGCGTGCTGTTGTCCTGCTGCGAGCCGCAGACATGGAAGGGCACGTGCGCGGTCGTGACCACGTGATAGAACTGCGCGGTCGGGAAGTCCTGATCGCTCCAGGTCACGAGGCGCGCCGCCGCCGACGCGTTGAAGCTGATGGCGCCGCCGCCGTCGTTGCCGTCGATGATGTGCTCGGAGTCGTCCGGATCGATCCACAGGTCGTGGTGGTCGCCGTGCGTGCCGTTGCCCATCGAGACGAGCGTCTTGCCGCCATCCGCCGAGCGGAAGAGCGACGTATTCTGCATGTAGACGACGTCCTTCTGGTTCGGATCGGCGAAGACGTGCGTGTAGTAGAAGGCGCGCTGCCGCACGCTGCGGGCCGCGTTCATCAGCTTCCAGCTGGCGCCGGCATCGTCAGACACGAACAGGCCGCCGTTCTCGTTCTCCACGAGCGCATAGACACGGCTGCCGTCGGCGCCGGACACGGCCACGCCGATACGTCCCACGACGCCGCTCGGCATGCCGGGCGCGCGCGTGATTTCGGTCCACGTGTCTCCGCCGTCGGTGCTCTTGAAGAGGCCGCTGCCCGGGCCGCCGCTCGACATCTGGTATTCGATGCGGTACGCCTCCCACAGCGACGCGTACATCACATTCGGATTCTTCCGATCGATCGACAGGTCCACGGCGCCGGTCTTGCCGTCGCGGAACAGCGTCTTCTTCCAGCTCTTGCCGCCGTCGGTGCTCTTGAACACACCGCGGTCGTCGCTCGGGCCGTGGTAGTTGCCGAAGGCCGCCACCCAGATGATGTCGGGGTTCGTGGGATGAATGCGGATCTTCGAGATGGCTTCCACGTTCCGGAAGCCCACGTTCGTCCACGTCTTGCCGGCATCGGCCGACTTGTAGACGCCGTCACCCGGCATGATGTTGCCGCGGATACACGACTCGCCCATGCCGATGAAGAGCACGTCGGGGTTCGATTCCGACACCGCCACGGCGCCCACCGACGAGCTCGAGAGCTGGCCGTCAGTCACCGGCGCCCAGTTGTTGCCGGCATCGGTGGTCTTCCAGAGGCCGCCGCCCACGGCGCCGAAGTAGGCCTCGCGCGGCTTGCCCTTCACGCCAGAGACAGCAATCGAACGGCCGCCGCGGTTGGGCCCGATGCCGCGCCAGCGGTAGGTGCCGAGCACGGCCGCCTCCGGCGTGGCGGGCGATGCGGGCGTCTGCGCGGCTGGCGGCGTCTGCGCCAGCACGGGCTGGGAGCGCGTCGACACGGCGGCAACCAGGGCCAGCGCGGAGACACCAAGCAGCGACGCGGGAAGGAAGAGCGAGCGGCGGGCGGGGAACATGCAGCAGACCTCCGATGAACGGCCTGAGTGTACCAAAGGGCCACCGGCATGCAGCGTCGGATGCATCACATGTGCGGGCCGCATCCGGATGCCATGAAGCGGCGTACACTTGGCCGATCAATAGAGGGCGTCACATGATGCGAACCGCGCGTTCGTGGCTCATCGGGGCTGGCATCGTTGCGTTGACCACGGGCGTCTGGCTGCATGCGCAGGAGCCGATCGTGGGGCGTCCGTGTGAGGGCTGCGACGCGGTGTTCGAAGGACTGCCGGCGTCGCTCACCTCCACGGCGCGGCTCGCGCCGGCCGGCGAACCTGGCACACCGATGACGCTCAGTGGACGAGTACTCGGCGCCGACGGGCGGCCGCGCGCCGGGGTGGTCGTGTACGCGTATCAGACCAACACGGCCGGGGTGTATCCGCCGTCGTCCTTGCGCACGGGCGCGGCGGCGCGGCATGGCGCGCTGCGCGGCTGGGCGCTCAGCGGCCCCGATGGCCGCTATACGTTCGAGACGATCCGCCCCGGCACCTATCCCACACGCGATGCCCCCGCGCACATCCACATGCATGTGATCGAACGCGGCTGCGCCACCTACTACATCGACGATGTGATGTTCGACGACGACCCGCTGCTCACGCCGGAGGTCCGCCGCACGCAGACGATGCGCGGCGGCGCCGGCATCGTCTCCGCCACGCGTGCCAATGGGCGGTGGATGGCCACACGCGACATCGTCCTCGGGCGCAACATCCCCGGTCACGCCGGCTGCTGATGACTATGCCCAGAGCGTGAGCGGCGGCTCCGTCACGACGCAGCGCAGCAGATCGCTGCGCGACACGATGCCTTCGAGCGCGCCGGAGGCCTCGTCCACCACGGGCAGGGCCGGCAGGTGGTACTCGAGCATCACGCGGGCGATGCGGCGCACATCGGCGACAGGATCCACCGTGACGACCGGCGTCGTCATCACCTGCGCCACCGTGCGGGCCAGCACGTCGCGCAGGTAGCCATCTTCTTCGTTGAGCACCTGCAGCAGGTTGGCGCGCGTGACCAGGCCCACGATGGCGCCATCGTTCGCGCGGACCGGCGCCTGCCCCACGCCGCGCTCGGCGAGGGCCCGCCAGGCGGCCACGACACCGGCCTCGGGCGGCAGCACGAGCACGCGGCGGCTCATCACCTGGTAGGCGTGATACACCGGCCCACGGTCGGCGGCCGGATGGCCGGCCGTGGCGTAGGCCGCCGCAGCCGCAGCCT
>JALHON010000150.1 GCA_022842985.1 Acidobacteriota bacterium | reverse complement strand
CGTCCACGCGGCAGTGCGCGGGCTGACCGGCCGCGGCCGCCACGAACGCCGCCGCGGTGATCGTCGTGCCGGCCGGCGCCGCCTGCTGCAGCGCGCCGACGTCACAGGCCACGCGGGCGCCGGCCGCCGGCGCCTGCGCATGCGTGGGGAGAACCAGCGCGCCGAGCGCGCCCATCAGTGCCAGACCAGCGCGACGCATCAGCAGCTCCGTTCGACCCGCGTCAGGCCGACGCCGGCGCGGCGGGCTCGCGGAACTCGCCTTCCCACTTGGCGACCACCACCGAGGCCAGGCAGTTGCCGATGACGTTCGTCATCGTGCGGCCCATGTCCATGATGGCGTCGACGCCCAGGATGAGCGTGACACCTTCGAGCGGCAGGTTGTAGCTCGCGAGCGTGGCGGCGAGGATGACGAGCGAGGCGCGCGGCACGCCGGCCACACCCTTGCTCGTGAGCATCAGCGTGAGCAGCATCGTGATCTGCTGGCCCACCGTGAGCTCGACGCCGGCCGCCTGGGCGACGAACACCGCGGCGAGCGACAGATACAGCGTGCTGCCGTCGAGGTTGAAGCTGTAGCCGAGCGGCAGGATGAACGAGACGATGCGGCGCGGCACGCCGAAGGCTTCCACGCACTCCATCGCGCGCGGCAGCGCCGCCTCCGACGAGGTGGTCGAGAAGGCGATGAGCGCCGGTTCCTTGATGGCCTTGAGGAAGCCCATGACCGGGATGCGGAACATCAGCATCACCGGCAGCAGCACGAGACCGAAGAACACGAAGAGCGCCACGTACAGCGTGAACACGAGGTAGCCGAGGTTCCAGAGCACGCCCAGGCCGCTCTGTCCGATGGTGTAGGCCATCGCCGCGCCAACGCCGAAGGGCGCATACAGCATCACGATGTTCGTGACCTTGAACATCGCCTCGGTGAGCGACTCGCACCAGGCGAGCATCGGCTTGCCCTTCTCGCCCACCATGCCGAGGCCGATGGCGAACACCATGCTGAAGACCACGATCTGCAGCACGTCGCCGGTGGCCATCGCCTCGATGATCGACGTGGGCACCATGTGCAGCAGGATCTGGTCCCACGTCTGCGCCGTGGCGCTGACGGGCGGCGCGCCGGTGGCGGCCGGCAGCGTGAGCCCGACGCCCGGCTTCATGATGTTCACCGAGAAGAGCCCGATGAGCAGCGCGAGCGTGGTAACGACCTCGAAGTAGATCATCGCCCGCAGGCCCATGCGGCCGACGTCCTTGAAGTGCCCGGCGCCGGCGATGCCCGCGACCAGCGTGCCGAAGAGCAGCGGCGCGATGATCATCCGGATCATCCGGATGAAGATCTGGCTGAACGGCCGGATGATATTGGCCCAGCTCGGGTCGGTGATGCTGATGACGTAGCCCACGAGCAGCCCGAGCACCAGGCCGAGCATGATCTGGGTGGTGGGCGACAGGCGGGCCTTGGCGGCGGGAGCGGCGGAGGACGACACGCCGGAATTGTATTACGGGGCCGGGACGAATCGATGCCTCATCCTGGTGCGGCGCCGCCCCCGGCCGCGGCGTCCGTTCCTGCTATCGTGTGCTGCACCGTGCCGCTGCCACCCGCCCCGTCCGCGCCCGATCACACGGCCCTGCTGCGCACCATCCTGACGAGCCGCGTCTATGACGTGGCCCACGAGACGCCGCTCGAGCCAGCCACGCGGCTGTCGGCCCGCCTGGGCCGTGCGGTGCTCTTCAAGCGCGAGGACATGCAGCCGGTCTTCAGCTTCAAGCTGCGCGGCGCCTACAACCGCATGGCGCATCTGGACGCCGCCGAACGGGACCGCGGCGTCATCACGGCGAGCGCCGGCAACCACGCGCAGGGGGTCGCCTATTCGGCGCGGCACCTCGGCCTCTCGGCGCTCATCGTGATGCCCGAGACCACACCGGCCATCAAGGTGCGCGCCGTCCGCGACCTCGGCGCCGAGGTCGTGCTGCACGGCGACAGCTACGCCGACGCCCAGGCGCGCTGCGAGGCGCTCACGGCGTCCACGGGCCGCGTGTTCATCCATCCGTTCGACGACCCGCTCGTCATCGCCGGCCAGGGCACGGTGGCGGTGGAGGTGCTGCGGCACCACCTCGGCAGCCGCGCCGCCGCCATCTTCGTGCCCGTCGGCGGCGGCGGCCTCATCGCCGGCATCGGCGCCTACGTGAAGGCGATCCGGCCCGACATCGCCGTCATCGGCGTGGAGCCGGTGGACGCCGACGCGATGGCGCAGTCGCTCGCCGCTGACGCGCGCGTGACGCTCGATCAGGTGGGCATCTTCGCCGATGGCGTCGCGGTGCGCACGGTGGGCCGCCACACGTTCGACGTCGCCCGCACGACCGTGGACGAGGTCGTGCGCGTGTCGAACGACGAGATCTGCGCCGCCATCAAGGACGTCTTCGACGATACGCGGTCGATCCTCGAACCCTCCGGCGCACTCGCCGTCGCGGGCGTCACACGCTGGGCGGCGGCCCATGCCGCCGCGGACCGTCCGCTCGTGGCGGTGCTGAGCGGCGCCAACATGAACTTCGACCGCCTCCGCTTCGTGGCCGAACGCGCCGACGTCGGCGACGCGCGCGAAGCCGTGCTGGCGGTGACCATCCCCGAGCGGCCTGGCGCCTTCCGCGAGTTCTGCACGCGCATCGGCCGCCGCGTCGTCACCGAGTTCAACTACCGGCTGAGCGGCCGCGGCGACGCGCACATCTTCGTGGGCGTGGCGGTGGAGTCGCGGGCCGATGGCGCCGCGCTGCGCGACGCGCTCGTCGCGGCCGGCTGCGAGACGCACGAGCTCACCGACAACGAGCTGGCCAAGCTGCACGTGCGGCACATGGTGGGCGGCAGAAGTCCGCACGTCGTCGACGAACAGGTCTACCGCTTCGAGTTCCCCGAGCGGCCCGGCGCGCTGATGCGGTTCCTCGACGCGCTCGGCGGCCGCTGGAACATCAGCATGTTCCACTACCGCAATCACGGCGCCGATCCGGGCCGCGTGCTCGCCGGCTTCGAAGTGCCGCCGGCCGACATGCCCGCCTTCGAGCGGTTCCTCGTGGACCTCGGCTACCCGGCCGAACGCGAAACCGACAACCCCGCCTACCGCCTGTTCCTCGGCTGACCGGCGCCTAGCGCCGCGCCGCGCAGCGCTCGGGCGCGACCGGCTGCGGCAGCACGAGCGGCGCCGGCAGCAGGCCGCCTGACGCCGCGAGCTGATCGAAGGCCACCTGCTGCAGCGCGCGCACCTCGGCGCGCGGCAGGCCGAGCTCGAAGCCGGAGCACTCGTTGTCGCCGAGCGAGCGCGGGTCGCGGCCGGTCAGCCGTCCGAAGACGACGAGGGCCTCGAGATAGTAGCCGTGCGTGCTCGCGTGGTAGTGGTCGTAGGTCCAGAGGTTGATCTTGCCCGCCGCGATGCCGTCGTACGGATTGGGATCGGCCACACCCGTCTGCATCGCCCGGTTCCACGCCTCGCCCACCGGCAGCACCGACGCCGCGCCGGCGGCCACGGCCGCCTTGTCGTAGGCGGCGCGCACGTCGCGCGCCATCGCCTCGATGGGCTTGCCGGCCCACGTGGTCTTCGGCGGATACGTCTGATCCGCGCGCGACCACGTGGCCATGAGGTGCACCTGCACCTTCGGGTTGCGGCCGCGCAGGAACTCGGCCATCTGGCGCGCGGTGAGCACGAGCTTCGCCGGGTCGCCCGGCTTGTCGAAGTCGAGCGTGCTCTGGCCGTGCATCACCACCACGTCCCACGGCCGCTGGCCGATGACGCCGAGCTTGTTCTGGAGGTGAAAGTCGAGGCCGCTGCCGCCGCGCGTCTCGAGGTAGACGTCATAGCGCAGGCCCGCCTGCTCGGTGAACGACTTGAAGAGCGCCGGCACGCCGCCGATGCCTTCGTTGTTGAGATCGGTGACGGTGTCGGCGCGATAGAAACGCACGGCCGATCCCGAGCCGAAGGTGAAGCTGTTGCCGACGAAGAGGATGCTGGTGGCGTTCTGCGCCTGCACCGGCGACGTGGGGAGGGCGAACGCGAGCGCGAGGGCCGTCGCGGCCCGGAGCATGAGGTCCCGCATGGTGCCGGGTACTCTACCGCACCGGCAGCCGTCGCGGCTCAGCGCGCGCGGACGAGTCTGCTCACGAGTTCCCAGTTGAAGCGCACGAAACGCTGGAACTCGCTTTCGCGCAGCCGCTCCTGATCGCCGTGCATGCCGTAGCCGGCCGACTGGTCTTCCAGATCCACGCCGGCGCCGATGCCGATGCACTGCACGCCCTTCGCGCGCAGCGGCCACATGTCGGTGGCGTAGGTGCTCATCGACGGCAGCGTGGGCACGCCGTAGATCGCCTGGTTGGCGGCTTCCGCGGTGGTGAAGAGCTCGCCGTCGAGGCGCGTGGGCGGGATCGCGGGCCGCGTGCCGGCTCCGGCCGCGAACCGGACGTCCACCGCGGGGTCGTTGATGACCCGCCGGATCTGCTCGAGCAGCGCGTCCGGATCTTCACTCGGCACCATCCGCACATCGAGCCGGGCCGTCGCCTCCGACGGGATGACGTTGGACCGGTACCCGCCCGTGAAGATGTTGGGCGACACCGACGTGCGCGCCATCGATGCATGCCGCGGCTCGTGCCGCCACAACCAGGCGGCCGCCGCCCTGGCGACCGCGGGTTCGGACGAGACGATGTCGCGATACGCCGCGGCCTGTTCGGGCGAGGCGGCCACGGTGGCGAGGCGGCGGAAGTAGCGGCCGGTGGTCTCGTCGAGCTTCACATCCGGCTGCCATGTGATGAAGGTGCCAACCGCGCTGCCAAGATGCGCGATGGCGTTCGACTCGAGCGGCACCGAGCCGTGGCCCGAGATCCCCTTGGCCGTGATCTCGACGCCGCGCGAGATCTTCTCGATCACCTGCACGGTGGCGTAACGGACCTGGCCCTTCTCGCGGATGGTGTCGCCGCCCTCGGCGATGCAGTACTCCGCGTCGATCTGGTCGTAGTGCTGCGCCATCATGTGGCCGATGCCGAGGTTCGACTGCCCTTCCTCGCCGGATTCGGCCAGCAGGATCACGTCGCGGTCGAGCGGCACGTTGAGCCGCTTGAGCAGGAGGAGCGTCATCACGGCCGACGCCAGATTGTCCTTGTCGTCGATGGCGCCACGGCCGTAGACGAAGCCGCCGTCGCGCGTGGCACTGAAAGGCGGGAAGGTCCACTTCGAGGCATCGACGGTGACGGTATCGAGATGCCCGAGGATGAGGAGCGGCCGCTTCGTGCCGTTGCCTTTGAGGCGCGCGACCACGTTGGGCCGCTGCGGGTCGAGCGCGTAGACCTGGGCCGGAATGCCTTCGCGGTCGAAGAGCGCCTTCAGCCAGTCCGCTTCCGGCTTCTCCGCGACGCTCGAGTCGAAGCGGATGAGCGACTGGTAGATGCCGAGCGCTTCGGGCTCCACGGCCGCCCAGTCGGGCTGCGCCGGCCGCGGCTGCGCGCCGAGTGACGCAACAGCCACGAGCATGAGCACGGCCGGGAGGAGCCGGAGGTTCGACGAGAGGCCGCGTCTGGACATGCGGCGCAGTGTAGCAGCGCCGCACCCGCCGGCGCCGCGTTACTCCGCCGTCAGCGCTCCGACTGGTGAGTCCTCGGCCGCGTCCGCGGCGGGCACGACGCCGACCCGCTTCGCCATGAAGATGTCGGGCTTGCCGTAGCCGTTCGCGTCGGGCAGCACGCCCACGACCGCGTAGCCGAGCTTGCGGTAGAACTCGAAGGGATGGGAGCCGTGGCTGCGCAGCGTGGTCGCCGCCGCCAGCGGATCGGGATAGAGGTCCGTGCCGCCGATCGACGTGCGGCCGTTCTCGTCGTCGGTGCCGAGGCACACGGTCATGCCGCCGCGCTCGCGCACCTGCACTTCGAGGTCGAGCACGAGGGCGCGGCCGATGCCGCGGCCCTGGCAGTCGCGATGCACGACGAGCGGGTGGATTTCCCACACCCACCCGTCGTACGTGGAGACAGCGCTGATCCAGCCAAGGACGCGGCCCGTGTCATCCATGGCCACGCGGCTGATCTTGTCGTCCTCGAGCGACTCCTCGACGGTTTCGAGGGCGTCCTCGCGGGTCTGCCAGACCTCGGCGCCGGTGCCGGAGAATCCGCTCACCAGCACGTCGGCCACGGCGATGTGCTGCGCCGGGTCGTCCGGCGAGAGATCGACGATTCGAAGCGAAGACATACCTGAGTGCCGTGCGCGATTGTTGGAGCCCGGGTTCTTCCCGGGCCCCGGGCCCCGAGTCCCTGGTCCCTGGTCCCTGTCTTTACGCCATCCGGGCCTTGAGTTCCGTGTCGATCGCGGCGAGGAACTCTTCGGTCGTGAGATACGGATGATCGGCGCGGATGAGGATGGCGAGGTCCTTCGTCATGCGGCCCGACTCGACCACGTCCACGCACACCTTCTCGAGCGTCTCGGCGAACTTCACGACGTCCGGCGTGCCGTCGAACGTGCCGCGGTAGTAGAGGCCGCGCGTCCACGCGAAGATCGACGCGATCGGGTTCGTGGAGGTGGGCTTGCCCTGCTGGTGCATGCGGTAGTGGCGCGTCACGGTGCCGTGCGCGGCTTCCGCTTCCACCGTCTTGCCATCGGGCGACATCAGCACCGACGTCATGAGGCCGAGCGAGCCGTAGCCCTGCGCCACCGTGTCGCTCTGCACGTCGCCGTCGTAGTTCTTGCAGGCCCAGAGGTAGCCGCCGTTCCACTTCAGGTTGCTGGCCACCATGTCGTCGATGAGGCGGTGCTCGTAGGTGAGCTTCTTCGCCTCGAACGCCGTCTTGAACTCGGCGTCGTAGACGGCCTGGAACGTGTTCTTGAACACGCCGTCGTAGACCTTGAGGATGGTGTTCTTGGTCGAGAGATACACCGGGTAGTTGCGACCGAGCGCGTAGGTGAAGCAGGCGCGCGCGAAGCCTTCGATCGAGGCATCGAGGTTGAACATGCCCATGGCGATGCCGCTGCCCTTGGTCTTGATCACCTCGCGATTGATGCCCTCACCGCCGCCCTCGGGCGTCCAGCTGAGCGTGATCGTGCCGGCGCCCGGGAAGTGGAAGTCCTGCGCGCGGTACTGATCGCCGAAGCCGTGACGGGCGACCACCACGGGCGTGTCCCAGTGCGGCACGAGGCGCGGCACGTTCCGGCAGACGATCGGCTCGCGGAAGATCGTGCCGTCGAGGATGTTGCGGATGGTGCCGTTCGGCGACTTCCACATCTGCTTGAGGCCGAATTCCTTGACGCGGGCCTCGTCCGGCGTGATGGTGGCGCACTTCACGGCCACGCCATACTGCTTCGTGGCGTTGGCCGAATCGATCGTGATCTGGTCGTTCGTCTGGTCGCGCGCTTCGATCCCGAGGTCGTAGTACTTCAGGTCGATGTCGAGATACGGCAGGATCAGCGTCTCGCGGATCTTCTGCCAGATGATGCGGGTCATCTCGTCGCCGTCCATCTCGACGACCGGGTTCTTCACCGTGATCTTCTTCACGCGCCACTCCTTGGATACACGAGGAAACGGGGAATTATAGCCCGGCCGTACAGGAAAACGGCGGCGCCCGCCGTGGCGGGGCCGCCGTTCGGTCTTCCGGGCCCGGGGGCCGTGGTTACTTGACCGTGTCGTTCACGGCCGCCTTGCCGCTCACGAGCTTGCAGATGGCCGAATTGGCCAGCACCTGCGTCACTTCGAGCACGCCGGTCTGCTCGATCACCTTGTCGAGCAGCTTGCCGTCGGCGTCCTTGATCTCGTCGACGACGTGGTGGACGTTGAACTTCTGACCCACCTTCACGCCGGCGCCGGCGCCGCGATTGATGTAGTAGGAGCCGGCGCGGGTGCTGACGATCTGGCCTTCCGGCGCCGCCGGGGTCATCGACGAGAGCGAACCCGACTGCTCGGTGAGCTTCAGCACCACCTGCTCCACGGCCGGCCGCAGGGCTTCCTGCGCCGCGCCCTGGTCGAAGGTCTGCTCGGCGCTGACGCCCTTGAAGTAGCCGCCGCCCATGCGCTTGTTGCCCTGGCCCACGGCCACGAGCATCACTTCGCCGGTTTCGGTGTTGACGAGGCGGGCGTCGACCTTGCTCTCGGCGTTCGAGTAGCTGCCGCCGATGCCGCGCAGGCCGATCGACGTCCGCTTCATCGAGAAGGCGGTGATGGAGCCGGTCAGGATGAGCTGCACGCCCAGGAGCTTGCCCACCTTGGCGGCCGTGGCGGGCGTGACCGCGCCGCTCGCGCCGAGGTTCTGTTCCTGGAGGATGCTGGCCAGTTCGCGGCGCTCGAGCACGGTGAACTTGCCCGACTGCACGAGCTGCGTGGCCAGTTCGTCGGCAGCGGCGGCGCCGAGGTTGTCGCCCCACCACGCCCAGGTGCTGTTGTTCTCGAAGTTCATGACGGCAACGCGGATCTTCGTCTGCGCGAAGAGCGACGTCGGCGCGCCCACGAGCACGGCCACGACCATGAGCAGGACGGCAGTGATTCGACCGAAGCGGACCATCGATGTCTCCTTGGGGTGCGGCATTGCCCGCACATGTTCCAGACTGCCCGATATTGCCACATTCAGGGCCATCGGACGGTCTCCCTAGCCGTATCGGCCGGGACGAGGCCGTCTAACAGCCTCCGCATCCTGTTTAGCGCGATTTCCCACCGGGAAGGCTCACGGGAAAAGTCTGCCCCCGCCCAGAATGGGGACAGTCCCCAAGGCCGGGCCGGCCGGGTGGTAGGCTTCCGCCCGCCCCCTCAGGGAGTCGTCGATGCGTCCGCTTTTCGCGCTTGCTGCCCTTGTCGCCCTGACCGTCGCCTGCGGCGGCGGGAACAGCCCCACAGGCCCGTCACTGCTGCCGAGCCTGCCGACCGCACCGCCCTCGGTCCTCATGCGAGGCACTTTGCGAGCGAGTGTGGACGGGCAACCGTGGAGTGCCGTGCCCTTCGTGTATTTCAGCGCCGGGTCCGGCAGCGATCGCTTCACCGTGTTCGGCGGGACTGGCATCGGGTCTGACCCGTCATTGCAGGTCAGCGGCCCGCTAGCCGTCGGCACGTACTCAGCCAGCGGGGCAACGCCGGCGATGTTCGTCCTCGCCCATTTCGGATTCTGGTCGGTCGACCCCTTCGATCCCGCCAGTAGTGGGTCACTGACCGTGACCACCGCCTCCCGGACTCGCGTCGCCGGTACGTTCGCATTCACTGGCCTGCCCGGCGGAAACGCCGCAGGTGCCACGCCGCGAGTGGTCACGAACGGTACGTTCGACGTGTCGCGGTGACGTGGTAGCCTTCGCCTCTGCCCCCTCAGGGAGTCGTCGATGCGCCCTCTCTGCGCACTTGCTGCCGCCCTTGCCCTGACCATCGCGTGCGGCGGGGGGAACACCCCCACGAGCCCGACGCCGGGCGGCCCCAACGCGGTCACCGCCGGCGGATTCACGTCTGTGATCCTGACGCGAGGCACCATGAGCGCGACGGTCGACGGCGCGCCCTGGACGGCGATGACGGTCTCCGGCTCCACGGGCACCTTCAACGACGGCCGCCCGGGCGCCGCCTTGATCTCAGGCATGGCGGCCGGGGCCACGCCATTCACGCCCGGCCTGTTCATCAGGATCTCGGCGCCGCTCTCGGTCGGCACGCACACATTCGATGATTTGACGCCGCTGAGCTTCTCGCTGTCCGAAGGTTTGAGCCTCCGTTGGTCGGCCGATGCGTTCCGGCCAGGCGGCGGCACGGTCACCTTAACCACGGTGACGCCCACGCGACTCACCGGGACGTTCTCGGTCACGGTCGGCGCGCACGCGGCGGACATGAGCCCGCAGACGCGAGTCGTCACCAACGGGACGTTCGACCTCTCGCAATAGCAGCGCTAACTGTGGATCCCGGGCGCTTCGTGCCCGGTGCGCTCGACGTACTCGATGTAGCTGCCGGGATAGAGATGCGGCTGCGCCTCGGTGCCGCTCTCACCGCCCAGTTCCAGCACGCGGTTGCTCAGCTTGCGCAGGAACGCGCGGTCGTGCGACACGAAGATCATCGTGCCCTCGAAGTTGGCGAGTGCCTCGAGCAGCATCTCTTTCGTGGCCAGATCGAGATGGTTCGTCGGCTCGTCGAGCACGAGGAAGTTCGGCGGGTTGAGCATCATGCGGGCGATGACGAGGCGGGTCTTCTCGCCGCCCGAGAGCGCGCGGATCTTCTTGTCCACGTCGTCGCCCGAAAAACCGAAGGCGCCGGCGAGGCTGCGCAGCATGCCGATCGATTCTTCGGGAAAGTCCTTCTGCAGCTGCTCCTCGATCGTGAGGTCGGGACTCAGCACCTCGAGTGACTGCTGCGCGAAGTAGCCCATCTGCAGGCTGGCGCCGAGCGTGACCTGGCCGGCGTCGGGCGTCACCTGGCCGGCAATCATCTTGAGCAACGTGGACTTGCCGGCACCGTTCTTCCCCATCACCGCCCAGCGTTCGCCGCGGCGGATGAGCATGTTCATGCCGTCGTGCACGATGCGCTTCCCGTAGGCCTTGGTGAGCCCTTCGAGCACGGCCACCTGATCGCCCGACCGCGCCGGCTGGCGGAAGTCGAACTGCACGACCTTGCGGCGCTTCGGCAGCTCGATCTTCTCGATCTTCTCGAGCGCCTTCACGCGGCTCTGCACCTGCGCGGCCTTGGCGGCGTGCGCGGCGAAGCGATCGATGAAGCGCTGCTCCTTGGCGAGCATCGCCTGCTGACGCGCGTAGGCCGCTTCGCGGTTGGTCTCGCGGATGGCGCGTTCGCGTTCGTAGAAGTCGTAATTGCCCGAGTAGGTCGTGATTTCGCCGCCGTCGATCTCGGCGATCTTCGACACGATGCGGTTCATGAACTCGCGGTCGTGCGACGTCATGAGCAGCGCGCCGGGCAGCGTCTTCAGGAACGCCTCGAGCCAGATGATCGACTCGATGTCGAGGTGGTTCGTGGGTTCGTCCATGAGCAGCACGTCGGGCCGCCCGAGCAGCACGCGCGCCATCGCCACGCGCATCTTCCAGCCGCCCGAGAGCGCGCCGACGTCGCCGTCGATGCGGTCGTCTTCGAAGCCGAGCCCGTGCAGGATCTCGCGCGCCTGCGCTTCGAGGGCGTAGCCGCCGAGATGGTCGTATTCCTCCTGCACTTCGCCGAAGCGCTCGAGGATCTTCTCCATGTCGTCGGCGCGGTCGGGATCGGCCATCGCCTGGTTGAGCGCCTCGAGTTCGTGGTGCAGATCGCCTACGCGGCCGCTGCCGGCAATCGCTTCATCGAGCACGGACCGGCCCGACATCTCGCCGACGTCCTGGCGGAAGTAGCCCACCGAGAGCTTCTTCGGCACGGAGACGTCGCCCTCGTCGGGCGCTTCCTCGCCGACGATCATGCGGAAGAGGGTGGTCTTGCCGGCGCCGTTCGGCCCCACGAGGCCCACCTTCTCGCCGGGATTCAGCTGGAAGGAGGCGTCGACGAAGAGAACCTGTTTGCCGTACTGCTTGCCGATGCGTGCAAAGGAAATCATGGGCGGAAACCTCTATGGTATCCCGCCCGGCGCCCGCACCCGGCGCCGTCAGTCGAGATCGCGCAGTTCGTCGTCGAGTTGGGCGAGCGCGCCGGCATCCAC
>JALHON010000149.1 GCA_022842985.1 Acidobacteriota bacterium | reverse complement strand
GGCGCCCGCCGCGCCGGCGCGGGCCACCACGCCCGACCGGCGGCGCGACCTCACCGAGCAGGCCGTGCTCCGCCAGGGGCCGGCCGCGGCGCTCGTCGCCGAGCGCGGCGATCTGCTCTATCTGCACGGCCGCACCGGCGCGTATCTGGAGCTGCCGCCCGGCGACGCGGCGATGAACATCCTCACGCTGGCGCGCGACGGGCTGCGCCGCGATCTCACGCTCGCCCTGCAGGAGGCCGTGGCGCAGAAGGCGCCGGTGCGCCGCGACGGACTGGTCATCCGGACGGAAGGCGGCGTCAGCCGCGTCAACCTCACCGTGCGTCCGGCCACCGCGGGCAGCGGCGCCGATCCGCAGGACCTGTTCGTGGCGATCTTCGACGACGTCTCCACGTGGGACGCCGCCGCTCCGGCCGAACTGCCCGGCACCGACGCCGCCGATGCGCGCGTGCGGGCACTCAGCGAGGAGCTGCGCGCCAAGGAAGAGTACCTGCGCACGAGCAACGAGGAACTGGCCACCTCGAATGCCGAGCTGCGCGCCGCCAACGAGGAACTGCAGTCGGTCAACGAAGAGCTGCAGTCGGCGAACGAGGAACTCGAGACGTCGAAGGAAGAGCTGCAGTCGATCAACGAGGAGCTGGCCACGGTCAACACCGAGCTGCAGACGCGCATGGCCGATCTGTCGCGGGCCAACAACGACCTCAACAACCTGCTCGCCAGCACCGGCATGGGCACGGTGTTCGTCGACCATGCGCTCTGCATCCAGCGCTTCACGCCGGCCATCACCCAGGTGATGCCGCTGCTCGCGAGCGACATCGGCCGGCCGGTGGGCCACCTGGCATCGAACCTCATCGGCTACGACCGCCTGGTCGCCGATATCCAGGGCGTGCTCGACACGCTGACGCCGCGCGAAATCGAAGTGCAGGCGCGGCCCGACGCCTGGTTCCTGCTGCGCATCCGCCCGTACCGCAGGCTCGACAACGTGATCGAGGGCGCCGTCGTCACCTTCACCGACATCACCGACGTGAAGCGCGCCCGCGCGGCGCTGCACGAGTCGGCGGCGCTGCGGCGCCTGGCGGTGGTCGTGCGCGATTCGCGCGACGCGGTGCTCGTGCAGGCCCTCGACGGCCGCATCCTGGCGTGGAATCCCGGCGCCGAGCGCGCCTACGGCTGGACGGAGGCCGAGGCGCTGGCGATGAACATCCGCGACATCCTGCCGGAGCCGGATCGCGCGCTCGCCACGTCGCACCTCGCCGACACGGCCGTGGCGGCGGTGCCGGTACCGTTCCGCGCCCGCCGCCTGACCCGCGACGGCCGGGTGCTCGACGTCTGGCTCACGGCCGCGCCGCTCGTCACGGCCTCCGGCGAACCTTACGCGATTGCGACGACCGAACGGCTCGCCAACGGAGACCGCCATGCGTGACAACCTGCGACAGCGCGCCGAACGCCTGGCCGGCCGCATGGCGACCGACCCCACGCTCGTTGGCGCGATCTCGGCCGAAGAAGCCAGCCTGCTGCACGACCTGCAGGTGCACCAGATCGAGCTCGAGATCCAGAACGAGGAACTGCGGCGCGCGGAGGCCGCGCTCGAGGCGTCGCGGGCGCGCTACTTCGACCTCTACGATCTGGCGCCGGTGGGTTATGTGACGCTCGGCGCCGGGGATCGCGTGCTCGAGGCCAACCTCACCGCGGCGCACCTGCTGCACGTGAAGCGCAGCGCCCTCGTGGGCGAGCCGTTCACCCGCTTCGTCCATGCCGACGATCAGGACGCCTACTACCTGCACCGCCGCCGCCTCTTCGCGACCGGCCAGCCGCAGGTGGTCGCGCTGCGCACGCGCGGCGACGACGACGTGACGCGCTGGATGCGCCTCGAAGCCGCCACCGTGCCGGCGTCGGATGGCATGCTGAACATGTGCCGCATGGTCATCAGCGACATCACCGGCGAGCGGCAGCTCGACGAGGCGCGGGCGCGCTTCGAGCGCGAGATGCAGCAGGCGCAGAAGGCCGAGAGCCTGAGCCGGATGGCCGGCGCCGTGGCGCACCACTTCAACAACCAGCTCGCCGTCGTCATCGGCAATCTCGAGCTGGCCATGGACGTGCCGGCGCAGGCCGGCCCGTGCCTGGCCGACGCGATGCTGGCTGCGAACAAAGCCGCCTCCGTGAGCGGCCTGCTCCTCACCTACCTGGGGCAAAGTTCCGGCAGTCATGCGCCGCTCGACCTCTCGCGGGCGCTCGATCTCGGCCTGGCGCTCGTGCGCGCCGCGATGCCCGCGCACGTCACGCTGCTCGCCGACCTGGCGGTCCCGGGCTGCGCCGTGAACGGCAATGCCGACCAGCTGCGCCTGCTGCTGGCTAATCTGGCGACCAACGCGTGGGAGGCCGTGGGCGATCTGCCGGCCACGGTCCACATACGCGTCCGCGAGGTGGCCGCGAACGACATCCCGGCGGCCGGGCGGGTGCCGCTCACGTGGACGCCGCGCGACCAGCCCTACGCCTGCCTCGAGGTGCGCGACAACGGGTGCGGCATCGACGCCGACGAGATCGGCCAGATCTTCGAGCCCTTCTTCACCCACAAGTTCACCGGCCGCGGCCTCGGTCTGCCGGTCGTGCTCGGCATCCTGCACGCACACAGCGGCGGTCTCGTGGTGGAAAGCCGGCGCGGACAGGAGAGCGGCAGCATCTTCCGGGCGTATCTGCCCATCTCCGATGAAGCCGTCGCCACGCCGCCGGTCTCCGCCGGGCCGGCGGCCGCGGCCGTGCCATCCGGCGGCACCGTACTCGTCGTGGAGGACGAGGCGGCGCTGCGCGTGTCCCTGCGACGGCGGCTGGAACGGCTGGGTTTCACGGTGCTCGAAGCCCGCGACGGCCTCGACGCGACGGATATCTTCCGCCGCCATCAGGCCGAGATCCGGCTGGTGCTCTGCGACCTGACCATGCCGCACATGAACGGCTGGGAGACGCTCGCGGCCCTGCGCCGTCTGTCGCCCCTGGTGCCCATCGTGCTCACGAGCGGATACGATGAGTCCCACGTGATGGAGCACAGCGACGGCAGACGGTTGGACGGCTTCCTCGCCAAGCCGTACGAGGGCGAACGTCTCAGGCAGGTGCTGGCGGCGGCGCTCGGGCCGCGCGAGTCCTGACGCCGGGTGAGCTCGCCACTCCGCGCGCTCAGGTCGCGCAACTACCGTCTGTTCTTCATCGGCCAGGGCATCTCGCTCATCGGCTCGTGGATGACGCGGCTGGCCACCTCGTGGCTGGTCTACCGGCTGACCGACTCGGAGTTCCTGCTCGGGCTCGTCGCCTTCGCCGGGCAGGCGCCGTCGCTCATCCTGCCGCCGCTCGCCGGCGTGTGGCTCGACCGCTACGACCGCCACAAGGTGCTCATCGTGGTGCAGGTGCTGGCGATGGCGCAGTCACTCGCCATGGCGGCGCTCACCCTCACCGACCAGATCACGATCCCGTGGATCATCGGGCTGGCGCTCTTCCAGGGCGTCGTGAGCGCGGTCGAGATTCCGACGCGTCAGGCCTTCGTGGTGCGGATGATCGACGACCGCGCCGATCTCAGCAACGCCATCGCCCTCAACTCGTCGAACTTCAACGCCACGCGTCTCGTGGGGCCGGCAATTGCCGGCGTGGTGGTGGCGGCGGTGGGCGAAGGTTACTGCTTCCTCATCGACGGCCTGAGCTACCTCGCCGTCATCTGGGGCCTGATGGCGATGCGCCTCGCCCCCGACGACCGGCCGCGCGTCGAGCGCCATGTGTGGGACGAACTCACCGACGGCTGGCAGTACATCGTGCGCTCCACGCCCATCCGCACGCTCTTCATCTTCCTGGCCGCCATCGGCGTGCTGAGCGCGCCCTATTCGGTGCTGACACCGGTGCTGGCCGGCCGCACGCTTGGCGGCGGTGCGCACACGCTCGGACTGCTCATGGCGGCCACCGGCGTCGGCGCGCTCGCCTGTGCCGTGCGCCTCGTGCTGCGCACGACGGTCGTCGGCCTCGGCCGCCTGATTGCCTTCGCGGTGGCCGGCTTCGGCATCGGCTGCATGCTGCTCGGCCAGTCGCCGTATCTCTGGCTCTCGATGGCGCTCATGACGGTGACCGGCTACGGCCTGATGTACCAGGTGGTGGCCACCAACACCATCGTGCAGACCATCGTGGACGACGACAAACGCGGCCGCGTGATGTCGTTCTACACGATCGCGCTCGCCGGCTCGGGCCCGATCGGCAGCCTGCTGGCCGGGTCACTGGCGGCGCGGATCGGCGTGGAGGCCACCTACGCGCTCAGCGGCGGCACCTGCCTGCTCATGGCGTTGTGGTTCTGGCGGCAGCTCCCGGCGATGCGCGAGGCCGTGCGGCCGCGGTACGTCGAGCTCGGCATCATCGCCGAGCCGTGACGCGCCGCGGGTGTGAGAGGATCGGAGCACTCCACACATGCTGACGCTCTTCCGCTTCCTCCGGCCCTTCCGGGCGCCGGTGGCGGGTGTGCTGGCGCTCGCGATGGCCCAGTCGCTCGCCAACCTGTACCTGCCGCGGCTGATGGCCGACATCGTCGACCAGGGCATCGTCGTGGGCGATACGCGCCGGATCTTCGAGATCGGCGCGCTGATGCTCGTCGTGGCCGTGCTCGGCACGGCCTGCGCCGTCGGCGCCAGCTACTTCGGCTCGCGCGTCGCCATCGGCGTCGGGCGGGCCGTGCGCGACGCCCTCTTCGCGCGGGTGGCCGGCTTCTCGGTGCATCAGTTCGACACCTTCAGCACCGCCTCGCTCGTGACCCGCACGACCAACGACACGACGCAGGTGCAGCAGGTGCTGCTCATGCTGCTCACCATGGCCGTCACCGCGCCGATGATGGCGATCGGCGGCGTGCTGCTCTCGCTCTCGCAGGATGCCGGCCTGGCCCGCGTGCTCATCGCGGTCGTCCCCGTGCTCGGCCTCGTGTTCCTCGCCATCATGTTCGCCGCCGTGCCGCTCTACCAGCAGATGCAGGTGAAGCTCGATCGCCTGAACCTGGTGCTCGCCGAAGGGCTCTCGGGCGTGCGGGTCATCCGCGCCTTCGACCGCGGCGCGCACGAGAGCCGGCGCTTCGCCGCCGCCAACGAGGACGTGACGGCCACCGCCATCCGCGTCAACCGTCTGGTGGCGCTGCTCATGCCGGCGTTGTTCCTCACGATGAACCTGACGAGCGTGACGATCCTGTGGCTCGGCGCCACGCGCATCGACGACGGCACGATGCACGTGGGGGCGATGATGGCCTCGCTGCAGTACGCCATCCAGATCCTCTTCGCCGTCTTCATGGTCACGGCCGTGTCCGTGATGCTGCCGCGCGCGGCGGCGTCGGCGGCGCGGATCAACGAAGTGCTGGCGGTCGTGCCCGATGTGACCGATCCGGCGGCGCCGGGCGAGATGCCGGCCCTGACCGGCCGCGTCGAGTTCCAGGACGTCACCTTCCAGTACCCGGGCGCCGAGGAGCCGGCGCTCTCCGGCGTGTCGTTCACGGCGCTGCCGGGTGAAGTCACGGCGATCATCGGCGGCACCGGCGCCGGCAAGTCGACGCTCGCCGGCCTCATCCCGCGCTTCTACGACGTGCACCGGGGCCGCGTGCTCATCGACGGCGTGGACGTGCGCGAGTGGCGGCAGGACGCGCTGCGCGCCGGCATCGGCTACGTGCCGCAGAAGACCGTGCTCTTCTCGGGCACCATCGCCAGCAACATCCGCTTCGGTCACGACACGGCGAGTGACGACGACCTGCGGCGCGCCGCCGGCATGGCCCAGGCGGCCGAGTTCATCGACGCGATGCCCGAGGGCTACGACGCGCCGGTGTCGCAGGGCGGCACGAACCTGTCGGGCGGCCAGAAGCAGCGGCTGGCCATCGCCCGCGCGCTCGTGCGCCGCGCCGCCATCTACGTGTTCGACGACAGCTTCTCGGCGCTCGACTTCGCCACCGACGCCCGCCTGCGCGCCGCGCTCAGAGCCGGGACGACGGCCGCCACGGTCTTCGTGGTGTCGCAGCGCATCGGCACGGTGATGGGCGCCGACCGCATCATCGTGCTCGACGAGGGCCGCGTGGCCGGCATCGGCCGGCACGCCGAGCTGATGCGCACCTGCGAGGTCTACCGCGAGATCGCCGAATCGCAGGCCGCGCGCGAGGACGTGGCATGAGCGCGCCACGCGCCTCCGCCGCGCGTCCGGCGCCGTCGGCCAGCCCCTTCGGGCGCGGTCCGATGGCCGGCTTCGGCGTGCCCACGCAGAAGGCCCGCGACTTCAAGGGCACGCTGCGGCGGCTGGCGCGCTACCTCGCGCCGCACCGCGCGACGCTCATCGTCGTGCTCGCCGCCGGTGTCATCTCCACCCTCTTCAGCGTCATCGGCCCGAAGCTCATGGGCGCCGTGACCACCACGATCTTCGAAGGCTACCTGGGCCGCCGCCTCGGCGGCGCCGGCATCGACTTCGCGGCGGTGAGCGGCACGCTCGGCACGCTGCTCGTGCTGTACGTCGTGAGCGCGGTTTTCCAGTACGTGCAGCAGTACCTGATGTCGGGCGTGGCCCAGCGCACCGTCTACGCGCTGCGCCAGGCGGTTGAAGCCAAGTTCAGCCGCCTGCCGCTGCGCTACTTCGACTCGAAGACCCACGGCGAGATCCTGAGCCGCGCCGTGAACGACCTCGACAACATCAGCAGCACGCTGCAGCAGAACCTCACGCAGCTGCTGACGTCGCTACTCACGGTCGTCGGCATCATCATCATGATGCTCACGATCAGCTGGATCCTCACGATCGTGGTCGTGCTCACCCTGCCACTGAGCGTGGTGGTCGTCTCGCGCATCGCCAAACGGTCACAGGGATTCTTCGTGCGGCAGCAGCAGGCACTCGGCGAACTGAACGGCCACGTGGCCGAGATGTACGCCGGCCACGCCCTAGTCACGGCCTTCGGCCACGAGGCGCGCGCCATCCAGCGCTTCGCCACCCTCAACCACACGTACTACGACGGCGCGTGGCGGGCCCAGTTCGTGACCGGCATCATGTACCCGGTGATGATGTTCATCGGCAACCTGGGCTACGTGGCCGTGGCCGTCATCGGCGGCCTGCTCGTGACCCGGCGCGCCATCAGCATCGGCGACGTGCAGGCCTTCATCCAGTACAGCCGGCAGTTCTCGATGCCGATCTCGCAGCTGAGCAGCATCGCCAACACCATCCAGCTCACGGTGGCCTCGGCCGAACGGGTCTTCGAGCTGCTCGACGAACCCGAAGAACCGGCCGACGCGCCCGGCGCCACCGTGCTCGCCGCGCCGCGCGGCGACGTGCGCTTCGAACACGTCGCCTTCAGCTACACGCCCGAGACGCCGCTCATCGACGACATGACGCTCACCGTCGCGCCCGGACAGATGGTGGCGATCGTCGGCCCGACCGGCGCCGGCAAGACCACGCTCGTGAACCTGCTGATGCGCTTCTACGACGTGAACGCCGGCGCCATCCGCGTCGACGGCGTGGACATCCGCGACCTCGAGCGCGGGCGCCTGCGGCGGCTGTTCGGCATGGTGCTGCAGGACGCCTGGCTGTTTTCCGGCACCATCCGCGACAACATCGCCTACGGCCGCGAGGATGCGAACGACCACGCGGTCGTGCAGGCGGCGAAGGCGGCGCAGGCCGATCACTTCATCCGCACGCTGCCCGAGAACTACCAGACGCTCATCAACGAAGAGGCGACCAATCTCTCGCAGGGGCAGAAGCAGCTGCTCACGATCGCCCGCGCCGTGCTGGCCGACCCGGCCATCCTCATCCTCGACGAAGCGACGAGCAGCGTCGACACGCGCACCGAGGTGCTCATCCAGGACGCGATGGCGCAGCTCATGCGCGGCCGCACCACCTTCGTCATCGCGCACCGCCTCTCCACCATCCGCAAGGCGGATGTGATCCTGATGATGGAGCACGGCCGGATCGTGGAGAAGGGCACGCACGACGCGCTCCTCGCCGCCGGCGGCCGCTACGCGGCGCTCTACCAGAGCCAGTTCGCCGGCGCCGCCGTGTAGGCCCGCCGGGGCGTTCTAGGCCAGGAGCTGATAGCCACTGCCGTGCACGGTGATGAGATAGCGCGGCTCGTGCGGCCGCGGTTCGATGTGCGTGCGGAGCTTGGCGACGTAGTTGTCGACCGTGCGCGTGACCGACAGGTGGCTGTAGCCCCAGACATCGCGCAGCAGCTGTTCCCGGCTGACGACCTCATTGCGATGGGCGAACAGGTAGCGGAGCAACTCGAATTCGCGTGACGAGAGCGCCACGCGCCGGCCCTTGCGCAGCACCAGGCGCTGCCGCGGCTTCACGACGACATCGCCGACCGTGAACTCGCCGCTGCCCGGGGCGTGCCAGTCGTCACGGCGCACGAGTGCCCGCACGCGCGCCAGCAACTCGCGCACGCTGAATGGCTTGCTGACGTAGTCGTCGGCGCCGAGATCGAGCCCGCGGATGCGGTCCTGCTCGTGGGTGCGCGCGGTCAGCACCACGATCGGCACATGCATGCCGCGAGCGCGCAGCTGCTGGCACACATCGAAGCCGCTGATGCCGGGCAGCATCACGTCCACGAGCAGCAGCGCGAAGTGACGCGCGGTCACCGCCTGCAGCGCCTCCTCGCCGGTGGCCACGGCGGTGACGCGGTAGCCCTCGAACTCGAGGTTGTCGGTCAGCATCGACCGCATCTGCGGCTCGTCTTCGAGCACGAGCACGTGGCGGGCGTCGTCGGCGCGAAGCGGTTCGGTGTTCATGATGCGGCCTCCGGCTGGCTGAGCGGGGCGCTGCCAGGGACAACCGGGCCGGTGATGCAGCGCAGCGTGACGCGGAACGTACTGCCTTCGCCCGGGGTGCTCGAGACGTCGACCCGCCCGCCCTGGCCGTGCACGAGCTCGCGAACGATCGGCAGGCCGAGGCCGAAACCCTGCCGGTGTCCGGCGCCCGGCACCCGGTAGAACCGCTCGAAGATCCGGGCCTGCTCGGCCGGGGCGATCCCGACGCCCCGGTCGGTGACCTCGATGACCGCGGTGAGGCGCTCGGCGCGGACACGCACCGTGATCGGCCGGTCGGCGCGCGAATACTTGACGGCGTTGTCGAGCAGGTTGGCCACCACCTGTTCGAGCGCCGCCGGGTCGGCCTGGACGTACGGCCCCGGCCCCTGCAGCGCGACGTCGAAGCGGGCTGGCTGATTGAGCCCGTGCGCGAAGGCCGCGACGGTTTCGCGCACGAGGGCGCCCAGATCCACCTGCTCGAACTCGTAGGTGCGTGGCTGCTGCACGCGCGAGAACTCGAGCACCCGCTGCACGAGGGCCGACAGGCGCGAGGCCTCGGCGCGGATCGTATCGAGGTACTCCGACAACTTCTCCGGCGACCGGATGCGGTCCATCTGCAGCGTCTCGGTGGCCGTGCTCAGGAGCGACAACGGCGTCTTGAGCTGATGCGAGACGTGGGTCACGAAGTCGGTCTGCATGCGGGCCAGTTCTGTCGAGCGGCGATGGGCCTGCACGGTCAGCCCGAGCGCCGCCAGCATCAGGAGCGCCGACAACGCCGTCGGCCAGTAGCGCTGGCCGCCCACGCCGAACGCGCGGGCGAACGGCGGCGCGCCGACGTCGATCGTCCACGGACGCGGCGCCACGCCGGCCGCCAGCCGCGACCGGATGTCGTCGGCCGGATAGAACAACATCGGGAATCCCAGGCGCGCGCCGTCCGTCTCCCGCGGCAGGGTGCCGTAGACGACGTCGCCGGCGTCGTCGGTGATCCGCAGCTGCAGCGGCACGTCGCCGCCGCGACGCAGCAGCAGCGCGTCGAAGACCCGGCCGCGGGCGCCGGCAAAGAGGCGCTCGCGCATGCTGGCCGGTTCGATGACGAAGCCGAGCACCGCGAAGAAGTCCCGGCGTCGCGCGTCGGTCCAGAACAGGCGCAGGAACACCTGGCGCGGCTCGCTGCCGATGCCGTCGGCGGCCACGTAGATCTGCTGGGTGCCGGCGTGTTGCCGGGCCAGTGCCAGCACCGCCTCGCCGAGGTCAGGGTCGCGACCGAACTCGCCGCTGCGGCCGTAGAAGAGCACATCCGGGTCGCCGGCGGCGCCCGGCGTGGTGCTGGCGTTCCAGGCCAGGAACCGGTCCACGTGCGGGTAGGCCTCGAGACCGCGGGCGAAGTGCCGGGCGACGAGATCGAGGCGGCCCAATCGCAGGTCGGGGTGATTCACCGCGGCCAGCGTGTCGAAGATCGGGCCGTCGAGCGTGCGGCGGAGTTCGACGGCGATGTCGGTGGCGGTCTGCTCGGCGAGCTGACGCACGATGACCGCATTCTGCGACTCGAGCGCGATCATCGCGCGCTGCTGCAGATACAGCACCACCGCGGCCGCGCCGATCGTGGTCACGATCGCGAGGACCAGCGGTGGTGGACGCCAGTCGCGACGGGCAAGGCGCATGAGTTGTGGCCGGTGTGGCGGACCTTACGTCTCCGCCGCGGCGGAGTCAAGGCGCCTGCTCACTCTCCGTGCAGCGCGCCGCCGCGGTACCGCGGTTCCTGGCCCATCATCTTCGCCGGATCGGCGCCGGGACGCGGGCGGAACTTCTGCACGCGCCCGCCGGAGACCTCGGCCACGTAGAGATTCCCTTCCTGGTCCACGGAGAGCGAATGTGGCCCGTTGAATTGCCCCGGCTGGCCGCCGGGCCCGCCCCACCCGTACAGGAACCGGCCGTTCAGGTCGTACTTCAGCATCCGCATCGTGCCGCCATCAGCCAGCCACAGGAACTGGTCCGTGGAGATGAAGTGGGCGGAGGGCGACGAGTGCCGGCCGGTGCTCCACATGTCGAGGAACTTGCCGTATTCGTCGAACACCTGAATTCGCCGGTGGCCGCGGTCGACGACGAACAGCCGCCGATCGGCGCTGATGGCGATGCTGTGCACGGTGTTCCACTCGTTCGGGCCGGGATTGCTCGGATCCCGGGGCGCGCTTCCCCAGTCCATCAGGAACGCACCGGCCGCGTCGAACTTCGCCACCCGCGTGCCGCCGTAGCCGTCGGTCACGAAGAACGTGCCGTCGGGCAGCCACGCGATGTCGGTCGGGCGGTCGAACAGCCTCCCGCCGTCGCGCCCGCGCTGCCCCCTGGTGCCGAGCGTGAGCACCAGCCGGCCATCGTAGGTGAACTTGTAGATGACGTGAAGCTGATCGTCGAACACCCAGACGTGTTTCTGCGGGTCGTAGGGGCTCATCTTGATCTTGTGCGGGCCGCGGCCGCACGGCGCGGCGAAGAGCGCGTCATGCTGCGGCCACGCCTGCACCATCTTCCCGTCGCGATCGACGACGACGATCACGTGGTGATAGCGGCGCTGCCAGCCACGACGCGCGACCGGCTCGCAGGTGGGGCCGAGGCCGTCGTCGTTGCCAGTGGCGTGACCTCGCGACGGCGTCAGCAGCGCGTACGGGGTCCACGCCGCGACGCCGGGCGGCAGCGGCAGTTCGCCGCGCTGCGCGACCCAGACGCGGTCGGGGCTCTCGGCGAACACGGCCGCTGCCGACCCCCACGTCCAGCCCTCGTGCGTCACGCCGTCGGGGCCGTCGGGCAGCGGCTGCGGCCAGTTCGGTACCGGCTCGTACGGGCCGAATTCCTCCTGGCCG
>JALHON010000148.1 GCA_022842985.1 Acidobacteriota bacterium | reverse complement strand
CCGCCAGCACGACGAGCAGCGCGACGTCGGCCGCGAACACCGCGGCCAGTTCCGGCCCGCTGATGAAGCCGGCCACGATCGGACTCGCCGCGAGGCCGATGAGCGAGGCCGTCATCATCAGGCCGAAGCCGGTGGCGTGCGCGTCGGCCTGCAGCAGCGCGCCCCCGGACGTGAACGCCGCCGTCATGCCGACGCCGATGGCCGCGCCGGCCATGGCGAGCGCCACGGCGAACGCCGTCACCGACGGCACGAGGATGAGGAGCAGCAGACCGGCCGCGGTCGCGAGTGAGGCGCCCGTGATGAGCACGCGCGGCGTGTACCGCGCAAGCAGCGGCGAGGCGACGCGGTGCCCGAGCGCGGCGAAGAACGCCGCCACGGAAAACAGCACGCCGGAGACGAACGGCACCTGCGCGGCGGGCACGAGGCGCTCGACATAGAGCGGCAGGATCGGGCCGAAGCTGCGGTCGACGAGCTGCAGGCCGAGGATGACCGCGAACACCATCCAGAAGCCCGGCGTGGCCGAGAGCTCGCGGAACACCTCGCGCAGGCCGCGCGAGGCGGCGCGCGCCTGCCGCGTGCGCGGCTCGCGATACACCACGGCGATGAGGAGCACGGCGACGAGGTAGATCGCGGCGGCCACGAAGAAGGTCGCCCGCAGCCCGACGATCGGGGCAATCACGCCGCCGACGATCGGGCCGATGGCCGGCCCGAGCCGCTGCGCCACCTGCACGGTGCCGATGGCCGCGGCCATGCGGTCGCGCGGCACCGATTCGGCGGCCATCGACACGGTGAGCGCACCGTAGCCGGCAAACACGCCGAGCAGCGCGCGCAGCGCGAAGAGCTGCCAGGGCGCGGTGACGAGGCCCATCGCCGCCTTCGTGACGACGAACGCGCCGAGCGAGCGGATGACCAGCAGCTTGCTGCCATACCGATCGCCCACGCGGCCCCAGAGCGGCGCGCTGATGGCGGTCACTGCCGGCGTGGCGCCGAGCGTGAGGCCCGTCCAGAGCGCGATGTCGGCGACATCCTGCACGCCGAGTTCGCGGATGTAGAGCGGCAGGAACGGCATCACGAGCGTGAAGCCCGCAAAGCCGATCCCGTTGGCCGCGGCGGCGGCGAGCACGTTCCGCCGGGGGTTGAAGGCCCCGGCCGCGACGGTGTCGGGCGTCGCAGTCACCGGCGGCGGCTAGAAGCGGATCTTGACCGACGGACCGGCGTAGACCTGAATGCTGTCGATGAAACGGATGCGATGCGGGTTGTTCTGCATCACGATCGAACTCATGCGGATGCCGTCGCCGAAGAAGCGCACGCCCTTGAGCAGGCTGCCGTCGGTCACGCCGGTGGCGGCGAAGATGATGTGTTTGCCGCGCGCGAGATCCTCGGACTTGTAGATGCGCTTCGTGTCGGTGATCCCCATCGCCTTGCAGCGATCTTCGTCCTCGGGTTTGGCGATGACGAGGCGCGCGAAGATCTCGCCGTTCAGGCAGCGCATGGCGGCTGCCGTGAGCACACCTTCGGGCGCGCCGCCCGTACCCATCACCGCGTGGACGCCGCTGCCCGAGACCGCGGCGGCGATGCCGGCCGAGAGGTCGCCGTCGCCGATGAGGCGGATGCGGGCGCCGGTTTCGCGGATGTCGTGAATCAGCTTCTCGTGACGCGGCCGGTCGAGCACGACCACGGTGAGTTCGTCGATCTGGCGGCTGAGCGCGCGGGCGATGGCGCGCAGGTTCTCGCGCACCGGCGCGTCGAGATCGACCAGGTGCTTCGAGCTCGGCCCGACGACGAGCTTCTCCATGTAGAGGTCGGGCGCGTGCAGCAGGCCGCCTTCGTCCGACGCCGCGAGCACGGCGATGGCGTTGGCGGCGCCGGTCGCGCAGAGGTTGGTGCCTTCGAGCGGGTCGACGGCGATGTCGACCTTGTCGTAGGAGCGGCGGTCGCCGTTGGCCTTCCCGGCCAAGCCCACCTTCTCGCCGATGAAGAGCATCGGCGCTTCGTCGCGTTCGCCTTCGCCGATGACGATCGTGCCGTCGATGGGCACGGTGTCGAGTTCGCGCCGCATCGCCTCGACGGCCGCCTGATCCGACCCGTGCCGGTCGCCCTGGCCCATGGTGTGGGCGCAGGCAATCGCGGCTTGCTCGACCACGCGGAGGAATTCGAGGGAGAGATCTGATTCCATGGGATTGACCCGGTGTCGGACGCTTGCTATCGGCGCGGGCCAACCCCGTGCGGAACAAAGACTTAGCGGGCGACCGGCAATCGTATCATACGCCCGCGCGCCGACGCACGGTGACGGGCGTGCCCGCCGCTGCCGCGAAGTGCCCGGCCGCACTCGCGCCGTTCACGGCAATCTCCAGGTGATCGGTGCTGCCGAAGAGCGCGCAGACCTCACCGGCCGCGGCCTCGGCATAGGTGGCAACGAGCCGCGGGACCTCGTGGTCGCCGAGCCGGATCTCGACCGCCCCGTCACGCAGCAGCGCGTCGATGGCCGGACGGGCGATGTTCGAGATGAGGTTGCCGAAGCGGTCCACCGATGCCACCTCCCCTGCGATCCCGTCGCCGGTCACCGCGGGCACCGGCCAGGCAAGCCGCGTGAGGTCGGGCACGGCGCGGCCGAGCGCGGTCACCGCCGTGCCCTTCGCCAGCCATGCCGCCGCCGGGGCGAACCGGTCGCGCCCCTCGAAGGTGCGGCTCACCGTGGGACGCTGGAACCGGCGGTCCGTGAGCTCGACGATCTTCTTCGGCGGCCGCTCGTCGCACACCGCCCCGAGCACGCCGTTGTCGGGCCCGACGAGCCGGTAGTCGCCCACGTCGACGGCCACGCCGCGGCGCGCCGAGCCGACGCCCGGATCGACCACCGCCACGAAGATCGTACCGGCCGGATAGTGCGCGTAGCAGCCGGCGAGCGTGCGCGCGCCGGCGCGGACGTCGTGCGGCGGGATGTCGTGCGTGAGGTCCACCAGCGTGGCGTCCGGGCAGATCGAGAGCACGACGCCCTTCATCGCCGCCACGTACGGATCACGCGTGCCGAAGTCGGTCAGGAGCGCGACGACGGGACGCGACACGGGACAGCCTCCAGCCGGCGGGCGCCGGTCACAGCCCGGCGAGGTACGCCGGCTTGCGGAAGATGATCTCGCGGATGTTGGTCTTCATCAGGAACGAATCCGACACGCGCAGGCTCTCGAAGAGCTTGATGATGTCGCGATTCTGCAGGCTGCGCTGACGCACGCGGGTGCCGGCGTAGGTGCGGTAGCGCAGGTTGCCCTGATCGACCACGATGTACTTCGTGTAGTGCGCGCGCCCCGGGTCGGTCGCCGTGCTGAAGAACCCGAGCAGCGAGCCCTCGGCGCCGAGCAGACGCGTGAGCGCGGTGGCGAGCGAGGCCGCGGCGCCTTTTTCGAGATAGTCGAACACGTCCCAGCACAGGATGCCGTCGATGGTGCCCGGTTCGCTCTTGAAGCGCGTGCGGAAGAACTCCGGCAGCTGGTCGAGCGTGCCGGCCGCGGTGAACCGTTCGATGTCGGCCATCACGTCTTCGACGCGGATGCGGCAGCCGAGCTCTTCGCCGAAGAACGACACGTTGCTGCCGACGACGGGGCCGAGATCCAGCAGCGCCGGCGAGGGCTTGGCCGCCATGTTCGCCAGGAACTTCGGCAGCGCCTTGGTGGGATAGACGAGTTCGGGATCGGCCGTCGCCGCGGGCGCAGGGGTATCCCCGGGGGCGTCGCCACGCCGCCCGCCCAGTCGCGAGAAGAGATCGTTCAGTCCGCCAGCCACAGCACAACTCCTCGGCGAGGCCGGGGGGACACCGGCCTCGCGTCAGGGAGCGAATCTAGGCGCCGGCCTTGGCGGGCGCGGGGGGTGCGGCCGCGGCCGGAGCCGCGGGAGCCGCGGCGGCCTTGGGCTTGGTCCCCTGGCCGGCGCGCTGCATGTCGATGGCGCCGCGGAAGTGCGCGCCTTCGGCGATGGCGACGCGCGGCGAGGTGACGTCGCCGTCGACCGAGCCGTTGTCGCGGATGTCCACCTTCTCGGAGGCCGTCACGTTGCCGGTCACTTCACCGAGCACGATCACCTGCTTGGCGAACACTTCCGCGCGGATCTTGCCGTTCGGCCCGATCGTGAGCGTGTTGTCCTTCAGCTCGATGCGCCCCTCGACGTTGCCCTCGATCGTGAGGTCTTCGCTGCCGCTCAGCTCTCCCTTGATGTAAACCGACTTGCCGATGTTCACGTTGTCCCTCGCAGTCTGCGGGCGAATATCGCCGCCACTGGGGACGGCAGGTGTGTGCGCCGGCGTCGCTGCTGGCGCGGGTGCCGGAGCCGGTGTTGCCGGCTTGGGCGACTCGTCACGCTTCCACATTGCTGAAACCTCCCCGAAATACGGGCACACCTACGCCCGCGCCGCTCGCCGTGATTCACCTGGGAGATGGGCTCCGGACCGAAGCCCTGCCAGTATAGGCATCGCGCGAAATAGGTGTCTAGTCCTTTTGTTGCTGAGGGTTAGGGCGTTTGCTACGATCATGGGGTCGTGCCGCGCATCTACCTTGATCACAACGCCACGACGCCCCTTGTATCGCCCGCTCTCGATCGCTTCTGTAGGGTGGCGGCCGATGTGTGGGGCAATGCGTCGAGCGTCCACCACTTCGGACAGCAGGCCAAGGCCGTGCTCGACGGCGCCCGGGCCTCGGTGGCGGCGCTCCTCGGCGCCGAGCCGTCCGAGGTCGTCTTCACGGCCGGCGGCACCGAGGGCGACAACGCGGCCGTGCGCGGCGCCATGGAGGCGCTCGAGCCCACCGGGCGGCGCCACCTCATCATCTCGAGCATCGAACACGAGGCCGTGCTGCAGACGGCGAAGGCCCTCGCCCGCCGCGGCATCCGCGTCACGCACCTCCCCGTCGGCGAGAGCGGCGTGGTCGAACCCGATGCGCTCGCGGCGGCGCTGACCGACGACACCGCGCTCGTGTCGGTGATGCACGCGAACAACGAGATCGGCACGCTGCAGCCGATTGCCGCCCTCGCCGCGCTCGCCCGGGGCCGCGGCGCCCTCTTCCACACCGACGCCGTTCAGACGGCCGGCAAGCTGCCGCTCGACGTCGCCGCGCTCGGCATCGACCTGCTGTCGATCTCGGCGCACAAGTTCGGCGGCGCCAAGGGCGCCGGCGCGCTGTGGATCCGCCGCGGTGTGCGCCTCGGGCCGTTCATGACCGGCGGCCGCCAGGAACGCGGCCGCCGTGCCGGCACCGAGAACGTGCCCGCCCTGGCCGCCATGGGCGCCGCCGCCGACTACGCGCGGCAGTCGATGGCGGCGAATGCGCCGCGCGTCGCCGCGCTGCGTGATCGTCTCGAGCAGGGCATTCTGGCGCGTGTGCCGAACACCGCCGTGAATGGCAGCGGCCCACGTGTGCCGAACACCACGAACATCAGCGTCGACCGCGTCGAGTCGGAATCGCTCCTCATCGCGCTCGATCTCGAAGGCATCGCGGTGTCGTCGGGCTCTGCCTGCTCGTCGGGCACGCTCGAGCCCTCGCACGTGCTCAAGGCGATGGGCTTCCCGCACGCGCGCACGCTCAACTCGCTGCGCTTCAGCCTGGGGGCGTCGAACACCGAGGCGGAGATCGATCACGTGGTGTCGGTGCTGCCAGCCCTCGTGACGAAACTTCGCGGGCTGGCCGCTCGGGCCTAGCGGGGCTCGGGGCTCGGGGCTCGGGGCTCGGGGCTCGGGGCTCGGGGCTCGGGGCTCGGGGCTCGGACTAAGATTGAAGCACAGCACATGCGAATCGTCGTAGCGATGTCGGGCGGCGTGGATTCGTCGGTCGCGGCCGGCCTGCTGCACGAGGCGGGTCACGAGGTGATCGGCGTGTCGATGCAGCTGTACGACGCGAGCCACGGCTTCGGCAGCTGCTGCACGATCGACGATCTGCACGACGCGCGGCGGGTGGCCTCGCACCTCGGGTTCCCCCACTACATCGTCAACTTCGAGTCGCAGTTCCACCGGCACGTCCAGGCGAACTTCCTCGAAGAGTACGCGGCCGGCCGCACGCCGATTCCGTGCGCGCACTGCAACAGCGAGGTGAAGTTCAAGGAACTGCTGGCACGCGCCGAAGGGTATGGCGCCGGCGCGCTGGCCACCGGTCACTACGCGCGCCTCACGCGCGGCGATGACGGACGCCTGCGTCTCCTGCGCGGCGCCGACCGCGGCAAGGACCAGAGCTACTTCCTCTTCTCGCTCACACAGGACCAGCTGACGATGGCGTCGTTCCCCGTCGGACACCTGTCGAAGGACGACGTGCGGCGCGAGGCCGCGCGGCTCGGCCTGCTCGGCGTGGCCGACAAACCCGACAGCCAGGAGATCTGCTTCGTCCCCGACGGCGACTACGCGCGCTTCCTCGAACGCGAGCAGCCCTCGCTCGCGACCACCGGCGCGATCGTGAATACCGAGGGCCAGACCCTCGGCGCGCACGGCGGCGTGCATCGCTTCACGGTCGGCCAGCGCAAGGGCCTCGGCCTGTCGGCCGGTGTGCCGCTGTACGTCGTGGCAATCGACGCCGAGACGCAGGCAGTGACGGTGGGGCCGAAGGAGGCGCTCGCACGCGACACACTCACCGCGTCCCAGGTGAACTGGATCTCGGGCCGGCCGCCCGCCGATTGGATCCGCGCCGAAGTGCAGATCCGCCATCGTCACCAGGCCGCCACGGCCCGCGTGCGCGCCCTCGACGAGATCCGCGCCGAGGTCGTGTTCGACGCGCCGCAGATCGCCATCTCGCCCGGACAGGCCGCCGTGTTCTACGACGGCGACGAGGTCCTCGGCGGAGGGTGGATAGACTAGGACAGGGACTAGGGACTAGGGACTAGGGACTAGGGAACGGAGAGCAAGGAAGCGTACGAAAGAAACCGGCGCAGCCGGCAGCCGCGCCCTGTTCCCTGTTCCCTGTTCTCTGTTCCCTGTTCCCTGCTCTTCAGTGCCCCACGCCGCTCAGGAACCGCTCGGCGTCGATCGCGGCCATACAGCCCGATCCGGCGGCCGTGACGGCCTGACGGTAGACGTGATCCTGGACGTCGCCGGCGGCGAACACACCCGGGATGTTCGTTCTCGAGCCGTGGTGCGTCTCGATGTAGCCCGACTCGTTCAGCGTGAGCTGGCCCTCGAAGAGCTTCGTGTTCGGCGTGTGGCCGATGCCGATGAAGACGCCGTCGATCGGCAGCTCGCTCACCGCGCCGGTGACCGTGTCGGTGAGCACGAGGCCGGTGACTTCGCCCTTCGTCACGTCCTTGATGTCGGTGACGGCCTTGTTCCAGAGGAACTCGATCTTCGGGTCGTTCAGTGCCTTGTCCTGCATCACCTTCGAGGCGCGCAGCGTGTCGCGGCGGTGGATCACCGTGACCTTCGAGCAGAGCTTCGAGAGATAGATCGCTTCTTCCATGGCGGTGTCGCCGCCACCCACGACCGCCACGTGCTTCCCCTTGAAGAAGAAACCGTCGCACGTCGCACAGGTCGAGACGCCGCGCCCGGACAGCTGCTTGTCGACGCCGAGATCGAGCCACTTGGCCGAGGCGCCCGTGGCCACGATGAGGGCATCGGCGGTGTACAGCGTCTTCCCCACCTGGATCTTGAAGGGCCGCGACGACATGTCGACCGACGCCACGTCGCCCTGCAGGAACTCGGCGCCGAAGCGCGCGGCCTGCGCGCGCAGTTCCGTCATGAGATCCGGCCCGAGGATGCCGTCACGATAGCCCGGCCAGTTCTCGACCATCGTGGTCAGCATCAACTGGCCGCCGGCTTCGATGCCCTCGATGACGAGCGGATTGAGATTGGCGCGGCCGGTGTAGAGGGCGGCCGTGAGCCCGGCTGGTCCCGAGCCGATGACGACGACGGCGCGGTGCGTGCTGACGGGGGCGCTCACAGGTGCTTGTCGATCATCTTGGCCAGGTCGTCCTTGGCCGCCAGACCCACCACGGTTTCCTTGAGGTCGCCGTCCTTGAAGAGCAGCAGCGTCGGAATCCCGCGCACCATGAACTTGCTCGGCGTGGCCGGGTGCTCGTCGATGTTCATCTTCGCCACGGTCACCTTGCCGGCGTAGTCTTCGGCCAGCTGATCGACGGTGGGGGCGAGACGGCGGCACGGCGCGCACCACTCAGCCCAGAAGTCCACCAGCACCACGCCGTTCTTCACCGCCGCGTCGAAGTCCCCGTCACCGAGCGTCTTGATCTTGTCCGAAGCCATGTGTCCCTCGTCTGTTCGATGCCAGCCCCGGGTCGGCGGGTTCACGTCCGGGCCACGGGGGCCTTCGGGCGTCGCGTTCGTCGAGCGGCGATCACTCCTTTATACACCTTGACATAGGCCCGCGCCGAGCGGTCCCAGGAGAAGTCCGCCTTCATGCCGTTCTGCTGCAGGCGCTTCCATTCGGCCGGACGCCCGAAGACGTCGAGCGCCCGGGCGAGGGCACCGAGCATCGCGTCGCCCGAGTAGTCGGCGAACAGGAACCCCGTGCCCTTCTTCGTGGCCGGATCCCACGGGATGACCGAGTCTACGAGGCCGCCGGTAGCGCGCACGACCGGCACGGTGCCATACCGCTGGCTGTACATCTGATTGAGGCCGCACGGCTCGTAGCGCGACGGCATGAGGAACAGGTCGGCGCCGCCCTCGACGAGGTGCGCCAGCCGCTCGTCGAAGCCGATGTGCACACCCACCGTGTCGGGGCGCCGCGCCGCCAGCGTGCGCCAGAGCTGCTCGTAGCGGCCATCGCCGCTTCCGAGCACGACGAAGGCCGGGCCCATCTCGACGAGCGAGTCGGCCACCTGCGCCACGAGATCGAAGCCCTTCTGGTCTACGAGCCGCGAGACGATGCCGACGAGCGGACGCGCCAGCATGCCGTCGGTCACCGGCAGCCCGAACGCCTCGAGCACCGCCCGTTTGGCGAGCGCCTTCCCGGCCGGCGCCTTCGCGGTGAAGGGCGCGGGCAGCAGCGGATCGCTCGCCGGATTCCACACATCCGTGTCGATGCCGTTGAGGATGCCCGTGAGCGCCGGGGCGCGGCGGCGCATCACGCCGTCGAAACCCGCGCCGTACTCGGGCCGCTGGATTTCCTCGGCGTAGGTCGGACTCACGGTGGTCACCGCATCCGAGAAGTTCACGCCGGCCTTCAGGAAGCTCAGGCGGTCCCAGAACTCGAGGCCGTCCACGGTGAAGAGATCCCAGCCAAGGCCAAGGCGCGGCAGCCACGACTTATCGGCGATGCCCTGATAGGCGAGGTTGTGGATCGTGAACACCGTCGGCACGCGCGCGAGCGCCGGGTGCCGCGCGAAGTGCTGCGACAGATAGGCGCCGGCGAGCCCGGCCTGCCAGTCGTGCGCGTGCACGACCTGCACCGGCGAGGCCTCCGCCGCCGCCCATTCGAGCGCCGCGATGGTCAGGAACGCAAACCGCAGCGGGTTGTCGTCGAAGTCCTGTCCGCCGGCGTTGTAGAGGCCGGCGCGATCGAAGAGCGGCGGGCAGTCCACGAAGAGCACGCGCGCGCCGGGGCCGAGCGGCTCGGTGAAGAGACTGGCCGTGAAGGTCGTGCCGGCCACCGTGGCACTGACATCCGCCAGCCACTGTCCCGCGGCGAGGCCGCGGTAGCGCGGCGTCACGACGGTCACGTCGTGGCCGGCCCGCCCGAGGGCCCGCGGCAGGGCGGAGGCGACGTCGGCGAGGCCGCCCGTCTTCGAGAACGGCGCCACTTCGGACGCGATCATCATGACGCGCAGCGGCGCCGGGGCGGTGGACCTGGGCGTGCGGATCGGGGGCCCGGGCGGCGGGGGCGGAGCGACGGGACGACGACGGGCCATGGACTAACCATACCGTGACGGCGACGGGGCGGCGCGAGCGTTGTGTAGAATCTCTGCACACCGTGTCCTTCCCACCCCGCGATCGGGCCGAGGCGCCGCGCGAACGCGCCGAACCCCGTGAAATGGCGGCGCTCAAGGCGCTCGCCGACGAACAGCCGGAACTGGCCCCCGCCGTCGCCCTCGAACGCGAGCTCGTCGACGGCGAACGACGGCTGCAGCGGCGCCTCGGCACGCCGTGGCTCGACGTCTCGAACGAGGATCTCGCGGCCCGGCTGGGCCGCGGTGAGCGGCTCATCGAGTGGGCCCAGCTCGGGATCGACTGGCCGGAGTTCCGTCTGCGCCTCCGGCAGGTGGTGGACACCCTGCGGCGCCACGACATCCTCGACGCCGCGGATGCGGCGCGACTGCACGACGTGGGACGCGATCCGGGGCTGCCGGCCATCGTCGAGCGGTGGTACGACGAGGGCGCCAGCGGCGGCCCGGCCACCGACACGAGTCTGGCCGACGTGCTCGGGCTCACCGTGCGGCCGTTCCTGACCCGCGCCGCTGAAGTCGTGCAGCAGCGCGTGTCGACCGACGCCTGGCCGCGCGGCACCTGCCCGATGTGCGGCGCCCGCCCCGGGTTCGCGGTCGTGACCGCGCCGGGCGTGCGGCAGCTGGTCTGCGGGCGCTGCCACGGCCGCTGGCTCTTCGACGCGCGCACCTGCCCGCGCTGCCTGTCGAGCGATCGCCAGCGCGTGTTCTCGGCGCACGACGGCCTGTATCAGGTGGCCGCCTGCGACGCGTGCAAGCGCTATCTGAAGGCGATCGACGTGAAGAAGGCCGGACGCCCGCTGCTCATGTCCGTGGACACGGTCGCCACGCTGGCCCTCGATCAGGCCATCGCCGCGCAGGGCTTCGAAACGGACTAGGGCGTGTAGTGACGGCCGGCGCGGACGCGCCGCCGGACTTACTGCTGGCCGCCGTCGGGGCCGGCCGCGGCGAGCGTGCTGCCGTTCAGCCAGTTGAAGAGGTGGCGCGTCTCGGCGAAGCGGGCCGCGTTCGAGCGGGCGCCGAGCACCACCATCGCCACCTGACGGCCGGTCTGCGGCAGGCGCACGAGCGTCGCGAGGCAATACCCCGAGCTGCTGATGAAGCCCGTCTTGCCGCCGATGACTTCGATTTCGCCCGAGCGGACGAAGCGGTTGGTGCTGTTCACGTGCACGTTGCGCTTGCCGGGCACGAAGTCGAACTCCGCCTTGCGCATCACGCTGCCCACGCGCTCGTCGGCCACGGCGTAGCTGATGAGCCGCGCCATCTCGTAGGCGGTCGAGACGTTGCCCGAGAGCAGACCCGACGGATCCTCGTAGTGCGTCTGCTGCAGGCCGAGCTCGCGCGCCTTCTCGTTCATGCGGGCCACGAAGCCCTCGCTGCCGTAGGGCGAGACGCGGGCCAGCACGCGGGCGGCGGCGTTGTCGGACCCGATGAGCAGCAGGTGCAGCAGCTCGTCGACGGTCACGGTGTAACCGGCGCGGAGATACGTGGTGGACGCACGCGTCACGTCGGCGCGTTCCACCTTCACGACGGCCGACGGATCGGTCATCGCCTCGAGCGACACGAGCGCCGTCATCACCTTGGTGATGCTGGCAATCGAGCGCTGTTCGAGGGCATGCTCCTCGAAGAGCACTTCATTCGTTTCCGGGTCGTAGATGATGGCGGCGGCGGCGCGGGGCGCCGGCACTTCGCGGCCGGTCTCGTCGACCTTGAACCGGGGCGTGGCGAGCTCGCGGGCTTCACGCGCCCGGGCCGCGGCGCGCGAGCGCGCGATGGCGCGGCGGCGG
>JALHON010000147.1 GCA_022842985.1 Acidobacteriota bacterium | reverse complement strand
CCGGCGCGGCGGCGGACGCGGGTTGCACGGGTGCGGTCTGCGCGGCCTGCGCGAAACGCGCGGTCGTGGCCAGGCCGGCCAGCGCCAGCGAGTGCGTGAGCAGATCCCGTCGGGCGATCGGTGTCATGCGGCGCATTGTAGACCCGCGCGCCACCCGCTGCCCGGCGCCGTGGGCCGGACCGCCGCCGTACACACGACGGGCCCGGCGGAGGCGTTCCACCGGGCCCGCGTGCGGCCGTTCCGAGGATCGCGGACGCGCTAGAAGCGCGAGGCGCGAATCCAGGTGTCGGATCTCGCCCAGGCCTTTTCGAGCTGCGCCGCGACATCCGTGCTGGGCTTGCCCTGCGCGTCGAGCGCCTGCTTCAGGCCGAGCAGCGACCAGCCGTTGTGCGGGTGTTCCTCGAGCTCCTTGCGGTAGGTCGCTTCCGCCTCGGCGTTCATGCCCATCTCGAGCTGCATCGCGCCGAGCCAGTGACGGGCGTCGAACGGCAGCGGCTCGGGCTCGTCGTATTCGATCGAGTCGTCATGCTTCACGGCCTCCTCGAACTTCGCGAGCGCGCCCTTCTTGTCGCCGATGTAGCGCAGGATCTCGCCGTCGAGGATGTTGCCCACCACGCCGAGCAGCTTCGACGCTTCGTGCCCGCGGAAGTTCTGCTTCGAGGTGGCGGCCGCCTTCTGCACCTTCGTCAGGTAGAGACGCGCGAAGTCCACGTCGCCGGCGCGCAGCTTGGCGTAGCCCTGCGCGAAGTCCCACATCCCGGCCGGCACGTCGCGCTCAGGACGCTTGTCCACCGCGGGAATCTCATCGAAGCGGCCGAAACGCACGAGCGTGAGCACCTGGTACATCGTGTCGCCCGTGCTCTTCGCGTAGTCCTTGCCGGCCTGCGTGGCGACCGCGCCCTGGCTGTCGTTCGAGGCGGCGAAGAGCAGCATGTGCAGGTTGTGATCGGGGTAGATCGCGAAGCCCTCGCCGATGCCCGCCTTCATGTCGGAATGCCAGGCCTTGATGTTGGCGCGCACGCCGTCGTTCCAGCGGCCGATCTCGTTCCACGTGTGCGAGGGCATGTGGTTCATGTGGCTCGCGCCAGGGACGACGTCGCCGAGGAACTCGGCGCAGGCGGACGCCTTGCCCGGATCCACGGTGGACTCGGTGGCATGCACGTAGAGATGGCAGGCGCCGGGATGCTTGATGTCGCGCGCGAGCACACTTTCGAGCACGCCGTGCAGGCGCTTGATGTTCGGGCTGTTGATGTCGCGCGTGCCGCGGCGAGGCTCGAGCAGGAAGAGGGCGTCGCCGTAGAGCGTCACCGCGTCCAGGTCGTCGGGCAGGGCGGCGGCCACCTTCTCCATCGCCGCGGCGTAGGCGCGCTCCTGGTCCATGCGCTTCGACGGTTCGAACTTCTCGACGTACCGCGACTGGATGGCGTCGATGAACGCGACTTCCCACGGCAGCTTCGCATTCGCCTTGAGGGCGAGCGCCTTCTTCGCGGCGGCGTAGGCGAACGGCGAGTGCTCGGCGAGGATCGGCCCGTTCAGATACGAGCCCCAGGCCCACGCTTCGCCCCAGTAGCAGATGGCGCAGCTGGCATCGCGCTGCCAGGCGGCGCGGAACGAGCGCACCGCGTCGAGCTTGGCGAACGAGTACATCATCTGCATGCCCTGGTTGAAGAGGGCCTGCGCTTCGGGATTCCTGGTCGTGATGGTCTTCGTGAAGGGCCCGAGGCCCACGGTGTAGATCGGAATCGGATCGGCGACGTACTTCGGCAGTTCCGGCATGGCACCGGGCTTCACCGTGCCTGACGAGCCACCCATCGGCATGTCGTGCTGGGCCACGGCCGGCGCCACCGACGTCGTCCACACCAGGCCCGCGGCGAGCAGGGCCATTCGAACGCTTCTACACCCCATTGGAATCCTCCCGGCCCGGATGCGCACGGACCACTCGCGATCATAGCGGAAAGACATGCAATGGATGCGCGCCGCCCCGGAGTGCCCTGTCCCGTTTGGCACGGAAGCAGCGCCGATTCCGTGCCAAACGGGACAGGGGCGTTACAATCGCGGACCCATGACGCGGCGCGAATGGCTGGCGGCCCTCGGGGGCGTCTCGGCGCTGCTCGGCGACCATCTGCCGCCCGCACGGGCCGGTGCGCAGCGGCCAGGCGGCGCCCCCGGCGATCTGACGGCGCTCGGCATGGCGGATCTGGCGCAGGCCTACGCCGCGGGTTCCGTGACGCCGCTCGAGGTCACGGCGGCCTATCTCGCGCGCATCGACCGAGAGAATCCCGCCCTCGGCGCCTTCGTGACCGTGTCGCGCGATCGCGCCGTGGACGAGACGCGGCGCCTTCTCGTGGGCGGACGCGGCACGTCGGCGCGCACCGCGCTCATGGGCGTACCGGTGGCGCACAAGGATCTCTTCCGGACGCGCGGCGTGCGCTCGGCCGGCGGGTCGCGGCTCTACGAACACGACGTGCCGGAGGCGGATGCCGACACGGTGGCGCGCTGCACGATGGCCGGCGCGGTGATGCTCGGCAAGACCAACACGCACGAGCTCGGCGGCGGTGTCACGACCATCAATCCGTTCTTCGGCACGACACACAATCCGCGCGACGTGTCCCGCATCTCCGGCGGGTCGAGCGGCGGGTCGGCCGCGGCCGTGGCCGCGCACCTCGCGCTCGTCGCCACCGGCAGTGACACCGGCGGCAGTGTGCGGATTCCCGCCGCGCTGTGCGGCTGCGTGGGCCTCAAGCCCACGTTCGACCTGCTTCCCACGGCCGGGCTGCTCGGCGCGTGTCCCTCGTTCGATCACGTGGGCCTGCTCACACGCACGGCGGAAGACGCGGCGCTCACGCTCGCCACGATCGTGCCGGCCGTGGACGGCCGCGGCCCGGCCGGCGAGGCGTTCGTCGAGGCCTACCGCGCCGCGGTGACGCGCGGTCCGCGCCGGCTACGCCTGGGCGTGGTGCGCCAGTACTTCTTCGACGGACTCGAACCGGGCGTACGGCGCGCCGTGGACGAGACCATCGAGCGGCTGCGCGCGGCGGGCGCCCACGTGGAGGGCGTGGCCATCGGCATTGAGAACGGCCGTCTCTACGACAACATGTTCGGGCCCATCGCCGTGAGCGAGATCCGCGCCACCTACGGCCGCGCGTTTCGTGCCCGGCCGGACGCGTTCTCGGAGGACTTCGCTGCGGTGTTCGACGGTCCCGGTCCCACGGCCGCGGCAGTGGCCACCGCGCGCGAGGCCCGCGACGCGGTGCAGCGGTCGATCGAGGCGACGCTCGAGGATGTCGACGTGATCCTGACGCCCACCGTGCCGATGGTGGCGCCGCCGATTGCCGGCCCCATCGACGGCATGCGGATCCTGCAGAACACCTGGGCGTTCAACGCCGCGCGGGTGCCGGCCGTGTCGGTGCCGTGCGGCACGGGCGCACACGGACTGCCGGTGGGCCTGCAGCTCGCGGGCCAGCCCTTCCGCGAACCCGCGCTGCTGGCCACCGCGACCCTCGTGGAGCGCCTCACCCGCGCCTGAGACGGCGCCTCGCGGGCTACAATCGTCCGCGATGCGATTCTGCCTTCCCGGGTCCGCGCGCGCGTGACACGGTCCGCGCCGCTCTACGCCGGCCTCGGCCTGACGATGCTCGCGACGCTGCTGCTCGAGATCGTCGACAGCCGTCTGCTCTCGGTCGTCACCTGGTATCACCTCTCGTTCGTCGCCATCTCGGTGGCGATGCTCGGCGCGGCGGCCGGCGCCGTGGCGGTGTTCGTCTCGCCGGCCCGCTTCCCGATCGACGACGGCCCGCGCCAGCTCGCCACCTGGGCTGCGCGCTTCGCGATGGTGCTGCCGATCTCGCACCTGCTGTCGCTCGTCATCCCGATGCCCGACGGCCAGCAGTGGACGTCGATGGACCTGGTGGTGCTGGCGCTCTCGCTCGGCATCATCGCCACCCCCTTCGCCCTCGGCGGCATCGTCACCACGCTCGCGCTCACGCGCACGCACGCGCCGGTGGGCCGGCTCTACGCCGCGGACCTGCTCGGCGCGGCCATCGGCTGCCTCGCCGCCGTGGCCCTGCTCGACGCCACGAACCTGAGCGCCGCCGCCTTTGCCGCCACCGCCGTGGCCGCCCTGGGCGCACTGGCCTTCCGCCGCGCGGCGGGACTCTCCTCTGGCATCGCCGTGCCGCTCACGCTCGTCGTCGCGCTCGTGGCGATGGGGGTGAACGTGCGCAGCGAGGCCGTGCGCGTGCTCTATCCGAAGAACCGCCTGGCCTGGAACAAGCCGGTGCTGACGAGCCTGTGGAACAGCCACGCGCACATTCTGGCGTTCCTGCCGGAAACGGGCCCCGCGTTCTACTGGGGGGGCGGTGACGGCGCGGCGCAGTTCACGAACAACCAGGCCTTCGTGCTGGTGGATGGCGAAGCCGGCACGCCGATGACCGAGTGGGACGGCAATCCCGCCTCGCTCGACTGGGTGTCGTACGACGTCACGGCGCTGCCGTACCAGCTGCGCAAGGCCGGCCGTGTGGGCATCGTGGGCGTGGGCGGCGGCCGCGACATCCTCGCCGCGATCTGGAGCCGCAGTCCCGCGATCACGGCGGTTGAAATCAACAGCAATGTCGTGGCGCTGCTCACCGAACACTCGCGCCGCTTCACGAAGATCGCCGATCACCCCGGCGTGACGCTCGTGCACGACGAAGGGCGCGCCTATCTCACGCGCTCGCGCGAGCAGTTCGATGTGCTGCAGATGTCGCTCGTGGATACGTGGGCGGCGACCGGCGCCGGCGCCTTCACGCTCAGCGAGAACGGCCTCTACACGCGCGAAGCGTGGCACATCTTCCTCGACCGCCTCACGCCCACCGGAATCATCAGCGTGTCGCGCTGGTTCTCGCAGGGGCAGGCCTCGGAGACGAGCCGGCTCATCGCGCTCGCCGTGGGCGCGCTCATCGATCGCGGCGCGCGGACGCCGCAGCAGCATCTGGCGCTCGTCGCCCGCGGCAACGTGGCCACGCTGATGGTCTCTCCCACGCCACTCTCGTCCGCGGACCTCGACGCGCTCGATGCGGCCTGCGCGGCTCGCGGCTTCACGGTGCTCGCCTCGTCGCGCGTGCCGGCCGCGGACGCGCGGCTCGCGGCGATTCTCGCGGCGTCGTCGAGCGACACGCTCGCGATCGCGGCGTCGGATGCGACCTTCGACTACCAGCCGCCCACCGACGCCCGGCCGTTCTTCTTCAACATGCTGAAGCCGCGCGCGTGGCTCGCCGGCATGGTCTCGACCGACGGCGGCGTCATCGCCGGCAACCTGCGCGCCACCGGCACGCTCGTGGCGATTCTCGCGGTGTCGCTCGTATTCGTCGCCGGCGCCATCGTACTGCCGCTCGTCGTGCGCGGACGGCCGGCGCTGCCGGCGGGCAGCCTCGCCGCCGGACTCACCTACTTCACGCTCATCGGCACCGCGTTCATGTGCGCGCAGGTGGCCTTCCTGCAGCGCTTTTCGGTGCTGCTGGGCCATCCCACCTACGCGCTCGTCGTCGTGCTCTTCTCGATGATCCTCTTTGCCGGCCTCGGCAGCTTCGTGTCGGAGCGCGCGGCCGGCGCGCGCGGCGAACGCTTCGGCATCCTCACGTGGGTGCTGGCAGCGGGCCTGGCGGCCACGGCCGTGTCGATTGCCGGCATCTGCGCGAGCGCGGTGGCGTGGTCCACGACGGCGCGTGTGGCCACGGTGCTCGCCATCGTGGCGCCGCTCTCGCTGCTCATGGGCTTCTGCTTCCCGCACGGCGCCAGGCTCGTGCAGTCGCGCGACGAATCGGCGCTGGCGTGGATGTGGGGGGCGAATGGCGCGGCCGGTGTCGTCGCGTCGATTGCGGCGGTCATGATCTCGATGACACTCGGCATCGAGGCGAACCTCTGGGTGGCCGTGGCCTGTTACGCGGTGCTGCCGCTCGTGGCGGCGGGCGTGGCCACGCTGCGGCCGGGGGCGACGCGGGCGTGACGCGGATCGCCGGCTGGGCGCTCGTGGCCGTGGCCGCGCGCCTGGCCGTGTCGTGGGCCAGCGCCGGGAGCGGCGTCTTCGCCGACATGGCGCAGTACCACGAACGCGCCGTCCATCTCGCCACCACGGGCACCCTCTTTCCCGATGCGCTGCGCGGTCCCGGCTATCCGGCGCTGCTCGCGCTGGTCTATCGCCTGTTCGGCGTCTCGTTCTGGGGGGCGCGCGTCGCACACGCTCTCGTGGGCGGCGCGCTGGCCGTCGTCACGGGCCTGCTCGCGAAGCGTACGGGCGCGGGCGATCGCGCGTGGATCGCGAGCGCCGTCGTGGCGATCTATCCCGGACTCGTGTTGTCGTCCGTGTATCTCATGCCCGAAGGGCTGTACACCCTGCTCGCGATGCTGGCGCTGCTGCTCGTGCGTCACCGCGCGCTGCCGTTCGCGGCGGCCGCCGGCGCCGTCACCGGTCTTGCGATCCTGACGCGCTCCGTCGGCGTGACGCTCGGCGTCGCGGCGGTCGCCGTCGCCGCCTGTCTGTGGCTGACGGGCGCCGCCACGACGAAGGGGGCACTGACGCGCCTCGTCGCGTTCGCCGCGGCGTGCGTGCTCGTGCTCGCGCCATGGCTCGTCTTCACCACGCGCGTGGCCGGCGGTCCGCTGCTCGATGCCACGAGCGGCATGAACGTGCTGCTCGGCAACCACGACACGGCGACGGGCCGCCTCAACCTGACCGACGACGCGCCGCTCCGGCAGCGGCACGTCGTGGGCGCCGCGAGCGAGGCCGACGCGAACGCGCGCGCGCTCCGGGCGGGCGTGGCGTGGGCGGCGGCGCATCCCGGTGCGTGGCTGCGTCTTGCCGGCGCGAAAGTCGGCTGGCTGCTGGGCCTCGAGGGCCGCGAGCACGCGTGGGTCTACTCCGTGGGGTACTTCGGCGCGCGGGGGCCGCTCACGGTGACGCTCTGGGGCGTCGCGCTGATGGCGGCGTTCCCGCTGCTCGTCGTGGCGGCAGGGCTCGGGCTCGCCCGCGCCCGCGGACGCCTCGAACCCACGCACGTCGCGCTCGCGGCGTTCGTCACCGCCACGTTCGCGCTGCACGTCGCAAGCTTCGGCGAGAGCCGCTTCCACCTGCCGCTCGTGCCGGTGTTCGCGGTAGCGGCGAGCCTGGGCACGGTGCCGCTCGCCGGCGTGTCGCGGGTGCGGCTCGTCGCGGCCGGTGTGGTCGTGGGGCTGCTCGCGTTCGTGTGGGCCGGCCAGGCGCCCGAGCTGCTGGACGCGCTGTCGGCCCTCCGCGCCCCCAACGGCGCCACCACCCCGCGCCCGTACTGAGCCGGGGCCAGTTGTAACGCCCCTGCCCCCAATGGCACGGCAGTTGCGCCGATTTCGTGCCAGACGGGACAGGGCACGCCGGATCTCGGGCTTCGCCCAGACCGGGGTCTGCCCCCATGGCAGTTCCGGCACGAGTGGTGACCTTGCGGGAAACGCATGGATGGCGGTTTCTGCCACACTAGGTGCCTGATTTCGAGGTCCCAGCGTATGCGCAGCCGTCTCCGCCGTTCCGTTCTTGCATCCAGCGTCGCCGCTCTGGCGCTGGCCGCCGCCGTCACACTCTTCGCCCAGCCGGCGCGCATCGCCGCGCCGAAGGTGACGCCGCCCGAGAAATTCTTCGGCCACCAGATCGGCGCTGACTACGTGCTGCCGAACTACACGAAGTTCGCCGAGTACGTGCGGCTGCTCGACAAGGAATCGGATCGCATGGTCGTGCAGTCGATCGGCAGGACCGCCGAGGGCCGCGACCAGCTCATGGCGATCATCTCGGCGCCGGACAACTTCAAGAAGCTCGATCGGTACCGCGACATCGCGCGTCAGCTGGCGAGGGCCGAGGGGCTCACGGACGACACCGCCCGCGCGCTCGCGAAGGAAGGCAAAGCGGTCATCTGGATCGACGGCGGCCTGCACGCCAACGAGGTGCTCGGCGCGCAGCAGCTCATCGAGACGATCTGGCAGTTCGCGAGCAAGACCGACGACGAGACGCTGCGCATCCTGCGCGACACGATCATCCTCGCCGCGCACGCCAATCCCGACGGCATGGAGCTGGTCTCGGACTGGTACATGCGCAAGCCGAATCCCACCGAGCGCAGCACCGGTCAGCTGCCGCGGCTCTACCAGAAGTACGTCGGCCACGACAACAACCGCGACTTCTACTCGATGAACCAGCCCGAGAGCACGAACATCAACCGCGTGCTCTACCGCGAGTGGTATCCGCAGATCGTCTACAACCACCATCAGACGGGCCCGACCGGCACGGTGATGTTCTCGCCGCCGTTCCGCGATCCGTTCAACTACGTCTACGACCCCCTCGTCGTGAACACGCTCGACCAGGTGGGCGCGGCGATGCACGCGCGCTTCGACGCCGAAGGCAAGCCGGGCGTGACGACGCGTTCGGGCTCGAACTACTCCACGTGGTGGAACGGCGGCCTGCGCACGATGGTCTACTTCCACAACCAGGTGGGCCTGCTCACCGAGAGCATCGGCAACCCGACGCCCGAGCAGATCGGCTTCGTCCCGGATCGCCTGATTCCGCGCGGCGACTACGCGGCGCCGATCGCGCCGCAGACGTGGCACTTCCGCCAGTCGGTCGACTACTCGCTCACGGCGAACTACGCCGTGCTCGACTTCGCGCAGCGCTACCGCGAGACGCTGCTCTACAACATCTACCTGATGGGCCGGAACGCCATCCGCCGCGGCTCGACCGACACGTGGACCGACTACCCGCGCCGTGTCGCCGAGGTGAAGGCCGAGATCAACAAGGACATGAAGATCGAGTCCGGTGATCCGCGCATGGTGGCGGGCGGACGCGCCCAGGTGGTGCCGTCGAAGTACTTCCAGTTGCTGCGCAAGCCGGAATGGCGCGACGCGCGCGCCTACGTGCTGCCCGCCGACAAGGGCGACTTCCTCACCGCCACGAAGTTCGTGAACGCGCTCATCAAAGCCGGCGTGGTGGTGCATCGCGCGACGGCGCCGTTCAGCGCCGGCGGCGCACAGTATCCGGCCGGGTCGTACGTGGTGAAGGCGGCGCAGGCGTTCCGTCCGCACGTGCTCGACATGTTCGAGCCGCAGGATCATCCGAACGACTTCCAGTACCCCGGCGGTCCGCCGATTCCGCCCTACGACAACGCCGGCTGGACGCTCGCGTTCCAGATGGGCGTCGTGTTCGACCGTCATCTGAACGACGTCAGCGGACCGTTCGAAGCACTCACCGATCTGGCGAAGCCCGCGCCCGGCACGGTCTCGGCGCCGGCGGGCACGACCGGCTATGCGATTGCGCACAAGCACAACGACGCGTTCATCGTGGTGAACCGGCTGCTGAAGGCCGGCGAGGAGGCGTTCTTCGTGGCCAACCGCCGCTGGCAGAGCGCCGATGGCACCGGCGCGATCTACGTGCCGGCGAAGGCGTCCACGGCGGCCGTGCTGCAGAAGGCCGCGGCGGAGCTCGGCGTGAGCGCGGTGGGTGTGACGGACCGTCCGGCGGGTGCGCTGATGAAGCTGCGCAAGCCGCGCATCGGCCTGTGGGATCAGTACGGGGGCTCGATGCCGTCAGGGCACGTCCGCTGGCTGCTCGAGCAGTTCGAGTTCGACTTCGAGGTGGTGTTCCCGCAGACGCTCGATGCCGGCAATCTGAAGGCGAAGTATGACGTGCTGCTCTTCCCGGATGGCGGCATCCCGGAGAACGCGGGCGGTGGGGGCGGTGGCTTCTTCGGACGGCAGCCGGCGGCGGCCGACATCCCCGAGCAGTACCGCGCGCATCTGGGATCGGTCACGATCGAGAAGACCGTGCCGCAGCTGAAGCAGTTCGCGGAGGCGGGAGGGGTCATCGTGGCGTTCGGCGGCTCGGCGGTGCTCGGGCATCATCTGGGTCTGCCGGTCAGCGACCATCTGGTCGAGGTCACGCCGGCCGGCGTCGAGCGCGCGTTGCCGCGCGACAAGTACTACGTGCCGGGGTCGATCCTGCGCATCGTAGTGGACAACACGTCGCCGCTCGCGTTCGGCTTCGGCAGCGACGTCGACGTGTTCTTCGAGAACAGCCCGGTGCTGGAACTGGCGCCGAATGCGTCGCTCAAGGGCGTGCGTCCGGTGGCGTGGTTCGACGGCAAGGCGCCGCTGCGTTCGGGCTGGGCCTGGGGCCAGCACTATCTGGAAGGCGGCACGGCCGCGGTCGAGGCGTCCGTGGGCAAGGGCAAGGTGTTCCTCTTCGGCCCGGAGATCACGTTCCGCGCCCAGCCGCACGGCACGTTCAAGTTCCTGTTCAACGGCATCTACTACGGCACCGCCGAGTAGCGCGCCGGGGCCTCCATCTTTCGGGGGCAGACCCCTTACGGTTTCGTAAGGGGTCTGACCCCGCTGCCCTGTTCGCAGGGTCCTGCCTTCGCGTGGATCGTTCCTTGCTCCGTTGCCCGTGGTCTCATGCCGCGCGCAGCCCGGGCATTCCCGCCCCACAGCGTTCTTCATGTCGTCAATCGCGGCAATGATCGCCGTGCACTCTTTGGTGAACCCCAGGACTACGAGGCTTTCCTCTACCTGATCGAGCGAACGTTGAGGCAGATCCCGCTCAGAATCCTCGCGTACGCACTGATGCCAAATCACTGGCACTTCGTAGCGTGGCCCGCGCAGCCCGAGGAGCTGACGCGATTCATGCAACGCGTGACCTCGATGCACAGTGCAAGAATTCGAAGATTGTCGAACACGATCGGCCTCGGCCATGTCTACCAGGGCCGGTTTCGGTCGTTTCCGATCGAACAAGACGATCACTACTTCCGCGCTTTGCGTTACGTGGAAGCGAATCCACTGCGGGCGCGACTCGTCGATCGTGCCGAACGCTGGCCGTGGTCCAGCCTCCGAGAGCGGGTGACCAGACCACGGCTGATCGTCGACGGTCCCATGCCCCTCCCGCCTGCGGCATCGTGGCTCGAACTCGTAAACCTTCCGGGCCCCAGGCCCGAGGGGTCAGACCCCATACGGATTTCGTAAGGGGTCTGACCCCGGACGTCCCGGACGTGGCGGACTGGACAGGGCCGTTACAATTGGGGGATGACTTACTACTCAGGCAAGGAGCTGGCGAGTGCGTTCCGCACGGTGCGCCAGAACACGATTCAGGTCGCGCAGGACATTCCCGAGGCGCAGTACGGGTTCGCGGCCGCCGAGGGCTGCATGACCGTGGCCCAGGTGCTCGCCCACCTCGCGGCCAGCACGAACTTCCACTACAAGCTGCACGGCGTGGACAAGAAGTCCGCGGTGTCGATGGAGGACTTCGGCGCCTACATGGGCGAAGCGCAGCAGATCCAGTCGTCGCTCACGACCAAGGACGCCATCGTCGCGGCGCTCACCACGCGCGGTGAGGAGTTCGCGCGCTTCCTCGAATCCCTCACCGACGCCCAGCTCGGCGAGTTCGTAACCTTCCCGGCCGGCCTGCAGCCGCCGAGCAAGAGCCGCTTCGAGATGCTGCTCGGCGCCAAGGAGCACGAGATGCATCACCGCGGTCAGCTGATGGTCATCCAGCGGCTGCTCGGCATCACGCCGCACCTCACGCGCAAGCCCCAGGAGCAGATGGCTGCCCGCGCCGCTGCCGCGGCGACGAGCGCGCCGGCGAACTAATCCGTCACGCGCGCCGCGTCA
>JALHON010000146.1 GCA_022842985.1 Acidobacteriota bacterium | reverse complement strand
GTCGTGCTCGCCGGGGTCGACGGCGTGCCCCACCGCAGGAGCGCCCAGCCCCCGGCGAGCGCCCCGACGGTCGCGACGAACAGGACGGCCGCCCACGCCATCCACGGACTCGCCGACGATTCGCGCGCCGGCGCGTCACGCTGCGCGGGCGTGGCCGCTTCCGCGTCCGCGCTCGCGGTGTCCCACGACGGCTCGGCCACAGGCGCCACCGCCTCGACGACGTCATCGTCGGCCGCGTCGGGCGCGTCGTCGTCGAGTGTCGCGAAGGCACGCGGAGCCTCGGGCACCTCGACCTCCGGCTCCCAGGCCATCGCCGCCGCTGACGGCGTGAGGATGAGCGGCGTGTCGAGCGGGTCTGCGGCGTCGGCGCCCGCCGGCGGCACGACGTCGGCGGCGGCGACCTCGTCATCGTCCGTCTCGACGTCCTCCGCCGGCTCATCGAACGACAGGCGCGGCGCCTCGACGACAGCAGGCCGACGGTTGGTTTTCGAACGTGGCGCGGCATGCCCGGCAAGGGCGGCAATCGCCTCGACGAACGCCGTAGCCGTGGGATACCGGCTCTCGGGCGCGTCGCTCATGGCACGCGCGAAGACCGCATGCAGCGCCTCGGCGCCAGCGTCGGACCCCGCCGGCACCTGGAACCCCGCCGCGCCGCTGCCGGCGAGCCGCCGGCCGCTCAGCCATTCGTGCGCGATGGCCGCGAGCGCGTACTGGTCGGCCGCCGGGCTGATGCCGTGCCCGAGCGCCACTTCCGGAGCGCAGTAGGGCCGCCGCACCGGCGGACGCACGCCCACACGTTCGAGCACCGCGGCGATGCCCATGCCGGTGAGCACGGTTTCGTCGACCGACACCATGATGTCGCGCAGGTGCAGGCTGCCGTGCGCAACGCCGACCGCCGCGGCAGCATCCATGGCATCCGCCAGCGTGCGCAGACGCGGCAGGGCATCGGCCATGTTGGCCGGTCCGAACTCGCGCAGCGCCACGTCGAGCGAGTCGCCATCGATGGCCGGACTGACGATGAAGGGTTCGACGTCGACGACGCCGGTGTCGATGAGCGGCGCGAGTGCCGGATGGGACGGCAGCCGATCACGGAGCGCCGCAAGCGCGCTGGCCACGACCGCCACACGTTCCGGCGGCAGTCCGACGCGGATCACCTTGATGACGACCGGTTCGCGGGTCTCGGCGTCCTCGCCACGAAATACCGGGCCCACGCTGCCGGCACCGATCTGATGCAGGATGCGGAAGCGACCGTAGGTCGCACGGGGGCCGTCGAACTGGAGGCGGTCCTCGGTCAGTGGGTGAACTCCTCGACGCGGAACGCGGTCGATTGGGGCGACCCGTATGTTAGCACGCAGCCTCCCCTCCGTCGTCTCCCAGGATCACTGGTTGACACCCCGCGCAGCCGTCTGCAACAGTAGCCGTCCGGTGTCGTCACCTTCCGCTCCCGCGCCTTCGGCGGGCACTCTCGCCATCGATCTCCGTCAGCTGCCGTGGATTCGCCGCCTCGCGGCGGATTACGCGTTCGCCTTCGACGGACTCGCCCTCTTCTACCCCGGCAATCCCCAGGATGACGCCGCGTGGGTGGACGTCATCGCGCGTGTGCATGCCGGTCCGCCGCGCGCGACGCCGCATCTGGCAGCGCTGCTCGCGGCGCAGCAGCGCGACCGGGAGGCGCCCGCCGAAGCCCTCGAGGCCTCGGCGGCGTTCGCCGACCCGTCCACCGTGGCCATCATCACCGGCCAGCAGGCAGGCCTGTTCGGCGGGCCGCTCTACACGCTGCACAAGGCCATCACGGCCATCAAGCTGGCGCGCAGGGTCACGGCCGAGCGCGGCGTGCGCGCCGTGCCGGTGTTCTGGATCGACTCGGAAGATCACGACTGGGAGGAGGTGCGCGGCTGTACGGTGCTCGACGACGAGCAGCAGGCGCACACCGTCCAGCTCGGCACGCTCGACGGCGCCGGCGACCGGTCGATTGCGCGCCTCGTCGTCGAGAGCCAGGGTCAGGCTGCGGTGGAGGCCCTCAAGGCGGTGCTCCCGGCCACCGAATTCACCGACGATCTGCTCGCGATGCTCGCCCGCGCCTACGCGCCGGGCCGCACGATGTCGGCGGCGTTCGGTCGGGTGCTCGAACACATGCTCGGCCGCTACGGCCTCGTCGTCTACGACGCCGCCGATCCCGCGACCAAGCCGCTCGCCGCCTCGCTCTTCGCCCGCGCCCTCGAGGCGCCGGGACGCACGTCGCAGCTGGCGGCGGAAGCCGGCGGCCGGCTGGAGCAGCTCGGCTACCACGCGCAGGTCGCCGCCGTGGAACACTCGGCGCCACTCTTCCTGATGAACGGCGCCCGCGAGGCGATCCGCTGGCACGAGGGCACCGCCGTCGTCGGCGAACGCGAGATGCCGCTCGCGGAACTCGTGGCGCTGGCCACCAGCCACCCGGAACGCTTCAGCCCGAACGTGCTGCTGCGGCCGCTGACGCAGGACACGATCTTCCCCACCATCTGTTATGTGGGGGGACCAGCCGAGCTCGCCTATCTCGGCCAGCTCAAAGGGGTCTACGCGCACTTCGGCGTGCCGATGCCGCTCATCATGCCGCGCGCGTCGGCGTCGGTCGTGGATTCCGCCACGCTGCGTACGCTCGGCAAGATCGACGTGCCGTTTGCCGGCTACCAGCGCCGCGACGACCTCACGCTCAACCAGCTGCTCGAACGGCAGCTGCCACCCGAAATCGACCAGAGCTTCGCCGAGGCCACGGCGGCCATCGCCGAGAAGCTCGAGGCCGTCACGCGCGCCGCCAGCCTCGTCGACAGCACGCTCGAAGGGGCCGCGAAGTCCACGCTCGGCAAGATGCAGCACGACCTGCAGGCGCTGCACGGCAAGGTGATTCACGCCGCCAAGCGCAAGGACGAAACGCTGCGCCGCCAGTTCCACCGCACCCAGGGCCAGCTCTTCCCGAACGGCCAGCCGCAGGAGCGTGAAGTGGGCGCCGTGTGGCTGCTCAACCGCTACGGCCCGGCCGCGGTAGATCGGCTCGTGGACCTGCTGCCCGTCGATCACGCCCATCACTGGGTGCTCACGATCTGAGCCGGTCGTCCGCGATGTGGTGGTGGCTTCCCCGCCGGCGCTGGACGCGCTTCCTCGCCGCCGCGATCGCAACACCGATCTTCGCCGTGGCCGGGATGGCCGGCTACTACTACGGCCAGTTTTCGCTGCTGGTCGAGGCGCGGCTGCAGGGCGAACGCGTGCGCACGATTCCGCGCGTGTACGGACGTCCGCTCACGCTGCGGCCCGGCCTTACCCTGAGCCCCGACGACATCGTGCAGCGCCTGAACGACCTCGGCTACACGGCGCGCGAGACGCCGAAGGACGGTGGCGAGTTCACGGCGACAGACGACCTCGTCGTCGTCGTGCCCCGCGGCGGACGCCATGCCGGCCGCACCGTCCGTCTCGAATGGGCGGCGCCCGAGGCGGCCCGCGCCGCCAGTGCCGCATCGCCCACGATCGCGCGTGTCCTCGTCGGCGACACCCGCGTCCCCGAGGTCGCGCTCGACCCGCCCCTCCTGAGCGGCCTCGTCACGCCCACCCGCGAGCGCCGCCGCCGCGTGCCGCTCGCGGCCATCCCCGCGCACGTGCAACAGGCGGTGCTGGCCATCGAGGACCGCCGCTTCTACCAGCATCCCGGTGTCGATCCGATTCGCATGGTGGGCGCCCTCGTGACGAACCTGCGCGGCACGCGCGGGTATCTGTCGGGCGCGAGCACCATCACGCAGCAGCTCGCGCGCAACTTCTTCCTCACCGAAGAAATGGCCGAAGAGGCGCAGTCGGGGCGCCGCTCGATCCGCCGCAAGCTGCTCGAGCAGTGCATGGCCGTGGTGCTCGAAACCCGCGCCACCAAGGAAGAGATCCTCGAGCTCTACCTGAACGAGGTCTACCTTGGGCACCGTGGCTCGTTCGCGCTGCACGGCGTGGCCGCCGCGGCCCGCACCTACTTCGCAAAGGACCTGAGCAACCTGACGGTCGCCGAAGGCGCGCTCATCGCCGGCGTCATCCAGTCGCCCGGCAACCATTCGCCGTTCGCCAGCCTGACACGGGCGAAGGAACGGCGCGACGTCGTGCTGCAGGCGATGCACGATGCCGGCTACCTGGCCGCGCCGGACCTCACCGCCGCGCGCGCCGAGCCCCTGCAGGCCGCTGCCCGCGCCCTCGATTTCGAGGCGCCCTACTTCGTCGATCACGTGGCCGACGAACTCGATGCCGCGCTGCCCGGCCTCGTCGGCCGCGACACGACGCTCGAGGTCTACACGACGCTCGACATCAACCTGCAGCGCGCCGCGCAGGAGGCCGTGCGCACGGGCCTCGCCGCGGTGGACGAGACGCTCGCGAAGCGCAAACGCGCCGTGCGTCCGCAGGCCGCGCTCATCGCCGTCGATCCACGCACCGGCGAGGTGCTCGCGCTCGTCGGCGGGCGGTCGTACAACCAGTCGCAGTTCAACCGCGTGACCGGCGCGCGCCGCCAGCCCGGCTCGGTCTTCAAGCCGTTCGTGTATCTGGCCGCCTTCGACCAGGCCGCGCGCGACGGCCGCACGGATGTCACGCCGGCGACACTCGTGCTCGACGAGCCCACGACGTGGCCAGCCGCCGAGGGCGACTGGACGCCGAGCAACTACGACGACGAGTACGACGGCATGATCACGCTGCGCCGGGCGCTCGCGCTCTCGCGCAACATCGCCGCGATCAAGGTGGCCGAGCAGGCCGGGTTCTCCACCGTGGCCTCGATGTGGACCCGCACCGGTCTCGGCAAGACCCCGCTGAAGGGGTATCCCTCGATTGCCCTCGGCGTCTTCGAGCTGACGCCGCTCGAAGTGGCCGAGGCCTTCACGACGTTCGCGACACTCGGCACGCAGCGTCCGCTGCGATCGATCAGCCGCGTCGTGAGCGGCGGCAGCGACCGCGCGCTCACCACCGCGAAGAGCCGCACCATCGCTGACCCGGCCGTGACGTATCTCGTGACCAACATGATGCGCAGCGTGCTCAACGAAGGCACGGCCGCCTCGGCCCGCGCCGCCGGCTTCGCGCTCGATGCCGCCGGCAAGACCGGCACTACCAACGACCTGCGCGATGCCTGGTTCGTGGGGTTCACGCCGGAACTGCTGGCGGTGGTCTGGGTGGGGCTCGACGACAACCAGATCCTCGGTCTGAGCGGTGCCCAGTCGGCCCTGCCCATCTGGACGGCGTTCATGAAGCGGGCGCTCGCCGGACGCCCGAACGTGCCGTTCACCGCGCCGCCCGGCATCGTTCAGCTGGAGATCGACCGCGACACCGGCCAGCTGGCCCTGCCGGGCTGCCCGCGCGTGGCCACCGAGGCCTTCCTCGCCGGCACCGAACCGGCGGCCTGGTGCCCGTTGCACCAGTTTCAGTGATAATCGGATCACACCGATGAACCAGGAAGTCTTCGCGGCCCTCGGCGAGGCGATGAAGCGCGCGGAAGACGTGGCGCTCGTCACCATCGTCGCCACCAATGGCTCGACGCCGCAGCGCGTCGGCGCCAAGATGCTGGTCTTCGCCGACGGACGCACCGTGGGCACGATCGGCGGCGGCTGTTACGAGAACGACGCCTTCTGGAAGGCGCGCGCGTCGCTCGAGTCGCGCAAGCCGGCGCGGGTGAAATACGAACTCGACGACGACTTCGCGCAGGAAAACGGCCTGGTCTGTGGTGGGCAGATGGAAGTGTTCATCGAGCCCATCGAGCCCGCGCCCGCCGTCTACATCATCGGCGCCGGCCACGTCGGCTACTACCTCGGGAAGTTCGCGCACGAGTCGGGATTCCTCGTGAACGTCGTCGACGACCGCGAGCAGTTCGCCAACCGCGAACGCTTCCCCGAAGCCGCCGAGGTCGTCGTGGACGACGTGCCGGCATGGCTCGCCGCGGCGACCCTCCCGGCCAGTGCCTACGTGGTCATCGTGACCCGCGGCCACCGGCACGACCTCGATGCCCTCCGCGCGGTCGTGGCCCGCGATCTGCGCTACGTGGGGCTCATCGGCAGCCGCGCCAAGGTCGCCCGCGTCTACGAAGCCCTCATGGCCGAAGGCGTCGATCCGGAACGCTTCACACGGGTGCACGCCCCCATCGGGCTCGACCTCGGCGCCGTCACACCGCAGGAGATCGCCGTCAGCATCGTGGCCGAGCTCATCGCCGTGCGCCGGGGCCGCACCAGCGACCCGGCCGTGGCGAGCGCGTCGCTCAAGTGGACGCCGAAGTTCGTGGCGACCTCCACCCAGCCCTGACCCGGCCACCCCGCCGGGGGCGTTCGGCTTCTGCTATACTCGTCTCTAGCAGTCTCACCTGACGAGTGCTAACGCCATGACTCCGGGGCCCCTGTCCGACCGCACACGCCGCGTCCTTGCGTGCCTGGTCAAGGACTACATCGACACCGGCGAGCCCGTCGCCTCGGCCGCGCTGTGCCGTCGCGCCGGCCTGGGGGTGTCGTCGGCCACCATCCGCAACGTGCTGGCCCAGCTCGAAGACATGGGCTACGTGCGCCAGCCCCACACCTCGGCCGGCCGTGTGCCGACCGACCTCGGCTACCGCTACTACGTGGACATGCTGCTCGACACGCGGCGCGCCACCCGCGATGCCTCGAGCGTCGAAGCGCGTCTGCGTGAACAGGCCGGGGCCGCGCCGCTCTTCGACCAGCTCCTGTCGAGCGCCTCGCACGTGCTCTTCGAGTTCTCGCACCACGTCGGCTTCGCCATCGCCCCGTCGGAACAGCACGCGATCTTCCAGCGCATCGAGTTCGTACCGCTCTCGGGGTCGCGCGTGCTCGTCGTGACCGTCGCCCGCGGCAATCACGTCTCGCAGAAGGTCATCGACACCGGCGAGGAGATCCCGCCGAGCGCGCTCAGCCAGGCGGCCAACTACCTGAACGCCGAGTTCGGCGGTATGCCGCTCGCCGACGTGCGTGATGCCGTCATCGCCCGCCTCGAACAGGAACGCACCCTCTACGACCAGCTCCGGGCGATCGCACTGACGCTCGCGCGCACGACGCTCGAAGGTATCGAGACGCCGACGTCCGTCTTCATCGACGGCACCTCGTCGCTCGCCGACACGGGCGAGGCCACGCCGGTGTCACTCTCGACGCTGCGCACGCTGCTGCAGATGGTCGAGGAAAAGCAGCGCCTCGTGCGCCTGCTCGATGCCTATCTCGAAGGCCCCGGCGTGGCCGTGGTCATCGGCGCCGAACATCACGACCCGCAACTGCGCGGCTGCAGCCTCGTCGTCGCCGCCTACGGCGACGGCGCCCGGCGCGGCGCGGTGGGCGTCATCGGTCCGACCCGCATGCACTACTCGCGCGCCATCAGCGTCGTCGATGGCGCCGCGGTGGCCGTGGCGCGCTTCCTGCGCGACGAAAACTAGGCGCGCACCAGTCCGGTTCGAATTGCCATGAGTGACATTCCCGTGTCCGATTCCCCCGCCACGCCGTCCGGCGCCCCCGAGGGCGACCAGGCGGCCTCGCCGCTCGACGCCCTGCAGCGCGAGCGCGACGATCTCTACGACCGCCTGCTCCGCAAGACGGCCGAGTTCGACAACTTCCGCAAGCGGACCGAACGCGAGCGCCGCGAGTTCGCCGAGTGGGCCGCGGCCGAGCTCATCGGCGACGTGCTCGCGGTCGTGGACGACTTCGACCGCGCCCTCAGCGTGGCGGCACCGCCCGAGGCGGCCAAGTATCGCGAGGGCGTCGAGCTCATCCACCGCCAGCTGACCGACCTGCTGCGCAAGCGCGGCGTACAGCCCGTCGAAACGACCGGCGCCGACTTCGACCCCACCGTGCACCAGGCCGTGGCCTACGACGAAAGCCCCGGCGCGCGTGACGGCGAGGTCGTGGCCGAACTGCGGCGGGGCTACCGGCTCGGCGAGCGCCTCCTGCGTCCGGCCCTCGTGCGCGTGGCCAAGGCATCGTGAGCGCCCGCGACTTCTACGAGGTGCTCGGCGTCGCGAAGGATGCGAGCGACGCCGACATCAAGAGCGCCTACCGCAAGCTGGCGCTCAAGTACCACCCCGACCGCAATCCCGGCGACCAGGCCGCGGAAGAGAAGTTCAAGGAAGCCGCCGAGGCCTACTCGGTGCTCGCCGACGCGGACAAACGCGCCCGCTACGATCGCTTCGGGCATGCGGGTGTCGGCGGCGCGGCCGGCGGCCAGGGCTTCGATCCGTCGGTCTTCACGGGCTTCGAGGACATCCTCGGCGGGCTCGGCGACATCTTCGGCTTCGGCGACGTGTTCGGCGGCCAGGGCCGCCGCCGCGGCGGGCCGCAGCGCGGGGCCGACCTGCGTTACGACCTCGAGATCAGCTTCGCGCAGTCCGCCAAGGGCGCCGAATCGACGATCCAGATTCCCCGTCACGAGACCTGCGGCACCTGCAGCGGCAGCGGCGCCGCGCCGGGCACGCAGCCTACAGCGTGCAGTCAGTGCCGCGGCTCCGGCCAGATCCGCTTCCAGCAGGGCTTCTTCACGATGGCCCGCACGTGCGGGGCCTGCCGTGGCACCGGCAAGGTCATCGCCACCCCCTGCAAGACCTGCAAGGGCGACGGCCAGGTCGAGCAGCAGAAGAAGCTCACCGTGAAGATCCCCGCCGGCATCGCCTCGGGCCAGCGCCTGCGCCTGACCGGCGAAGGCGAAGGCGGCATGCGCGGCGGTCCCGCTGGCGACCTCTACGTCGTCATCTACGTCCAGGACGACGAACGCTTCACGCGCGACGGCAACGACCTGCACTGCCAGACCGACGTATGGTTCACGACGCTCGCGCTCGGCGGTGAAGTCGAGGCGCCGGGCATCGATGTTCCACACACGGTGAAGATTCCCGAAGGCACGACGACCGGCACCATGTTCCGCCTGAAGGGCAAGGGCATGCCTGACGTGTCCGGGCGCGGCAAGGGCGACCTGCTCGTGACCGTGCGCGGCGTCACGCCGACGTCGCTCTCGCGCGATCAGAAGAAGCTGCTCGAGCAGTTTGCCGCGACGCTCGCCCCCGCCGGTCCCGGTGAACGCCGCGACGACGACAAGGGCCTCTTCGACAAGGTGAAGGACATCTTTGGCTGAGCCGCGCCGCTGGCCGGCGGTGGAAGTCCGCTCGCCCGGCATCGATGAAGACGGCGCGCTCGGCGATCTGGTCGCCGCGACGCTGCACGATCACGCGCCGCTCGCCGTGCAGGACCTGATTCCCCCGCCGCTGCCGCCGGGCGGCCTGTGGGACCCGACGGCGCCGCCGCCGCCCGAACCGCCGCCCACGCCGCTCGCCTGGCGCATCTGCTTCGCCGACGTTGCCACGCGCGACCAGGCCGCGGCAGCGATCGAAGCGCTCGCGCTGGACCTCAGCGTGGCTCGCGTCGATCTGCCCGATGACGACTGGGTCGCGCGCAGCCAGCAGTCGCTCACGGCAATTTCCGCCGGGCGCTTCATCGTCGCGCCGCCCTGGGACCTTCCCGCCGCGCCGCCCGCCGGCGTGCATGTGCTCGTCATCGAACCGTCGATGGGCTTCGGCACCGGTCATCACCAGACGACACGCCTCTGCCTTGGCGCGATGAGCGCGCTGCCCTTCGAGGGCCGCACGGTGCTCGATCTCGGCACCGGCTCCGGCGTGCTCGCGATGGCCGCTTCGGTGCTCGGCGCGCGCGAGGTGCGCGGTGTGGACATCGACGCGGATGCGATCGAAGCCGCCCTCCGCAGCGCGGCGCTCAACACGCTGCCCACGCCCGTGGCGTTCGATACAGCCGACGTCTTCGCCGTGCCATCCGCGCCGGTGGACGTCGTGCTCGCGAACCTCACGGGCGCCATGCTCATCCGCGCGGCGGCGCCACTGGCCGCCATGGTCGTGCCCGGCGGCACGCTCGTCGTGAGCGGCTTCATGCACTACGAACGCGACGGCGTCGAAGCGGCGCTCGACGCCTTCGACGTGGTGTCGCGCACGCACGAAGACGAGTGGTGCGCCGACGTGCTGCGCCGCCGCTAGCTACGTCTTCCCCACGGCTATTCAAGGACCATCGCGTACCGCGTCGCTGCGGTAATCGCACAGGCGCATTCGACAGACGGCGAAGGGCTGGCCCGTCTCCCGCGGCCGTCCGGAGCAGGCCGCGCACGCGTGAGACGTCAAACGCCAAGGCGGCGCCGAAGTCCGCGTGGGGTGTTCAGGCACAGCGGCGACGGGCGCAGCACGTCGCGCAGCACCGCCCGGGGCCCCGCGCTTCCGGCCGACACTCGCCCCCGCTGGCGTTTGACGGACTGCGCAGGCCGGACGCGGGAGACGGGCCAGCCCTTCGCCGTCATCCAGCGACAGCCACGTCTACTTCACCGCGCGCTGCTGCCCCTTCACACGACGGTCGTTCCAGCTGTCCACGAGCCGGCGCAGTTCCTTGATCGGCTCGGGGCTGTCATCCACCTGCAGGCGCATCACGACGTCGTTGTTCAGCCACACGCCCTGCCCCTGACCGGCAATCAGGATGGCGGCCGACTGCATCCCGCGCTTGTCGCCACCGGCCTTCTGCCCCGCTTCGAGGGCCGCGGTGAGCCGCTGCGAGAGATGCCCGGTCGTGGTCTCGAAGGCGCGCACCATCTCCGTGACGACGGCTTCGCCGGCGAGGATGTTGCCCTGCGCGGTGCAGTACTTCCCCGTCTTGTGGCCCGCCCACTCGGTGGCCTTCGAGCCCGTGAAGGCCGCGACCTCGCCCTTCTGGTTGATGACGGCGAACTGACGGCCGTGTTTCGTCCAGCGCTCGGGCTGCGGATCGGGATCGCTTTCCCAGATCGCCTTCAGGATCGCCTGCGGCGCCATGCCGGCCTTGAGGAGCGCAATCGCCTTCGGTCCGTAGCTCACGTCCACGATGGCCTGTGACGCCGCCGCGCCCACACCTGCCTCGGCCCAGAGCACGCCGTTCCCCACCGAGAACACGCGCGACTGCACCGCGCCGCCCACTTCGCCGGTGGCCGGGTCGTAGCCGAGAATCGAGAACGTCGCCACCGGATCCGGATCCGGCTGCACCGGCACGGGCGCCTGCGCCGCAAGCGCGCCACTCATCACACACGCCAGACCCGCCGCCACGATCCACGTCGTCGCCTTCATGTCCTGCTCCTCCGTTACGTGTCCGACCACACGGCCTGACAGGCCGCGAGCGCCGCGAGCGGCGCGGCCTCGGCGCGCAGCACACGCGCGCCCAGGGTGAGCGGCTGCCATCCGGCAGCGACCGCTCTGTCTGCTTCTTCTGCCGTCCAGCCCCCTTCGGGGCCAATCGCCAGGCTCACCGCCTGCGGCGCCGCAATGTCATTCAGGCGCGCGGCCGTCACCGCCACGACTGGCTCCACGAGGAGCAGGCGCAGGGCGTCGCCGTCGGCCGCGAGCACCACGGACACATCCACGACGTCGTGAATCACCGGCAGCACCGCGCGTCCGCACTGCTTGGCCGACGCCACCGCCACGCGCTCCCAGCGCTCGCGCCGGTGCGCCCGCTCGAGCGCCGCCGCCCGCACTTCGGTGCGCGCGGAGACGAACGGGCGAATCGCCTGCACGCCCATCATCACGGCATCGCGGACGACCTCGTCGGTGCCATCGCCCTTGAGCACGGCCACGGCCAGCGTATAGCGGACGCGGGTCTCCGGCGCGGCGGCACGCGCGGCGCCGAGTTCGACGACGGCGCCCTGCTTCGTCGTCGTCCGCAGCGTCCCGTCCCACTCGTGACCGCGGCCGTCGAACACCCGCACGGCGGCGCCGGCGCCGAGGCGCAGCACGCGCACGAGGTGCCCGGCTTCG
>JALHON010000145.1 GCA_022842985.1 Acidobacteriota bacterium | reverse complement strand
CCTGCCGTCGGAGCGGCGTGCTCGACGTCCGCGCGAAGGGGGATGGCAGCCCGGTGGGCCGCGCTGATACCGAGGCGCATGCCGTCATCGCCGCCGGGCTCGGCGCGCTCGCGCCGGATGTCCCCGTCGTGAGCGAAGAAGGCGAGATCGCGGATGCCGCCGCACGCGCCGGCTGGGCCACGTGGTGGCTCGTCGATCCGCTCGACGGCACGAAGGAGTTCCTGGCCGGCGTGCCCGACTACACGGTCAACATCGCGCTCATTCACGAGGGCGTGCCGGTAGCGGGGGTGGTGCACGCGTCGGGCCGCGGGGTGACGTACTTCGGGGCGGCGGGGCAGGGGAGCTGGCGCCGGCGCGACGGCCTCACGGCGCGGCTCGTGGCCACGCCGGTGGCGCCCGGACGTCCGCTCACGGTGGTCGAGAGCCGCTCGCACGGCTCACCCGGCATGGCGGCGTTCCTCGCGCCCTACCGCATCGGGGCGCGCGTGGCGATTGGCAGCTCGCTCAAGTTCTGCCTGGTGGCCGACGGCACGGCCGACGTCTATCCGCGCCTCGGGCCGACGATGGAGTGGGATGTGGCGGCGGGGGATGCCGTGTGGCGCTGGGCGGTGGCCGACGGCGCGCCGCCGCATCCGTCGTCACTCACCTACGGCAAGGCGGACCTGCGCAATGGCGCCTTCGTCGTGGGCTACCTGCCGCCGCCGCCGGCAGTGCTGTGGCTCACGGGCCTCTCCGGCGCCGGCAAGACCACGATCGCGCAGGCGCTCGTGGCCCGCCTCACCGCCGCCGGCGCGGAGGCCGAACTCATCGACGGCGACGTGATGCGCCAGGTGTTCCCCGGCACCGGCTTCACACGCGCCGATCGCGACGCGCACGTGCGGCGCGTCGGCTATCTCGCCAGCCGGCTCGAAGCGCACGGCACGACGGTGGTTGCCTCGCTCATCTCGCCGTACCGCGACTCGCGGGCGTTCGTGCGGGCGGCCTGCCGGCGCTTCGTCGAAATCCACGTGGCCACCGACCTCGCCGAATGTGAACGCCGCGATCCGAAGGGGCTCTATCGCAGGGCCCGCGCCGGCGAGATCACCCAGTTCACGGGTATCGACGATCCCTACGAGCCGCCGGCTGCGCCGGAGATCGTCGTCGACACGATGCGCGAATCCGCCGGGGCCGCCGCCGACCGGATTCTCGCCTGGCTGCGCCAGCCGCCGGCTGCCGCGGCGACGGAGGCCCGATGACGCATCTCGACGCCCTCGAACACCGCAGCGTGCACATCATGCGCGAGGCCTACGCCAACTTCCGGCAGCTCTGCATGCTGTGGTCGATCGGCAAGGACAGCACCGTGCTGCTGTGGCTGGCGCGCAAGGCGTTCTTCGGCCACGTGCCGTTCCCGCTCGTGCACATCGACACGTCCTACAAGATCCCGGAGATGATCGCGTATCGCGACCGGCTGGTGGCCGACTGGGGCCTCAACCTCGTCTACGGGCAGCATCTCGAAGCGCTCGCCGCCGGCCGCACGTTCCCGCTCGGCGCCGTCGACCGGCTGACCTGCTGCGGGCTGCTCAAGACCGAGGCGCTCGCCCGCACGCTGAGCGGCGAGGGGCCGCGTTTCCGCTTCAACCACGACATCGGCGCCTACGAACGCGATCCGAACACCGAGGCCTACACCGGCGTCATCGTCGGGGCGCGCGCGGACGAAGAGGGCAGCCGCTCGAAGGAGCGGTACTTCTCGCCGCGGTCGACGCGCAACCAGTGGGAGATCGGCGAGCAGCCCCCCGAGTTCTGGCAGCAGTACAAGACCGAATTCGCGCCCGGCACGCACGTGCGCATCCACCCGCTGCTCGACTGGACCGAGCTGAACATCTGGCAGTACATCGCGCGCGAAGCGATTCCGGTCGTGCCGCTGTACTTCGATCAGGGACAGGGCACGCGTTACCGCTCGCTCGGCTGCGCGCCATGCACGACGCCCATCGCGTCCACCGCGCGCACCGTCGAGGACATCGTCCGCGAACTCGAGACCGGCGCGCTCGCGCACGTGGCCGAGCGCTCGGGCCGGGCGCAGGATGCCGCCGACGGCGGCGGCCTCGAGTCGCTGCGCCGCGGCGGCTACATGTGAGCCGATGACGGCACACGCGTGGGTGACGGCGACGGTCATCGCCGGCATGATGGCGGCGCTCGCGAGCAACCGTCTCGGCCCGGATCTCGTGATGCTCGTCGCGCTGGCCGTGCTCCTCGTGGCAGGGGTCATCGTGCCGGCCGATGCCCTGGGCGGCTTCGCCAACGAAGGTCTGCTGACCGTGGCCTGCCTGTACGTGGTCGTGGCCGGCCTGCGGCAGAGCGGCGTCGTCGCGCGCGTGGCCACGGGGCTGCTCGGCCGGCCCGCCACGGCCGCGCAGGCGCAGTGGCGCGTGGTGGGCCCGGTCGCGGCTATCAGCGCGTTCGTGAACAACACGCCCCTCGTGGCCGTGTACCTGCCGCTTGTCTCGAGCCTGGCGCGACGTTCCGGCGTGGCGCCGTCGCAGCTCTTCCTGCCGCTCTCGTACGCGGCGATTCTCGGCGGGGTGTGCACGCTCGTCGGTACCAGCACGAACGTCGTCGTGAACGGCCTCATCCTCGACCACAACCGCGCCGGGGCGGGCGCTCCGCTCACGCCGTTCGGCATGTTCACGCTGAGCCCGGTTGGCGTGCCCGTGGCGATTGCCGGCGTGGCGTGGATGCTGCTCGCGGGACGGCGCTTCCTGCCGGCGCGGGCCGCCCACGGTCAGGAGGACGAGCGGCGTGACTACATGGTGGCGCTGCGCGTCGACGCGGGGGCGCGCGTCGTGGGCCTCGGCCTGGAGGCCGCCGGGCTGCGTCACCTGACGGGGCTCTTCCTCGCGCACATCGAGCGCCGCCACGAGGTGCTGCGCGCGGTGGGGCCCGGCGAAGTGGTGCAGGCCGATGACGTGCTGGTTTTCGTGGGCGTGCGTGACTCGGTCGTCGAACTGCACCAGATTGCGGGACTGGTGCCGGTCGCGTGGGACGCCGCGGCCGGCGCGCGGCACGACCATCGTCTCATCGAGGCGGTGATTCCACCCTCGTCGCCCATGGTCGGACAGACCATCCGCGACGGCGGCTTCCGCACGAAGTACGGCGGCGTCATCGTGGCCGTGCATCGCAAGGGCGAGCGCCTGGGCGGCAAGCTCGGCGACATCCGCCTGCGCGGCGGTGACGCGGTGCTCATCGAAGCGCCGCCCGGGTTCGCGGCCGCCCACGAGCTCTCGCCGGCGTTTCACCTGGTGAGCGGCCCGGAAGGGCCGCTCCTGCCACGCCATCACCGCGCGTGGATCGCGGCGGCGATCTTCCTCGTCTTCGTGGTCACCTCGGCCGCCGGCTGGCTGGCCACGCTCCACGCGGCGCTCGCCGCGGCCGTGGCGATGGTGCTCTTCGGGTGCACCACGCTGCGCGTGGCGCGGCAGACGGTCGACTGGCCGGTGCTCGTCGTCATCGGCGCCGGCATCGGCGTGGGGCAGGCGGTGGAAGCGAGCGGCCTGGCGGCCGTGGTGGCCGACGCCGTGCTCGGGCTGACGGCCGGCGGCGGGCCGGTGTGGCTGCTGACCGGCGTCTACGTGCTCACGTGGGGGCTCACGAGCGTGCTGAGCAACACGGCGGCCGCGGTGCTGGTGTTTCCGGTGGCGCTCAGGGCGGCGCAGTCCGCCGGCGTGGCCGCGGAGCCGCTGGCGATGGCGATTGCGATTGCGGCGTCGTGCGAGTTCACGACGCCCATCGGCTACCAGACGAACCTGATGGTACAGGGGCCCGGCGGCTACCGCCTCGGCGACTATCTGCGCTTCGGCGGTCCGCTGACCCTCATCTGCGGCGTCGTCGCCGTGATGCTCCTCGCCGCCTGGTACTACTGACGACGCGCGCCTACCGCGCGAACGTGTCCACGTAGTCGTCCATCGCCGCCTGCACGACCTTCATCGCGTGGGCCCGGCCGTAGACCTTGGCGATGTCGACCTGCGGTTTCTCGCCGGGCACGAGCCGGTAGGTCAGGAAGTAGTGCTGCAGGCGCTCGATGAGCACGTGCGGGATGTCCTTGAGGTCGCGTGCCTCGCCATAGACGTAGTCGTTGTCGAGCACGCTGATGATCTTGTCGTCGGCTTCGCCGCGGTCGACCATCTGCAGTCCGCCGATGACCCGGGCGCGCACGATGATCTCGTTGCGGGCGATGGCGCGCTCGCTGAGCACGCAGATATCCAGCGGATCGCCGTCGCCGCGGTTGGCGCCCGGCGCCAGCCGGCTCACCCGGTCGCCGCAGTAGGTACGGGGGACGAAGCCGTACAGGCTCGGGTGCTGCGCCGAGGAGCGCTGCGGACGGTCGACACGCAGGTACCCCGACGCCTTGTCGACCTCGTACTTCATCAGGTCGAACGGAGTGATTTCGATGTAAGCGTTCAGCACGGCCGGCGGCTCTGGGCCGACCTCGAGTCCGTGCCAGGGGTGGGGGCGGAAATGTTTGACGGCGACGGGCGCCGAGACCGACATCACCACAGGGGCGGAACGACGTTTGGATGGCATTCTCCCGATGATGCCACGGCGGCCGGGGAAAGGGGAGGGTGGTGCGATAGGATCGCCGCCATGCCGATGCGAGTCTCCCCGCGTGCCGCCGTGTCAGTCAGTGCCGTCCTGTGTCTCGGCGGGCTCATCGCCCGGCCGCTCGCGCAGCAGCCGCCGCCGATCGGCGTGGCGCCCGTCACCCTGACCGCCGGTCCGTATCAGTTCGACACCGCCGAGCAGCACCAGCTGCGCGTGGTCGTCGCCGCCCGCGGCCTGTCGCACCCGTTCGGCGTGGCCCTGCTGCCGAACGGCGATGCCCTGGTGACCGAACGCGGCAAGACGCTGCGCGTCGTGCGCGGAGCCGGCGGCGTCTCGCCGCGCCTCGAGCCGGCGCCGGTCGCCGGACTGCCGGCGCCCCCGGCCATTCGCGGCGGCGGCTGGCAGGACGTGGTGCTGCATCCCAAGTTCGCCGAGAACCGCGTCGTGTATCTCAGTTACAACAAGGCCGAGAGCGCGAGCCCCACCGCGAAGAGCGCCGTGGCGCTCGGCCGCGGCACCTTCGATGGCACGGCCATCAGCGGCTTCACCGAAATCTTCGCCGGCGAGTTCAAGGACGGCAACTCCGGCTCGCGCATCGCGTTCGGCGCCGATGGCCTGCTGTACCTGACGACCGGCGCCGGCAACGGCCTGTTCGCGCAGGAGCCGTCGAGCGTCTACGGCAAGGTGCTGCGGCTGCGCGACGACGGCAGCATCCCGCCGGACAATCCCTATCTGGGCCGCCCGGGCGCGCGTCCGGAGGTCTACTCGATCGGCCACCGCGATCAGCTCGGGCTGGCGTGGCATGCGGCGTCGGGCAGCCTGCTCGCCGCGGATCACGGCCCGAACGGCGGCGACGAAGTGAACCTCGTGATGGCGCGCCGCAACTACGGCTGGCCGCTGTCGAGTTACGGCCGGCAGTACGACGGTCCGCGGTGGTCGGAGACGCCGGTGGGCGAGGGTGTGGAGCAGCCGCTGCTGCTGTGGGTGCCGTCGATCGCGCCGTCGGGACTGGCGATCTACACGGGCGACCGGTTCCCGGCGTGGAAGGGCAACCTGTTCGTGGGCAGCGCGCGCCGCGGCGAGGTGCCGCGCACGGGCGGCCTCGAACGCGTCGTGCTGAACGATCGGCTGCAGGAGATCCGGCGCGAGACGCTGCTGACCGAACTGCGACAGCGCATCCGCGACGTGCGCCAGGGGCCCGATGGCCTGCTCTACGTGCTCACTGACGAAGACGACGGCGCGCTGCTGCGGCTCGAACCGGCCGCCGCGAAGTGACCTCCCGCGCAGCGAAGACGGAGACAGACATGCATCGACGAATGACGAAGTGGATGACGGGCGCGGCGGTGGCTGCGGTGACCTTCGCCCTCGCGGCGCGGCCGGACGCGCAGACCGGCGGCACGACCGCGTTCGTCGGCGCGCGCGTGGTCGTGGGCGACGGCACGGCGCCGATCGAGAACGCCACGGTGGTCGTCCGGAACGGGCAGATCGCGGAGGTCGGGCCCTCGGCCCGCGTGCGTGTGCCGGCGGGTGCCACCCGCGTGGACGTGGCCGGCAGGACGGTCATGCCGACCATCGTCGACACGCACGTGCATCTCGGCACGACGCGGGCGCCGCTCGTGAAGGACCTGCGGGATCGCGTCTACTTCGGCGTGAGCGCGGCGCTCAGCCTGGGGCTCGATCCGGCGGGCGATCCGTTCGCCGTGCGCGACGAACAGGCGCCCGGCCTGGCCCGCTACTTCCTGGCCGGCCGCGGCATCACGATGCCCGAACCGGGCCGGTCGGACGTGCCGTACTGGGTGACGACCGAAGCCGAGGCGCGGAAGGCCGTGCAGGAGCAGGCCGCGCTCAAGGTGGACGTCATCAAGATCTGGGTCGATGACCGCGACGGCAAATACAAGAAGATGCCGCCCGAGATCTACACGCCCGTCATCGACGAAGCGCACAAGGCGAAGCTCCGCGTGGCGGCGCACATCTTCAACCTGTCGGATGCGAAGGGGCTGCTCAAGGCCGGCATCGACGTCTTCGCGCACGGCATCCGCGATGTCGACGCCGATGACGAACTGGTCGCGCTCGTGAAGGCGCGTCCACACGTGGTGCTCATCCCGAACATGCCCGACCGCGGCGTGGTGGCCGACTACGCCTGGCTGAAGGGCAGTCTCAGTGACGCGGAGGTGGCGAAGATCCAGGCCGGCGCCACCAACCGTCCGGCGGCGCAGGCCGCGTGGGGCATCCAGGCACGCAATCTGAAGAAGCTGTCGGATGCCGGCATGACCATCACCGTCGGCACTGACGGCAACACCGCGTGGGCGCCGCATGTGGAGATGGCCGACATGGTGGCGTCCGGCATGACGCCGATGCAGGTCATCGTCGCGGCGACGAAGAACGGCGCCGCCTTCCTGCGCATGAACGACACCGGGACGATCGCGACGGGGAAGCGGGCGGACCTGCTGGTGCTCGACGGCAATCCTGTCGAAGACATCACGAACACGCGGAAGATCGCGGCGGTGTATCTGAAGGGCGTCAAGGTGGATCGCGACGCGACCAGGCCGTCGCGATAGGCGCGTCCGGCGTCGCTGGGCGGGGCGGCACCATCCGCACGTCGGCTCCGCTTCGCGCGTCGGTCACTCGCACCTCTCGGCGACTTGCGACGGTACAAGCCCTTAGGGGGCCCCCATCCCCTGCCCTGGGGTGGCCCGCACTCTCGGTGCGAGTGTCGGATCCGTTCGCGCCGCGCTCAGAGTCGCCGCCGCCCGGATGGTGTCGCCCCGCCCAGCGACGCAGCCGACTCCGGGCGACAGTGCGCCGGCGCAGCGAGTTGCGCGGCCAGCTCCGGATTGGCACGTGGACAGCCGCCGCAGCGCAGGGCGTCGCCAGTGCGCGACCCCACTCGTGCCGCCCTCAGGTGAGCGCCGCGAGCCGCCGCTCCAGGAAGCGTCGCTCCGGCTCCTGCTTCACGAGCGTCAGCGCGCGCTGGTACGAGACGCGCGCGTCGTCGTGGCGGCCGAGGCGCCGGCACAGATCGGCGCGGGCCGCGTGCGCGAAGTGGTAGGTGGCCAGCGCGCCCTGCGCGAGCAGCGCGTCCACGAGCGCGAGGCCGGCGGCGGCGCCATCGGCCATCGCCACGGCCACGGCCCGATTGAGCGCGAAGACGGGTGAGGGCTCGACGCGCAGCAGCACGTCGTAGAGCCCGATGATCTGGCGCCAGTCCGTGGCGGCGCTCGACGGCGCCTCGGCGTGCACCGCCGCGATAGCGGCCTGCAGCGCGTACGGGCCCACACGGCGTGAGCCGAGCGCCTGTTCCACGAGCGCGACGCCCTCGGCAATCGCCGGGCGGTGCCAGCGGCCGCGGTCCTGGTCTTCGAGCAGCACGAGATCGCCGGCGCCGTCCGTGCGGGCATCACGCCGCGCCTCGTGCAGCAGCATCAGCGCCAGCAGGCCCTGTGATTCCGGCTCCGGCTGCAGCGCCACGAGCAGTCGCCCGAGGCGGATCGCTTCCGCCGACAGATCGGCGCGCGTGAGCGTGTCGCCGGCCGTCGCGGAATACCCTTCGTTGAAGATGAGGTAGACGACGTGCAGCACGGTGTCGAGCCGGCCGGGCAGGTCGGACGCGGCCGGCACCTGATAGGGAATCCGCGCATCGCGGATCTTCGCCTTCGCGCGCACGATGCGCTGCGCCACGGTGGACGGCGAGGTCAGGAACGCGCGCGCGATTTCCTCCGTCGTGAGCCCGCACACTTCGCGCAGTGTGAGCGCGAGGCGCGCCTCGGGCGGCAGCGCAGGGTGGCAGCACGTGAAGATGAGGCGCAGCCGGTCGTCGTCCACCGCCGGGTCGTCGACACCGTCATCGGGAGGCGCCGCGGCCTGCCGCTCGAGCTCGTCGGCGAGCGCGCCGAGCGACGCCTGCTGCCGGGCGCGGCGGCGGATGGCGTCGATGGCGCGGAAGCGCCCCGTGGAGACGAGCCACGCGCGCGGATTCGCCGGCACGCCCTCCACGGGCCACTGCTGCAGGGCGGCCGTCACGGCATCGTGCAGCGCTTCCTCGGCGCGCTCGAAGTCGCCGAGCAGGCGGATGAGCGTGGCGAGCACCCGGCGCGAGTCCGCGCGGTAGACGGCGTCCACCGCCTGCCGCGCGGCATCCGCGTCGGGCGTCACGGCTGCTGGCTGAAGTCCACGACCGGCCGCACTTCCACGCAGCCGGTGCGCGCCGCCGGGATCTTCGCGGCGACCGCGATCGCCTCGTTCAGGTCCTTCGCCTCGATGAGGTAGAACCCGCCGAGTTGTTCCTTGGTTTCGGCGAAGGGGCCATCGGTCGTCATGGCCTTGCCGTTCCGGACCCGGACGGTCGTGGCCGCCTGGGTGGGCTCCAGCGCTTCGCCGGCCACGTACTGTCCGCTCGCCTGGATGCCGCCCGTGAAGGCGAAGTAGTCGCCCATGACGGCGTCGATCTCCGGCTTGGACATGGTGGCCCAGACGCGCTCATCGTCGTACAGCAGACACAGATACTTCATGGCATGTGCTCCGTGGGCCTCAGTGTAACGGCGGCGGCCCGGCCCGCCCGACCCCCCGTCCCCGGAACCGTCCGGAGGCGCGTGTCAGACGTTAGTCGTCGGCGGGGCGGAATTTCGACAACGGTCCGGGAGCCAGGCTGCCGAGAGGTGCCCGCCCACTTCCGCGACCCGGTGGAAGACGTCGTGGATGTCGGCGTCGTCCACGCGGCCGCCGGGGCTGTATCGGCTAGGTATCCCGCACGCCGCCGCCGCGGATCCAGAACACGAGGCCGGCGACGACCAGCAGCGCCCCGTTCAGGGCCAGCATCGTCGGCACCGACGTGACGTTGGCGATGCTGCCGCTCAGGAAGTTGCCGAGCGGCGAGGCGCCGCGGAACGCCACCATGTAGATGCTCATGACGCGCCCGCGCATCTCGTTCGGGGCGATGAGCTGCACGAGCGACGTGACGGTCGAGAACGTCGAGACGAGCAGCGCGCCGCCGATGAACAGGAGCGCCTGCGTGAGCCAGAGCTGGCGTGAGAACGCGAAGGCGATGAGCACGACGCCGAACGCCATCACGCCGCCGAGGAGCGTGTGGCCCATGCCACGCGACTTGCCGCGCCAGGCGACGATCATCGCGCCGAGGACGGCGCCGGATCCCGAGAACGCCATGAAGCGGGTGTAGAGGCCCACATCGGCGTGGAACACATCCTTGACGAACAGGGGCAGCTGGGTCAGCAGCGGCACGCCGAGGAACGCGGCGACGAAGCCGAGCGCCGTGAGCGCGATGATGGTCGGCTCGGCGCGCACGTAGTTCAGGCCGCCCTTCATCTCGTCGATGAGTGAGCGGCGGACGGCCGGTGGCGTGTGCTGCACGTGCAGGGCGAAGAGCGCGGCGATGACGAAGAGGAACGACAGGCCGTTCAGTCCGAAACACGCCACCATGCCGAAGCTGGTCAGGGCGGCGCCGGCGATGAGCGGGCCGATGATGCGCGACAGGTTGAACTGGATCGAGTTGAGCGCGATCGCGTTCGGCAGGTTCTCCTTGCTCACGAGCTGCGGGATGAGCGACTGGTAGGCCGGGCCGCCGAAGGCCTGCGCCACGCCGGTCATCGCCGAGAGCGCGAGGATGTGCCAGAGGCGCACGACGTCGAAGTAGACGAGCGTGGCCAGGATGAAGGCCGACGCCATCTGCGTGTACTGCGAGAGCAGCAGCAGCTGACGGCGGTCCTTGCGGTCGGCGATGACGCCGCCGACGAGCGTGAGCAGCAGGATCGGCAGCTCGCCCATGAGCGAGTCGAGGCCGAGGAAGATGGCCGAGTTGGCGCCGGCGAGCGTGGTGATGAGCCACGCCTGCGCCACCTTCTGCATCCAGGTGCCGATGGTCGAGCCGAGCGCGCCGCCCCAGAGCAGGCGGAAGTCCCGGTGTGTGAGGGCCGAGGCGAGACGCCGCCCGGCCGCGAAGAGGTGCGCTTGCAAGCCGCCGTGATCTTAACAGCGCGGGCGCGCCGCGGGGCGGCGCGCCCGGCCTATTTCATCGGCGAGTAGTCGGTGGCGGTGAGGAACACCGAGTCGACCTTCTCGACGATGCGGCCGTTCACCTGCGACTCCGACGCCACCTTCTTCCACTCGGGATCGTTGGCAAACGCGCTCCAGCTGGCCTTGGCGGCTTCCCGGCTCTTGTGGGCGAGCAGGTAGACGAGCTGATTCTCCGAGGCCGGCGCGTCCATCGGCGCGAGATACACGACGTTGGTCATCCCGTGCTTCTCGAAGATCCGCAGCGTGTGGTTGCGGAAGCGCGTGTGCAGCTCGCCGAGTTTGCCTGCAGGCGCGGTGTAGGTGCGCAGTTCGAAGACGCGCGCCGGCGGTTGCGCGGCGAGCGTGCCCTGGGTGACGGCGCCGGCGGCGAAACCCGTCAGCAGGAGGAGAGCGGCAGCGAGTTTGTGCGTCATGGCCGGGAAGAGTGCCACAAAACGGCGGGACTCGGGGCCCGGGGTTCGGGGGTGATGAGGCTTCGCTTGACTTTCGCTTTTGATTCGCTATGATGGCGTCACGCAAACAAAAGGCGAAACACCATGAGCCCAGCCGCCGCCTCTCTTCGCGCCGATTCGCCCGCCGCCGCCCGTGCCGCGGTGGAATCCCTGTTGCGGGATCGCAAGCTCGACCGCACGCTCACAACCGCCCTCCCGCTCGAGGCTCCGGCCCCGGGCGTGCCGTTCCAGGTGCAGGCTCTCGACACCTTTCTCCACGGCGGGTTGCCGGCGGGGCAGTTGTCGGAAGTGGTGGGGCCGGCCTCGTCGGGCCGCACCTCGCTCGTGTGGCAGTGGATGGCCGCGGCTACCCGGCGCGGCGACACCGTCGCCCTCATCGACACGTTCGATCGCTTCGACCCGGCCTCGGCCGTGGCCTGCGGCATCGTGCTCGAGCGGGTGCTCTGGGTGCGCGGCCAGGCGATCTCGCGGACGGCCGGCGCGGTCGACCCGGTATGGCTGCCCGGCGTGCGCACGGTCGAAGGGCCGGGCACGATGGTGGAGCGCGTGCTCGATCGGGCGCTCAAGGCGCTGAATCTCGTGCTGCAGTCGGGCGTGTGCCCGGCGGTGGTGCTCGACATGGCGGATGTGTCCACGGCAGCGCTCCGGCGTATTCCGTACACGACCTGGCTACGCGTGCAGCGGGTCATCGAGGGCAGCGACACGACCTGCGTGCTGCTGGCGCCCGAGCCGCTCGCCCGAAGTGCCGGTGGCGTCACGATCACCCTGCAGACGCCCGACGGGGCATCGGCTGCCCCCGCCACGGCATCCGCGCCGGC
>JALHON010000144.1 GCA_022842985.1 Acidobacteriota bacterium | reverse complement strand
GCGGCGCTCGTCGCCGTCGAACGGGCGATCTCGAAAGGGGAACCCCGGCTCGCGCAGGCGGCCGCCGACGCCCTCGCCGACATCCTCGAGGGGCCGGCGCTCGCGCTCGACAACGCGCTCGCCATCCGCCGGGCCGAAGCGCTCTCGGTGACGGACGACCTGACCCAGCTCTACAATTCGCGGTTCCTGAATCAGGTGCTGCGCCGGGAATCGAAGCGGGCCTCGCGCAGCGGGCGCTCGCTCTCGCTGCTCTTCATCGACCTCGACGGCTTCAAGCGCGTGAACGACTCGTTCGGCCACCTGGCCGGCAGCCGGGCACTCGTGGAAGCGGCGGGCGTCATCCGCGGGTCGGCACGGGAAACCGATGTCGTCGCGCGCTTCGGCGGCGACGAATTCGCCATCGTGCTGCCGGAGACCGGGTCGGAGGGCGCCCTCGGCGTCGCCGACCGCGTGCGCGATCGCGTGCGCGACTTCGTATTCCTGGCCGCTGACGGGCTCGACGTGCGCCTCACCGTGTCGGTGGGCGTGGCGACCCTGCCCGACGCCGCCAGCTCGGCGGAAGAACTCGTGCGCGCGGCAGACGTTGCCATGTATCGCGTCAAGGAAACGGGGAAGGACGGCGTCGCCGTCGCCAACCCCTAGTCAGGAGCCGTCCGCGTGGGTCTTGGATCGATCTTTTCCGCATTCTCCACCGATCTCGCCATCGATCTCGGCACGGCCAACACCTGCGTCTACGCCAAGGGCAAGGGCATCGTGGTCAACGAGCCGTCGATCGTGGCGGTGAACAAGCTGAACGGCCGCGTCGAAGCCGTGGGGCGCGAAGCCAAGGAGATGCTGGGCCGCACGCCGGGCAACATCGTGGCCATCAAGCCGATGAAGGACGGCGTCATCGCCGACTTCGACGTCACCGAGAAGATGCTGACGTACTTCATCAAGAAGGCCCACAACGGCACCGTCTGGGTGCGTCCGCGCATCGTCATCGGCGTCCCCTCGGAGATCACGCAGGTCGAGAAGCGCGCCGTGAAGGACAGCGCCTACCGCGCCAAGGCCAGTGAAGTGCACCTGGTCGAGGAAGCCATGGCCGCGGCCATCGGCGCCGGGCTGCCCATCGAGGAGCCGAGCGGCAACATGGTGGTCGACATCGGCGGCGGCACGACCGACATCGCCGTCATCTCGCTGGCCGGCATCGTCTACTCGAAGGCCGTGCGCGTTGCCGGCAACGAAATGGACGAGGCGATCATCCACTACATCAAGAAGGCCTACAACCTGCTCATCGGTGAGCGCACGGCCGAGGCCATCAAGATCGAAATCGGCTCCGCCTTCCCGCTCGAGGAAGTGACGACGATGGAGATCAAGGGCCGCCACCTCATCGAGGGCGTGCCGAAGACGATCACCATCAGCGACGAGGAAATCCGCCTGGCGCTGGCCGAAACGGTCAACGTCATCGTCGACGCGGTGCGCGTGGCGCTCGAGCGCACGCCGCCGGAACTCTCGGCCGACATCGTCGACCGCGGCATCGTGCTCACCGGCGGTGGCTCGATGCTGCGCAACCTCGACAAGCGCCTGCGCGAGGAAACGGGCCTGCCGGTGACCAACGCCGAAGACCCGCTGTCGTCGGTCGTGCTCGGCGCCGGCAAGATGCTGTCGAACTTCGACCTCCTCAGAAAGATCGCCATCGACTAGGCCGAGCCCCGGGCCCCGGGTCCCGAGCCCCGGTCCGGGCGACCGAAGGTCGCCTTCCACATGCCACTTGCCGACATCGGTCAGCGTCCGGGGCTCCTGCTCGCAGCGGCCGTGACGCTGCACGTCGGCCTCATCTCGGCGCAGGTGACGACCAGTTCGGGCCGCACCATCTTCCACACGGTGGTGTTCGGCGGCTTCTCGGAAGGACAGCGCGGCGCGTCCACGGTGGTCGGCGGCGTGCGCAACGTGTGGGACAGCTACTTCGCGCTGCGCGACGTGCGCGCCGAGAACGAGGCGCTGCGCGCCGAGCGGAATGCCCTGCAGGTGCAGCTCCAGGCGGAGCGCGCCCGCGCCGAACGCGCCGACGCCTACCGCAGCCTGCTGCAGCTGCGCGCCCGCGTGCCGCTCGAGACCACCGGCGCCGAGGTGATCGCGGCCGGCGTCAGTCCCGAGTTCCGCACCGTCACCATCAACAAGGGCGGCTCCGATGGTGTCGCCGCCGACATGGCCGTCGTGGCGCCGTCGGGCGTGGTCGGACGCGTCACCCAGCCGAGCGCCCGCGCCTCGCTCGTGCAGCTCATCGTCGACCGGAACGCCGCCGCTGGCGCCGTCATCGAGCGGACGCGCGTGCAGGGCATCGTCGTCGGCGTGGGCGACGGCTCGCTGCGGATGGACTTCGCGCCCGCGACCGGCGATGTCGTGGCCGGCGACGTCGTGGTCACCTCGGGCATCGACGGCCTCTACCCCGAAGGGTTCATCCTCGGCACGGTCGAGCGGGTCGCCCGGGGTGATGGGCTGTACCACGAGATCGCCGTGCGCCCCGCCGTGGACTTCTCGCGGCTCGAGGACGTGCTCGTCGTGCTCCAGCGGCAGGCCGCGGCCGTCGAGGCCGTGAAGTGAGGGCGCTCGGCACCCTGGCCGCCCTGGCGGTCGCGGTGCTGGCCCAGTCGGCGTCGGGCGGGTTCGAGTGGCGGGGCACCCCGACCGTGGACCTCGTGCTCGTGGTCGTGGTCTACGTCGCGCTCACGGGCGGACCGGTGGCCGGCCTCGTCGCCGGCACGCTCGGAGGACTGGTGCAAGACGCCCTCTCCACCGGTATCCTAGGCATGGGCGGACTGGCCAAGACCGTGGTGGGGTTCCTGGCCGGCCGCTTCGGCACCCAGTTCATCGTGACGGCGACCGTGCCGCGCCTGGTGACCTTCGCGGCCGCCACGGCGGCGCACGCCGTGCTCTTCATGGGAGCGTATGCCTTGCTCGGACTGCGGAGCTTTCCCGACCCGATGACCGCCGTCGCCATCCAGGCGGCCGGCAATGGTCTGGCCGGCGTCGTGTGCTTCAAGCTGAGTGAATGGCTGCCGCGCGCCATCGAACGCCGCCGCGCCACGCGCGGCATGCGGGTGTCGCGATGACGCGCCGCGGCGGGGGAGCCTGAGCCATGCGCATCGGGACCTTCGGAGTCGTCGACGACCGCCGCCGCCTGCAGTCGCGCATCACCGCGCTGCGCGTCGTCACGAGTGTCATCTTCGTGCTGCTGCTCGGCGGCTTCTGGTTCTTCCAGGTGTTCCAGCACGCCAAGTTCCGGGAGATGGCGGAGAACAACCACCAGCGCACGCTGCCGCTCAGGGCGCCGCGCGGCGTGATGTTCGATCGCCACGGCGAGGTGCTGGTCGAGAACCGCGCCTCGTTCAACATCTCGATCATGCGCGAGCACTCGCGCGACCTCGACCGCACGATGCGCCTGCTGGCGAAGGTCACCGGCGTCGACGAAGCCGCGATGCGCGAGACGGTGGAGCGGCACCGCCGCGAGCCGTCGTACCGGCCGATCGTGGTCGTGCAGGATGCGACGCTGGCGCAGGTGGCGGCCGTCACCGCGCGCCGGCTCGACTTCGAACTGCCCGACGTGGTCGTGCAGCAGGTGCCCACGCGGCGGTATCCGGCCAACGCGCTCGGCGCGCACCTGCTCGGCTACGTCGGCGAAGCGAGCGAGCAGCAGGTGGCCGACGGCGCGGTGGCGACCGGCACCGTGATGGGGCAGTCGGGCCTCGAGCGCACCTACAACCAGATCCTGATGGGCAGCGACGGCGCGCGCCGCGTCGTCGTGAACAGCGTCGGCCGCGAGATTCGCACCCTCGACGAAGAAGCGCCCACCGAGGGCAAGCGCATGCAGCTGACGCTCGATGCGTCGATGCAGCGGGCGGCCGAAGAGGGCTTCCGGACCACCGGCTACTGGGGCTCGGCGGTCGTGCTCGAACCGGCCAGCGGCGACGTCCTCACGCTCGTCAGCCTGCCGGCCTACGACCCGAACGCGTTTGCCGCCGGCATCGACAAGGCCACCTGGCAGCAGCTCAACACCGACGAACTGCGGCCGCTGCAGAATCGCGCCATCCAGGGCCGCTATTCGCCGGGGTCGACCTTCAAGGTCGTGATGGCGACGGCAGCGCTCGAAGAAGGCGTCATCACGCCCGAGACGAAGATCTTCTGCGCCGGCGGCGGCACGTTCTACGGCCGCTTCTTCCAGTGCCTCGGCCACCACGGCTGGATGGACGTGCGGCACGCGCTCGAGAAGTCGTGCAATACGTTCTTCTACACCGTCGGCAATCAGCTCGGCGTCGACCGGATCCACGACTGGTCGGAGAAGCTCGGCCTGGCGACGAAGTCGGGCGTGGACCTGCCGAACGAGGTGGAGAGCATCATTCCCTCTACCGCCTGGAAGCAGCAGCGCACCGGCGAGCGCTGGTACCCCGGCGAGACGATCTCCGTCTCCATCGGTCAGGGGCAGGTGTCGGTCACGCCGATGTCGATGGCCGTCATGATGGCGTCGGTGGCGCGCGGCCAGCGCGTGACGCCGCGCCTTGTGAAGGCGACGTCGAACGGCGGCACGTGGGAGCAGGTGCAGAACCCGGTCGCCGCAGCACCCGTGACGCTCAAGGCCGACACCGTCTCGGCGGTGCACGACGGGCTCTGGATGGCCGTGAACGGCGCCGGCACGGCGGTGCGGGCGAAGATCGCCGGCCGTGACGTGGCGGGCAAGACCGGCACGGCGCAGGTCATCTCGCTGCAGGGGAAGCAGCGGGCGCGCGGCACCGGCAAGGACCTGCGCGATCACGGCTGGTTCGTGTTCATGGTGCCGAAAGACAATCCCGAACTGGCGGGGGTCATCTTCGCCGAACACTCCGAGCACGGGTATCTGGCGGCGCCGATCGCCCGCCACATCATCGAAACCTACTACGCGCGGAAGGAAGGGCGGCCGCTGCCCGTGATGCCCGCGGTACCTGGCACGCCCGGCTTTACGGCGCCGCCGCCGCCCACACGGGCGGTCGCGGGCGGTGAGGCCGAGGGCGGGCTGCGCTGACCGTGTTCGAACGCCGCCTCTCCACGCACGTCGACTGGTCGCTCCTCGTGGCCGTGCTGGCGATTGCCGTCATCGGCGTCGTCATGATCTTCAGCGCCACGGGCGGGGCGAGCCGCGAGTACTGGACGCAGATCTACGCCGTGCTGCTCGGCCTGGGCGCCATGGTGGCTTGCCTCGTCATCGACTACCGCACGCTCGTCGACAAGGCGCACTGGATCTACCTCGGGCTCGTGCTGGCGCTGCTCGCCGTGCTGATCTTCGGCGTGGTGCGCGGCGGCTCGCGGCGCTGGCTCGATCTGGGCGTCTTCAACCTGCAGCCGTCGGAGTTCGCCAAGGCCGGCCTGGCGCTCATCCTCGCCAAGCTGCTCGGCGACGTACGCCGCACGTCGCCCTCGATGCAGGACCTGTTCCTCGCCGTGGCGCTCACGGCCGGCCCGCTCCTGCTCATCGCCAACGAACCCGACCTCGGCACGGCCGTCACGCTGCTGCCCGTGCTCGGCGTCATCGTCTTCGCGGCCGGTCTGCCGGTGCGCTACCTCGGCATCGCTGCCGTCGTCGCCGTGGTGTCGGCGCCGGTGGCCTGGATGTTCGCGCTCCAGGACTATCAGAAGGAACGGATCGTCACCTTCCTCGACCCCGAGCAGGATGCCCGCGGTGCCGGCTACCAGCAGATCCAGGCGCGCATCACGGTGGGCTCGGGCGGTGTCACCGGCAAGGGCTTCATGAAGGGCACGCAGGGGCAGCTGCGCTTCCTGCCCGTGGCCCACAACGACTTCATCTTCTCGGTGCTGGCCGAGGAGCAGGGCTTCGTCGGCGTCGTCGTGGCGCTGGGGCTCTACTTCTTCGTCATCATCCGGTCGCTCGACGCGGCCAGGCTCGCCAAGGACCGCGTGGGCGCCTATCTCGTGCTGGGCGTGCTCGCCAGCTTCATGTTCCAGGTCGTCTACAACATCACCATGTCGGCGGGTCTGGCCCCGGTCAAGGGGCTGACCCTGCCGCTGCTCAGTTACGGCGGTTCGTCCATGATCGCCACCCTCGCCGGCTTCGGCCTCATCCTGAACGTGCGGATGCGGCGATTCACGAATTGAGACTCGCATGAACAAGGAAATGATCATCTCGACCAACGGGCACGAGACCCGTGTGGCCATCCTCGAGGACGATCTGCTCGCCGAGGTGTTCGTCGAACGGGAACGCAATCGCGGTGTCGTCGGCAACGTCTACAAGGGCCGTGTGTCGAAGGTGCTGCCGGGCATGCAGTCGGCGTTCGTGGACCTGGGCCTCGAGCGCGACGGCTTCCTCTACGTGGCCGACGTGGTCAACACGATGGAGGAGTTCGAGCGCCTGAGCGGCGACGACGATGAGGACGAGCCGGCGGCGGCGCCTTCGGCGGCGGTCGAGGCGATTGGCAGCGGCGCGGCGGAAGTGGCGGCGAGTGCCCCGGGCCCGGCCGCTCCGGCGCAGAACGGCGGCGGTGGCCGCGGCCGCGGCCGCGGCCGACGTGCCGACCGTGGCGATGCGCAGAAGGGCCTCGAGGCGAAGATCGAAGACCTCGTGAAGGAAGGGCAGGACATCATCGTGCAGGTGGCCAAGGAGCCGCTCGGCACGAAGGGCGCGCGCCTCACGTCGCACGTCACGATGCCCGGCCGCTTCCTGGTGTTCATGCCCACGGTGGACCACGTCGGCGTGTCGCGGAAGATCTCGACCCGCGAGGAACGCAACCGCCTGCGCGGCATCGTCAAGGAATTCCGCGAGCAGCACCACTTCGGCGGCGGCGTCATCATCCGCACGGCGGCCGAGGGCAAGCCCAAGGAAGACATCGTCTCCGACCTGCAGTACTTCCACCGGGTGTGGACGGAGATGCGCCAGAAGTCGGAATCGAGCCGGGCCCCGGCCGTGGTCTTCCGCGAAGCCAGCCTCGTCGCCAAGCTGCTGCGCGACCTGCTCACCGACGACTACGTGGCCATCCGCATCGACGACGCCCGCGAGTACCAGCGCATCGTCGAGTTGCTCGACCGCATCATGCCGGGGATGTCGGCGCGCGTGAAGCTGCACGACAAGCCGTATCCGATCTTCGAGGAATACGGCGTGCAGGCCGAACTCGACAAGGCCCTCAAGAGCAAGGTGTGGCTGAAGTCGGGCGGCTCGATCGTCATCAACCAGACCGAAGCGCTCGTGGCCATCGACGTCAACACCGGCCGCTACGTGGGCAAGAAGACGACCGGCCGGCTCGAAGACACGATCATCAAGACCAACCTCGAGGCGGCAAAGGAGATCGTGCGGCAGATGCGGCTGCGCGACCTCGGCGGCATCATCGTGCTCGACTTCATCGACATGGAAGAGAAGAAGAACCGCCAGAAGGTCTTCCAGGCGGTGGAGCAGGAGCTGCGGCGCGACCGCTCCCCTTCGAAGGCGCTGCAGGTGTCGGACTTCGGCCTCGTCATCGTGACGCGCAAGCGCGTCAAGCAGAGCCTCGAGCGCACGCTCACCGAGCCGTGCCCGTACTGCTCGGGCACCGGCACCATCAAGTCGAGCTCCACGGTGTGCTACGAGATCCTGACGGAAGTGAAGAAGGTGGGGCCGGACCTCGACGGGCTCGGCGTGCTGCTGCGGGTGAACCCCGACATCGCCCGCGCCCTCAAGGACGAGGAGCGCGGCGTGCTGCGCGATCTCAAGCAGATGCTCGGCAAGGACGTCATCGTGAAGGCCGACGTGCACCTGCACCACGAGCAGTTCGACGTGATGTCGATCGGCGGCTAGTCCGCGGCGGCGTCCGCTCCCGGTACGAAAGAAAAGGCCTGGCTGGGGTGACCAGCCGGGCCTGTGTGTGTACGGGGCACGCGCCCCGGCCGCGATGTCCGCGCCTAGAAGCGGAAGATCGCCGAGATGCGGTAGCGGCGCGGCTGCTGGAAGGCGCCGCGCGCGTTGGCCTTGCCGAAGTTCTCCACGGCGGTCGCGCAGGCGGCGGTGGCCGTCGTGCCGCACCATGCGGTGTTGTTCGACTGCGTCTGCGCCTCACGGTTGAGGGCGTTGAAGATTTCACCCTTGAAGCCCACCTGCGTGCGGGCAGGCCCTCGCCAGGTGAGCTCCACCGAGTTGTCGAGATACCACTCGAGACCCTCGAGGGGGCTCGCGCCACGTTCCTCGTAGAAGTAGGTCGCGGCCGCGAACGGGCTCAGCGTGCCCGGGAGCAGCACGTTGACGCCACGGAGGCGCTCGTAGCGGCGCTTCGAGACCGCCTCGGCCAGGGCGCCAACCGCCAGATTGATCGGGCCGATCGGCCGCACGTACGCGCCGTTGAACTTGAAGTTGTGCGGGCGGTCGTAGATGGGCCGGCCGTACTTGTTGTCGCCATTCTGCACTTCGAGGCACGGGATGGTGCCGTTGACGCCGATCGTCGTATCGACCGTGGTGCGGCACTGCGCGTCGATGTAGTCGCCGAGCGACGTGAAGGTCTGATCGAAGTGGTTCCCTTCCGTGCGCGAGAAGGTGTAGCTGGCCTGCGCGCTCCAGTTGCTCGAGAAGCGCTTGTCGAGCGTGAACTGCACGCCGCGATACTTGCGCTCCGCCGGGTCGTAGTTCACGACCTGGCGGTTGATCGAGTTGTCGGGGTTGAAGGTGCGCACGTCGTCGATGAGGTTGTCCCACCGGCGCGCGATGACACGGGCGCCGACCGCCATGTAGCGGCCGAACTGGCGCTGCACGCCGATCGTGAACTCGTCGAGGTGCGACGGCTTGAGGTCGGGGTTCGGCAGGAACGAATTGCCGCCGACGCGCACCGAGTTCTGGAACACGTAGGTCGAGCCGTTCCACGCGAAGTTGTCGTAGTCACCCTGCTGCGGGATGCCGGCGAACGCATCCGAGAAGCTCTGGATGATGCCCTGGTAGAACCGGCCGTAACTGCCGGTGACGATGGTCTTGCCGTCGCCCGTCACGTTGTAGCTGGCCGACACGCGCGGCGCCAGCACGCTGGTCTCCACGGTATCCGCGCCCAGGTCGCTCGAGCCGGTCTGATACTCGTAGCGGACGCCGGCCTCGACGAAGATGCGGTCCGTGAGGTCGAACTTGTCGCGCAGGAAGAACGCGTAGTTGCGCCCCTTGGACGTCGAATCGCCGGAGAGGTAGTCCTGGCGGAACAGCGGCACGATGGCGCCGGTGGCCTGGTTGAACGATTCAGCCACGAAGTACTGGCTGTTCGGGTAGTTGAACAGCGATCCGGACTCCACGGTCTGGAAGTCGAACCCGGCCTTCACGTTGTGGCTGCGCGAGCCGATCGAGAAGAAGTAGGTGCTGGCCAGGTTGGCCTGCGTGCGGGGCCGGTCGACGAAGCCGTCGAACGTGGCGCCGTTGTAGTTCCGGTTGTCGGCCTGCGAGAGGATCGGGGCGTTCAGGCCGTTCCGGCCGTCCTGGTAGGTGGTCACGTCGATCCGCGACGCGTAGGTGCCGGCGGCCGCTTCGATGGTCCAGCGGTCGTTCATGACGCCGTTCCACTGACCGGCCCACGACTGTGACGCCTGATTCTGCCCGGTCAACGCTGCGAGCTCGCCGGCAGGCTGCGTCGCCGGCCAGTAGTCGATGATGAACCCGTCGGTGGGCGAGCGGAAGTACTTCACCCACACCTGGTTGCGATCGTTGAGCTGCAACGTGGCGCGGACGTTGAGGAAGTTGTTTTCCGTCTTCTGCTGGTAGTCTTCGGGAATCGGGCCCACCGTCTGCCGGCGCGGCGTCGTGTTCGTGGCGTACTCGTAGGCGCCGAAGAACCACGCCCGGTCCTTCAGCAGCGGGCCGCCGAGCGTGACCGCGTAGGTCGGGTTGATCTGGTCGAACTTCACGCGTGCGAGCGACGCGCCGGTGGTCTGGCTCACCGTGGAGTTCTGCTTGTCCCAGTTGTCGTTGATCGCGATGTACTTGGCCGACCCTTCGAACGTGTTGGTGCCGGACTTGGTGATGACGTTGACGATCGCGCCCTGGGACCGGCCGTATTCGACGGACACGGCCGACGTGGAGATCGAGACTTCCTGGATGGCCTCGAAGTTGAGGTTGGCCCCGAAGGTGCCGGTGGTCGGGTCGGTCGTGTCGACCGAGTCCATGACATAGAGGTTGCTGTTGTTGGGCGCGCCGAGCGTGTTGATGTTGGCGTTGCCGGTCACCGTGCCGCCGACGACGCCAGGCGTCTGCGCCATCAGGGCCTGGTAGCTGCGGCCGACGGGCAGCCGCTCGAACTCTTCCTTGCGGATGCGCACGTTCGCGGTGACCGTCGTGAGGTCCACGATCGGCGTCTCACCGGTCACGGTGACCGAGTCGGTCAGGCCGCCCACCTTGAGCTGCACCGACACGTTCGTCGTCTTTTCCGTCTCCACCAGGTTGTCGGTGAGTCGCACGGGCGCGAAGCCCGAGAGGTTCGCCTCCACCGTGTAGCTGCCGATGGCGAGGGCCGGAAAGACGTAGCGGCCGTTTTCGTCGGTCACCGCGGAACGCGACGTGCCGCGTTCCTGGCTGGTGATCGTGACGGTGACGCCCGGCAGGACGCCACCGCTCGCGTCCTCCACGATGCCGGCGATCGTGCCGGTCTGGGCGGGCTGGGCGAAGGCGCGCGCGCCGAGCAGGGCGGTAAGTACCACCGCCAGACACAGGGAAACGCGTCGAAGCATAGTCATGTTCCTCACCTCATCGGCACCGGGCATCGGCGCCGAGCTATCCAAACGAGTCCTTAGATCCTCTGTATCGGCACTTCGTCCCAAAACAGTACAGGGGGAGGGGCCAGACGGATGGGGCGGCCCGGCAAGAACCGTGCAACCCAGGGCAGAGACCGGAGACGCCGGGCAGACATTGTCAGGGACGAACGCGGCCGGACACCCACCGGAGCCGCTCGAATCCCCGGATGCGCCGGGGGCCCGCCTCGATGCCCTCCGCGGCGAGGAGCGCGCGCTTCAGGCTGAGCTGGCTGTAGCCGCCCAGCGCGCCGCCGGCGGCGATCACGCGGTGATAGGGCAGCCCGGGCCGTTCGGCCCGGGCCAGGATGTTGCCGACGGCGCGCGCCGCCCCCGGACGTCCGGCCATGGCGGCGACATCGCCGTAGGTCGTGACGCGGCCGGGCGGCACGCGCGAGACCACCGTGAGGACGCGGCGCTCGAAGGCGCCGGCCGCCCGGCTAGCGGCCGATGACGAGCTTGACGCGGAGGCTCGTACCGCCAAGGTTGTCTTCGCCGAAGGCCTTCGAGGCGCCGCCCTCGCCGATGGCGTCAGCCACCGACGTCCAGACCACGTCGCCCCCCAGGCCCACCCAGCGGTGCAGGCGCACTTCGATGCCGCCCACCACGTGGAAGCCGTTGAACGTCTCGTCCACGTCGTCGCCGTCCTGGGCGAAGGCCGCGGATTCTTCGTACCGCAGCCGGGTGTAGCCGACGCCGAGTTGCGGGCGCACCCGGCCGCTGAAGAGCGGGCGGAAGCGCCAGCCGGCCGTGACCTCGAGCGGCGTCATGGTGATGTCGGTGTCGATGCCGAGCGGGAAGACCTCGCCGCCGGTGGTGAACACCCGCTCGCCGCTCTTCGAGAACTGGCGGGCGCCGATCTCGAGCCAGAGCCGGCCGCGCGTGAGGTTGAGGCCGCCGCCGAAGTCCTGGCCCTGGTCGCTGCCGAGCACGGCGTCGAAGGTCTTCGAGGCGGTGAACCAGGTGGTGCCGGCCGAGACGAACGGACGGATCTGCAGCCGGGCGGGATAGGCCGGGGCCTGACGCGCGGCGGCAGGCCGGGCGGGAGTCTGCGCGACGGCGGGCGCGGGCAGCGCGGCGCCGAGGAGGGCGAGGGCGAACAGTACGGATCGCATCGGCGGCTCCTTAGCGGGCGAGGCCCAGGCCGCGCAGCGTGG
>JALHON010000143.1 GCA_022842985.1 Acidobacteriota bacterium | reverse complement strand
TGGCGCCGCCGCCTCAGGTGCGGCCATGGGGCCGGGCCGCGCCGCCAGCACGAGCCCGGCGAGCGCGTCGAGCCCGCGCGGGGTGAGGGGACGCGTCAGCCGGCCGTTCGCCTCGGGCGAAGGCAGCGCCGATAGCGTGTCGCGGACCGCATCGAGCGTCGACGGCGTGAGGGCGTGTCCGCCGGCGGTGAGCAGGTCCTTCGCCGCGGCCATCGCCTCGCGCAGCACGTCGCGGTGCGCCTGCTCGGCACCGGCAATAGACGCCTGCTCGCCGGCCAGTGCCCGCTGATGTTCGGCCCGCACGCGCTCGGACGCGGCCACCAGGCGGTCGACGAGCGGGCGATGCTGCCAGTGGAGCTGGTTCACCGCCCACGCCGGCAGGCTCGGCTTCACGAGCGCCTTCACCGCGGCCACCTTGGTGGCTTTCGCGAGCGCGTTGCGCGCGTCGATGAACGCGTCGAGCGGCCCCTGGAACAGCTGATCGATGTCGGAGTCGAGGTCGGCCATCGCGGTCGAGCCACTATATCGGCCCCCTCCCGCGCGGTGAAAGTCTGGCCCCGCCCAGAATGGGGACAGTCCCCATCACACCCCGGGTGGGATATTCTGCCGGCTCGTGAACGGCGCATCGCCCAGGCTGCTTGGCGGCATCGAAGCCGGGGGCACGAAGTTCGTGTGTGTCGCGGGCACGGGCATCGACGGCGTGCGCGCCGAGGCGCGTATTCCCACGACGACGCCCGCGGAGACCCTCGGCGCGGTCGTGCGCTTCTTCGAGGACGCCGTCCGCGCGCACGGACCACTTGCCGCTCTCGGCGTCGGTTCGTTCGGTCCCGTCGACCTCCATCCGGCGAGTCCGAGATACGGGTGCATCACCACCACCCCGAAGCCTGGCTGGTCCGGAGCGGACCTCGTGGGCACGCTGCGCCGCGCGTTCGCCGTGCCCGTGGGCATCGACACCGACGTGAACGCCGCGGCCCTGGGCGAATGGCGGCATGGTGCCGCGCGCGGACTCGATACCTTCGTCTATCTCACCGTGGGCACCGGCATCGGCGGCGGCGGGCTCGTGGGCGGACGCCTGCTGCACGGCCTCGTGCATCCCGAGATGGGCCACGTGCGCGTGCCGCACGACCACGCCGCCGATCCGTTCCCCGGCGTGTGCCCCTTCCACGGCGACTGCCTGGAGGGACTGGCGAGTGGTCCGGCAATGGCGGCGCGCTGGGGCGCGCCGGCCGAGTCGCTCGACGAGACGCATCCGGCGTGGACGCTCGAAGCGCGCTACCTCGCCCTGGCGCTGCACAACGTCGTCTGCACGCTCTCACCGCAGCGCATCGTCGTCGGCGGCGGCGTGATGGCGCAACCGGCGCTGCTGCCCCTCGTGCGCCACGAGCTCACCAAGCTCCTGAACGGCTACGTGCAGACGCCGGACATCCTCCAGCGTATCGACGAGTACGTGGCGACGCCGGCACTCGGCGATCGCGCCGGAGTGGCCGGTGCGCTCGTGCTCGCCGCGGCTCAGTTGCCGCCGGGGCTCGGCGGCGTCGCGCCCTTCATCTGATATTCCTTCGGCGGCGTCGTGCCGAGCAGGTGCGTCACGAAGTAGTCCCAGCGGCGGCGCATCACGTACGGGCCGTCTAAGCCGAAGCCGTGCCGCTGATGCGGCAGCAGGATGAGGTCGAAGTCCTTGTTCGCCTTGATGAGCGCGTCCATCACCAGGTACGTGTTCTGCGGCGGCACGTTGTCGTCCATCATGCCGTGCATCAGCAGCAGCTTGCCCTTGAGGTTCTTCGCGTGCGTCTGATTGGCTTCGGCCTCGTAGCTGTCGCGCGGTTCGGTGCCGCTGCCTTTGTGTTCACCGCCCAGCCGCACGAGCAGACCCTGGTAGCGCTCGCCCCAGTCGTCTTCGTAGAGCCGCTGGTCGTGGTTGCCCGATTCCGAAATGCCCACCTTGAAGAACTCGGGATAGCGGAACATCGCATCAGCGGTGATGAAGCCGCCGCCCGAGTGACCCCACATCGCCGCGCGATCGATGTCGATCCACGGGTGGCGCGACGCCAGCTCCTTCATGCCGGCCACCTGATCGGGCAGCGTGTTGTCGCGGCCCATCGCGCCGTAGTAGATGTCGTGGAACGACTTCGAGCGGCCGGGCGTGCCCATGCCGTCGAGCGACACCACGATGAAGCCGAGTTCGGCGAGCGCCTGGTTGTCGCCGCGTGAGGCCACGAACGAGCGCGGACCCACACTGCCGCTCTGCGGGCCCGGGTACGCGTAGTTGATGATCGGGTACTTCTTCGTGGCGTCGAAGTTCGTCGGCTGGAACATCAGGCCGTAGACGTCGGTCTTGCCGTCGCGGCCCTTCACCGTGAAGGGCACGGGCGGCTTCCAGCCGGCGGCGACGAGCTTCGCGATGTCCATCTTCTCGATCGGCATCACGACGGCGCCGGCGGCGTCGCGCAGCACCACGTCCGCCGGACGCACGGGCGTGGACTCGGCCAGCACGAAGTACTTCCCGCTCGGCGAGACCTGCGCCGTGTGATGGCCGTCGGCCGGCGTGAGCGACTGGTAGCCCTTGCCGTCGAGGCCGATGCGGTAGAGGTGTGCGAAGTACGGATCCTGCTTCGCCTCGCGGCCGTTGGCGAGGAAGTGCACGACGCGCGTCTTCTCGTCCACGTGCAGGATGCGCGTGACCGGCCCCGGACCCGACGTGACCTGGTGCTTCAGGCGGCCGTTCGTGAGGTCGTAGAGATACAGGTGGCTCCAGTCGTCGCGCTGCGAGTTCCAGAGGATCTCGTTCGTGCCCCAGAGCACGCGCCAGCCGGCCGGCGCCTCGAAGTGTGTCGAGACCTTCTCTTCGAACACCGTGCGCACGTCGCCGGTGGCCACGTCCGCCAGCCGCACCGTGGCCGTCTTGTGATCGCGGCCGGTCGAGACGAACGCCAGCCGCTTCGCGTCGGGGCTCCACAGCATATCGTCGGTGTCGAAGTCGTCGCCGTTCATCGCGCGGTGATAGTCCGGCGCCATCTTGAAGCGCACGACGCTGCCGGTGTCGGTGTCCACGACCACGCGGTGCAGCATGGCGATCGATTCATCGCCCGGCAGCGGATACTTCCACGCCTTCAGTACCGGATGCCCCGTGGTGGTCTCCACCAGGTACATCTCCCCGTTGTCGCGTTCGTCCTGCTGGAACGTGGCCACCTTCTTCGAGTCGGGCGACCACAGCACCACCGGGCGCTCGCTCTGCCGCCAGCCGGCGTTGTCGGTGGCGTAGCCGAAGTGCTTCACGCCGTCGGTCGTGAGCGGACGTTCGACCTTCGAGGCCAGGTCGCGCACCCACAGATTCCAGTCCTTGATGAAGACCGCGCGCGTGCCATCAGGCGAGACCACCGCGTTCGGATCGCGGGTCGAGTTCGCGGACGTGCAGGCGGCGCCCTTCACATCGCAGGTGTAGCGCTTCGCGCCCATGTCGAACGACACGGACTGGGCGTCGGCCGAGAGGTCGATGGTCTGGAACGGCAGCTTCGCCGGATCGACCTTGGTGCCCGCTGCCGTGGCGAGCGCGGCGGCCAGGCGCGCATGATCGAACGCGGGCACGCGGGTCTTCGCGACCGGGTCCACGAGCAGGTACTCGGACTGGCCGTCGCCCTTGTTGCTGCGGTAGGTGAAGCGATCGTCGGGCAGCCAGGTGGCGTTCACGGTGCCGCCCACGATGAGCGGGTTCGTGGAGGCGGCGAGGAACTTCTCCGCGCGCGCGTAGTCGGCGGCCGTGACGACCGGCGCGGGGGTCGTGGTCTGCGCGGCGGCCGGCCGCGGGGAGGCGGCTGCCGCGGCGAGGGCGAGGAACAGCCAGAGGCCCGTGCGGGCGCCGTCGATCCGGAACGTCATCGAGGAACTCCTTGAGGGAACGAGTCTAGCGCGGACGGGCGGCCGATCCGGCATGTCCGGATCGGCGGGGTGTCCTGCGTTCTTCCTGGCAACAAGGAGTCTGCCCGTATGGTCATGTCCACTACCGCACCGTCCGCTCGCCGGCGCCCAGGGCGCGCGCTTCGCCGCCTTGCCGCCGTGCTGATCGCTGCCGCCGCCCTCGTGGCAGGAGGCACCCAGCCGCTCGATGCGCAGGCCCGGAACCGCCTGGTCGTCGTGCAGTACCAGCTCGTGAGTCAGACGGCCGTGGCTGGCGGCACCGAATACGTGTTCCGTGCCCGGCTCTACAATTTCGGCCCGGCGATCCCGGGAGCCGTCGCCCGGCTCACGGGCTCGTCCGACGCGGCCTCCCTCGTTGACGACAGTCTCGTTTTCGGTCCGATCGGCCGCAATCAGGCCGCCTGGAGCACCGACACGGCCAGCATCTACCGCTTCGGACGGTGGCGTGACCTGTTCGGTGACTACCGCTGGAGCATGACGATCGCGGCTGCGAATCGGCCGCCCACCGCCGACGCCGGGCTCGACCAGACCGTGACGACCGGCGCGGTGGCCACGCTCGACGGCGGCGGCTCGACCGACCCTGACGGCGACGCCCTCACGTATGCGTGGCAGGTGGTGCAGGCGCCGGCCGGCAGTGCCGCCGCGCCCGATGATCCGGCGGCGGTGCGGCCCGGGCTCATCATCGATCTGCCCGGCGTCTACGTGGTCAGCCTGACCGTGCGCGACACGGCCGGCAACCAGGCCAGTGACACCGTGACCCTCAGTACCGTCAACACGCCGCCTGTGGCGCGCGCCGGCAGCGATCAGACCGTGGTGGTGGGGCAGACCGCCAGCCTCGATGGGCTCGCGTCCAGCGATGCCGATGGTGACCCGCTCACCTACGCCTGGACGTTGCTGTCCGCGCCGAGCGGCAGCGCCGCCGCTCTGCAGAACGCCACCACGGCGACGCCGCTGCTTGCCACCGACGTGCCCGGTGACTTCGTCGTGCAGCTGGTCGTGAGCGACGGCACCGCGGTGAGCGCCGCCGACACCGTGACCATCTCGACCACCAACTCCGTGCCGGTGGCCAACGCCGGTCCCGATCCGTCGCCCGTCGTCGCCGGCCTGCCGGTGACGCTCGATGGATCCGCGTCGGCCGACGCGGACGGCCAGCCGCTCACCTACGCCTGGTCGCTGCTGAGCGTGCCGGCGGGCAGCGGCGCGGCATTGACCAGTGCGTCCACCGTGGTCACCACGTTCACACCCGACCTGCCGGGCACCTACGTGGCGCAGCTCATCGCGCACGATGGCTTCGCGGCCAGTGCGCCGGACACCGTGCGCATCGAGGTGCTGCCGGCGCCCCCCCGCGTCTCCATCAGCGCCACCACTCCGGGTGCTGCCGAGTTCGGCCGCGTGCCTGGCCTCGTGACCGTGACGCGCACGGGTTCGTTCGCGTTGCCGCTGACCGTGTCACTGCGCGTCTCGGGTTCTGCCGTGGACGGCGTGGACTACGACCCCGTCGGTGGTCCCGTGTTCACGGTCACGATTCCTGCCGGCCAGGCCTCGGCGGATATCGCGATCGTGCCGCGGCCCGACAATCTCGTCGAGGCGCCGGCCGAGAACGTAGTGCTGCGTGTCGAGCCCGACGCCGCGTATCTCGACGACCCGACCGAGTCAGCGGTCGTCACCATCGCGGACGACCCGGCCGTGGTCTCGATCCTCGCGGCGGATGCGAGCGCCGCGGAGTTCGGGCCCGACGGCGTCGACACCGGACGCTTCGACATCTCGCGCATGGGCGGCGACAACACCGTGCCGCTCGTCGTGACCTTCGACGCCTTCGGCACGGCGACGCCCGGCGCCGACTACACCAGCCTGAACGGCAATCCCGTCACGGTGGTGATTCCCGCGAACCTCTCGACGGTGAGTGTCTTCGTCGTGCCTCTGGCCGACAGCCTCGCCGATCCCAACGAGACGGTGACTGCGACCCTCACGACCAGCCCGGCCTATGTGATTGGCGGCACGGGCACGGCTACGATCACCATCCGTTGACGATGCCGCGGATCTTCGGGGGCGGCCTCGGGCCGCTCCCGGAGCCGCGCGGTCAGCGCGCCGGCAGGCGCAGCGCGAGCAGTTCGCCGCTGTAGCCCGGGCCACTGATCGCGACGACCAGATACTGGCGTCCGCCGAGCATGTAGGTCATCGGCGAACCCGTCTGCGGCGCCGGCATCTGCACGGCCGCCACTTCGCGTCCCGTGGCCTTGTCGTAGGCGCGCAGCATCGCGCCGCGCGTGCCGGAGGGCGTCGGCCCGTAGTTGCCTTCCCCGGCAATCACCAGCGTCTTCGTCACGAGCGTGCCCATGTTGTTGCCGGGCCGGCCCGTGGGCGGAATGTCGAGCCCCTTGAGCGCGGGATGGTTCTTCACGAGGTCCGGCGTGGCGCCGTGTGGCACCTGCCAGCGGATCTCGCCCTTCGTGAGATCGATGGCGCTGATGCGGCTGTAGGGCGGCTTCACGAGCGGGAGGCCCTGCACGCTCAGATCGCCCGAACCGGGCGCACCGGCGCCGCCTGCCGTCGCCGAACCCGCGCCGCCGGCGCGACGCGCGCCACTGAGCACCGTGCCCTGGTGATACGGCAGATCCGACGCGCCCGGAGGCGGCGGCACGAGCCCCATCGGCCGCGGTGCACTCTCCGAGGCCACGTAGAGCAGGCCGGTCTCTGGATCGAACGAACCGCCGGGCCAGTTCGTGGCCGCCCCCTGCGCGCCCATGATGAGTGTGGCGATGGGGCCCTCGAGGCGGCTCACCGACGGCGGCGTGAAGATGGGCCCGATGCGGTAACGCGCGATCGCCGCTTCACCCTGCGCGCGCAGCTCCGGCGTGAAATCGATGAGATCGTCGACGGCGAAGCCCTGACGGTCGTAGGCCGGCGGCTTCGTGGGGATCGGCTGCGTGGCCGAGTAGTGCTCGCCGGGCACGTCGCCCTGCGGTACGGGCCGCTCCACGATCGGCCAGATGGGTTCCCCGGTGAGGCGGTCGAAGACGTAGAGGAACGCCTGCTTCGTGGGTTGCGCCACGATCTTGCGCAGGCGTCCGTCGATCATCACGTCCGCGAGAATCGGCGCGCACGGGATGTCCATGTCCCACACGCCGTGATGCACGAACTGGAAGTGCCACTTGCGCGCGCCCGTCTTCAGGTCCACCGCGACGAGGCTCTCGCTGAACAGGTTGTCGCCGGGCCGCTGACCGCCGTAGTAGTCGTGCGTCGGCAGCTCCACGGGCAGGTAGGCGAGGCCGGCCTCTTCGTCCACCGAGATCTGCGCCCACACGCCGGTGTTGCCGGTGTAGGCCCACGAGTCCTGCTTCCACGTGTTGTTGCCGAACTCGCCGGGGCTCGGAATCGTGCGGAAGATCCACAGCCGCTTCCCCGTGCGCACGTCGTAGCCGCGCACGTAGCCCTTCACGTTGATCTTGCTCTTCGGATTGGCGCCGGTCTCGAACGCCGCGCCGACGATCACGACGTTGCCCGCGACGATGGGCGTGGCGTGCAGACCCACGGCGGCCGTCTCGAGGTTGAGATCCTGATCGAAGTTCTGCTTCAGATCGACGATGCCCTGATCGCCAAAGCCCGGCATGGGAAAGCCGGTGGCCGCGTTGAGCGCGATGAGGCGATAGCCGGGCGTGACGTAGAGGATGCGTTCCTCGGTGCCGTCGGTCCAGTACGAGAGGCCGCGTCCCGAGAGCTGCCGCGGCGCGGCGGCGCCGCGCGCGCCTTCGTCGAGCGAGTAGCTCCACTTGATCTCGCCGGTGGCGGCATCGAGCGCCACGACAGCGCGTCGTGAACCGGCGGTGGAGTAGAGCCGGCCCTTCACCATGAGCGGCGTGGACTGGAAGGTGAACTCCGGCCGCGGGCCCAGGTTGTCGGTCTTGAAGCGCCACGCCACTTCGAGGCTGCCGAAGTTGGCGGCCGTGATCTGATCGAGCGGCGCGTATCGCGTATGCCCGAGGTCGCCGCCGTAAGTGCGCCACTCGCCGGCGGGAGCGCCGCGCTGTGCGGCCAGGGGTGCGGAGGCGAGCAGCAGGGCGAGGGCGACGCGCGTCCACGACGTGGGCAGGGACATGCGCGGGAGTATATGGTGACCCTGAGCCGCTGTGTTGACGCGGCATCCGGCCGTCGGCTCCGATGAGTCGCGTCGGTCACTCGCGCCTCCCGGCGACGTGTCTTGCCGTCCAAAGCGCTTCTGGGGGCCCCCAGCCCCTGATCTGGGTGTCGCCCGCACTCCCGGCGCGAGTGTCGGCTTCTTGTGCGACGACGACTCATAGTCGCTCGCCGCCCGGATGCCGCGTCAACACAGCGGCTGCTGTCACCTCCGCCGGCCCACGACTCTCACTCAGAAACCCGCCATGGGGGGGTGCGGCGGTTGTCTCCGGCCCAGTAGAGGCACACGACGTTCCCCGAGGGGTCCGACAGCCGGGCCTCGCGCCACAGCCAGCGTTCGTCGGTCGGCAACTGGTCGAAGGTGTAGCCGTTTGCGCGCAACCCGTCCACCCTCGCGTCGAGGTCCTCGCACTCGAAGTACACGACCACGCCCGAGAGGCTCGGACGCTCGGCGACGTGGTGCAGCGAGAACGTAGAGCCCCCGTCCGGACACTCGAAGCGTGCGTAGCGTGGCAGCGCGTCCACAATGAGGCGCAGACCGAGGCCGCGATAGAACGCGACCGACGCGGCGACGTCAACGGCAGGAAGCGTGACTTGGTTGAGGTTCATGGCAGGAAGACACTAGCCCGGCTGGAGGTGGAGTGCGAGCACTCGGCGCATGGCGGCTGTCTCGTTGCCGCTGCGTTGACGCGGCATCCAGGCGTCGGCTCCGATGAGTCGCGTCGGTCACTCGCGCCTCCCGGCGACGTGTCTTGCCGTCCAAAGCACTTCTGGGGGCCCCCAGCCCCTGATCTGGGTGTCGCCCGCACTCCCGGCGCGAGTGTCGGCTTCTTGTGCGACGACGACTCATAGTCGCTCGCCGCCCGGACGCCGCGTCAACACAGCGGCTGGTGCAAGCTGATCCGATTCGACGTGCCGTGTCAGGACGCGGAATTGCGCGGACCGAAGTACCACATCGTCCCGCCGAGGACGGCCGCACCTGCGATCGCGACTCCAAAGAACGTGGGGACGAGGTCGAGATCGTCAGGCGACCACGCCGGCATGATGAGCGTGACCGCCGCGACGAACATGACGCACCAGCCGAGCAGTGCGGCATGAACGACGGTAGACCGTGCCCACCACAGGACGACGACGAGGGGCCCGAGAACGGCGTAGCCAAGCTGCGCCAACGACATGAGCCACTGCGCGATCGTCTCGATGTCCGCGCGGTTGCGCCAGGTGTTGTCGACGCCCTGGACACTCAGCGCCAGAAGGCACAGGCTGCCGATCGTTCCGGCGACGACGTGCGTCCACGTCAGGGGCCTATCGGGGGCGCGCGGGTTCTTCGTCAGAGGGGCTCATTGTCCGGGCGAGCGTAGCGGCTGTCAAACCACTCCGACGCGTTCGCACACGAGGTATCCTCACCGCCGTGACCCGTCATCTCCGCGCGTTCGTCGTTCTGGTCCTCGTCACTCTCACCGGCTGCAAAGGTGCACCGCCGCCCGCGGCGTCCACGCCCGCGGCCACGACGCCTGTCGCGTCCGCGCCGGTCGTGCCGCCGGTGCCGGAGGCCTGGCCGTATCCGCTCACGGCGCCGGCCGCCGAAGGCGCGAGCGGCATGGTGGTGAGCGATCAGTCGCTTGCGACCGAGGTGGGTGTGGCGGTGCTGAAGGACGGCGGCAACGCGGTGGATGCCGCGGTAGCTACGGCATTCGCCCTCGCCGTCGTGCTGCCGAGCGCCGGCAACATCGGCGGTGGCGGGTTCATGGTGGCGCACGTGAACGGCGAGCCCTACGCCCTCGACTTCCGCGAGACGGCACCGGCGGCGGCCAGCCGCGACATGTACCTCGACGCGCGTGGCTCGACGGGGGATCGCTCGATCACCGGGCACCTCGCGTCCGGCGTGCCCGGCAGCGTCGCCGGGCTGTGGGCGGCACATCAGAAGCTCGGCTCAAGACCGTGGGCGTCGCTCATCGCGCCGGCCATCCGCCTGGCGGATGAAGGGTTCGAGATCGACGACTACGCGGCGATGGTCATCCGCTCGGAGGCCGACCGGCTGCGCAGATTCCCGGCCTCGGCCGCCCTCTTCACGCCCGGCGGCACGCCGCTCGTGAAGGGCGCCCGTCTCGTGAATCCCGACCTTGCCAAGGCGCTGCGCCGCATCGCCGAGCAGGGACGCGACGGCTTCTACAAGGGCGACACGGCGTCACTGCTCGTGGCCGAGATGAAGCGCGGCAAGGGCATCATCACCGCGAAGGACCTGGAAGGCTACGAACCGAAGTGGCGCACGCCGGTGGGCTTCACGTATCGCGGCCACCAGATCGTCTCGATGCCGCCGCCCTCCTCCGGCGGACTCACCATCGCGCTCATCGCGCAGCAGCTCGCCGCCTACGACCTGAAGGCGGCCGGCTGGCACAGCGCCCGGGCGCTGCATCTGCAGGCCGAGAGCATGCGGCGCGCGTTTGCCGTGCGCAACGAGGTCATCGCCGATCCGGACTTCGTCACGTTCGATCAGGCAGCGCTGCTCGCGCCGGCATTCAGCGAGTCGATGCGCACGACCATCTCGCTCGATCGCGCGACGCCGTCGAGCGAGGTGAAGGGCCGGCCCGCCGCCGCGGAAAGCCGCCAGACCACACACTTCTCGGTCACCGACGCGCAGGGCAACGCCGTGGCGCTCACCACGACCATCAACGGCTGGTACGGTTCCGCCGTTACGGTGGCCGGCGCCGGCTTCCTGCTCAACAACGAGATGGACGACTTCGCCGCCAAGCCCGGTACGCCGAACATGTTCGGGCTCGTGCAGGGTGAGGCCAACGCGATTGCGCCCGGGAAGCGCATGCTGTCGGCGATGTCGCCCACGATCGTGCTGGGCGACGACCGCAAGCCGCTGCTCGTCACCGGCGCGAGCGGTGGTCCGTTCATCATCACCACGGTGTTCCAGGCGATCTCGAACCGGCTCGACTACGGCCTCGGCGTCTCGGCGCTGATGCGCGCGCCGCGCATGCACCATCAGCACCTGCCGGACGCGCTCTTCGTCGAAACGCAGGGCTTCACCGCCGCGGACCTCGCGGAGCTGCGCCGGCTCGGACACACCGTGCGCGACGTGCAGGACGTGGATGGCGGCAGCATCGGCGCCACGATCGAGCGCCGCGATGGCCGCTGGTTCGGGCAGAGCGATCCGCGGCTGACCGGTCTCGCGAAGGGGTACTGACGCGCCTAGCGTACCGGTACCTGCACCACGAGCGGACGCGTCAGCGTCGTCGTCAGCGACGTGCCGGCGGCGAGCGTCACCTCGTCGCCGCGCGTCGCCAGCACCACGCCGGTGCCCGCGCCGCCACCCACGACCGTACCCACCACGGCGCCCTTCTTGCCGCCGGCAATGGCGCCGATGACGGCACCCGCGCCGGCACCAGCCGCGATCTTGCCGGCGTCGTTCTTCTTCGTGGCGGGCGCCACGCGCGCAATCGCGGCCGTGCCGACGGAGGTGGGCGTGTCATCGACCGTAATCGAGTTGAAGCGCAGCGCCAGCCGCGCACGTCCCTTCACGCGCGCCGATGGCAGCGCTTCGATGACCACGCCGCTCACCTCGGCGCCGGCCGGCACGATCTCTTCGCCATCCACCACGATCGGCCGCCGCAGCACGCCCTGCACGCGGTCTTCGACCGCGCTCGTATTCGAGGCGACCGTGGTGCGCAGCTCGACCGCGAGGCTCGTGCCGGAGGGAATCGTGACTTCGCGGAAGGTTGGGGCCGGCGGAGCGGCCGGCGCCGGTGGAGGTGCCGGAGTCGCGGCCGGTGCGGCTGCGGCGGGGGGCGCGGACATCGCCGGTGTGTTCGAGGCCGAGGGGGCCGACGCGGCGGGCGCGCTGCCCGGG
>JALHON010000142.1 GCA_022842985.1 Acidobacteriota bacterium | reverse complement strand
GCCGCCGCGCGCGTGCAGGCCGCGTCGAGCGGCATCGCGCGGGCGGCCTCCGCCAGCGACGCCGCCGGCGCCACCGCGTCGTTCCTCCAGGTCACCTCGCCCTTCGACGGCGTGGTCACCGAGAAGCTCGTCGAGCCCGGCAACATGGCCACGCCGGGCCTGCCGCTCGTGCGTGTGGAAGACACGCGCGGGTTCCGCCTCGAGGCGCGCGTGGACGAAGCGCGGGCGGCCCGCGTGAGCGTCGGCGCCAGCGTCGACGTCGTGCTCGACGGCACGGACGGCCGCCCCGTCACCGTCACCGGCACGGTGGCGGAGATGAGCCGCGCGGTGGATGCCGGCGCCCGCACGTTCCTGCTGAAAGTGGATCTGCCGCCCGGCGCGGGCGTGCGCTCGGGCATGTTCGGCCGCGTGCGGCTGCCGGGGGCACCGCGCACCGCGCTCACCGTGCCGGCCGATGCGATTGTGGCGAATGGCCAGGTGACATCGGTCTTCGTGGTCGAGAGCGGCGTGGCGCGCCTGCGCCTCGTGCGCGTCGCCGGCACCGAAGTGCAGGCCGGCCTTGCCGCCGGCGACACGGTGGTCGTCGCGCCGCCGCCCGGGCTCATCGACGGCCGCCGCGTGACCACGGGAGCCACGCGATGACACCGCCGCTCGGCATGGCCGGCCGCATGGCGGCGGCCTTCATCAACTCGAAGCTGACGCCGCTCGTCATCGTGGCGTCGATGGCCCTCGGCGGCCTCGCCATCATCGGCCTGCCGCGCGAGGAAGAGCCGCAGATCATCGTGCCGATGGTCGATGTGTTCGTCGGCATGCCCGGCGCCACGCCGGCCGATGTCGAGGAGCGCGTCACGCGTCCGCTCGAACGACTGCTCTGGGAAGTGCCCGGCGTCGAATACGTCTACTCGACGTCGAGCCCCGGCCAGGCGATGGTCGTCGTGCGCTTCAAGGTCGGCGAACCGGAAGAAGCCGCCTACGTACGCCTCAACCAGAAGCTCGCGGCCAACATGGACCGCATCCCGCCGGGGGCGACGCCGCCGCTCGTGAAGCCGCGGTCGATCGACGACGTGCCGATCCTGGCGGTCACGCTGTCGGCGGCGGTGTACGGCGATGACCAGCTGCGCGCGCTCGCCGGTCAGCTGCGCGACGCCGTGGCGCAGGTGCCCGATGTCTCGGAAGTCACACTCATCGGCGGGCGGCCGCGGCAGCTCGGCGTCACGATCGATCCGGCGAAACTCGCCGCCTACGGCCTCGACCCGCTCGCCGTGCAGCAGGCGCTCGGCCGCGCCAACACACGCGCCACGGCCGGCGGGCCGGTGAGCGGTGGCCAGGCGACCAACGTGGAAGTCGGTGACCGCCTCACGAACGCGGCCGATGTCGCCCGCGTGGTCGTGGCCACGCGCGGCGGGCGGCCGGTGCTCGTGGGCGATGTCGCCACGGTCATCGACGGCGATGCCGAACCGGCGAACTACGTGGTGTTCCAGTCGAAGGCCGACGGTGCCGCGCCGGCGGTGACCCTCGCCGTGGCCAAGCGCAAGGGCACGAACGCGATTGACGTCGGTCACCGCGTGACCCAGGTGGTGCGCAGCCTCGAAGGCACGCTGATTCCCGCGGACGTGCGCGTGACCCTCACGCGCGACTACGGAGAGACGGCGGCCGAGAAGAGCAACGAGCTGCTCTGGCACATGTTTCTCGCGGTGCTCTCGGTCTCCGCGCTCATCTGGGTGGTGCTCGGACGGCGCGAAGCGGCGGTGGTGCTCACGGCGATTCCCGTGACGCTCGCACTCACGCTCTTCATGTTCTTCCTGTACGGCTACACGCTCAACCGCATCACGCTCTTCGCGCTGATCTTCTCGATCGGCATCCTCGTGGATGACGCGATCGTGGTCGTCGAGAACATCGTGCGGCACGCGCGGATGCGCGGCGCTTCAGCCCGCGGCCTGGCCGAGACGGCGCTCGCGGCGGTGGATGAAGTGGGCAACCCGACGATTCTCGCCACGCTCGCGGTCGTGGCGGCGATTCTGCCGATGGCGTTCGTGGGCGGCCTGATGGGCCCGTACATGCGGCCGATTCCCGTGGGCGCGTCGGCGGCGATGGTCTTCTCGCTGGTCGTCGCCTTCATCGTGACGCCGTGGGCCGCCGTGCGGCTGCTGAATCCTTCCGCGCATCACCACGACGAAGGCGAGGAAGACCTCTTCACGCGCCTCTACCGCCGCGTGATGGATCCGCTCATCGCCAGCGGCCGGGTGCGCGTGCTCTTCCTCGGCGGCGTCCTGCTGCTGCTCGTCGCGAGCGCCGCGCTCGTGCCGCTGCAGCTCGTCACGGTGAAGATGCTGCCGTTCGACAACAAGAGCGAGTTCCAGGTGGTCATCGACATGCCGGAAGGCACGGCCCTCGAGGACACCGCGCGCGTCACCTCGCAGCTCGCCACTGCCGTGCTCGACGATCCGCACGTGACCCACGTGCAGCAGTACGTGGGCACGGCCGCGCCCTACAACTTCAACGGCCTCGTGCGGCACTACTTCCTGCGCCAGGCGCCACAACTGGCCGACGTCCAGGTGAACCTCGTGCCGAAGGACGCGCGGTCGGAACAGAGTCACGACGTGGCGCGCCGAGTGCGCGATCGGCTGCTGCCCATCGCGAAGGCGGCCGGCGCCACCATCCAGGTGGCCGAGGTGCCACCCGGCCCGCCGGTGCTGCAGACGATGGTGGCCGAGATCTACGGCCCTGACGCCTCGCGTCGCCAGGCGATTGCCGCCGATGTGAAGGCGCTCTTCGAGAAGACGCCCGGTGTGGTCGACACCGACTGGTACGTGGAAGCGGGCCAGCCGAAGACACGCCTCGTGGTTGACGGCGAGAAGGCGATGGCCGCCGGGCTGAGCGCCGCCGATGTCGCCGCCGTGGTACGCATGGCCGGCGACGGCGCCGTGGCCGGACTGCTGCACGTGCCGGCCGCGCGCGAGGACGTGCCGATCGTGCTGCGCCTGCCGCGCGATGCGCGCAGCCTCGAAGCGATCCAGAGCGTGCGCCTCGGCGGCGCAACTCCCGTGGCCGTGGGGGCGCTCACGCGCGTGGTCGAGTCGCGCGAAGACACGAGTCGGTACCACAAGAACCTGCAGCCGGTCACCTATGTCACGGCGGACCTCGCCGGCGACAACGAGAGCCCGGTCTACGCCATCCTCACGATGAACGAGACACTCAACCGGATGACGCTGCCCGAAGGCTACGGCCTCGAGGTGCTGAACGCGGTGCAGCCGTCGGACACGTCGAAATACGCGATGAAGTGGGACGGCGAGTGGCACATCACGATCGAGGTCTTCCGCGACCTCGGGCTGGCGTTTGCCGCCGTGCTGCTGCTCATCTACGTGCTCGTCGTGGGCTGGTTCCAGTCGTTCACGACGCCGCTGCTCATCATGGCGGCGATTCCCTTCTCGCTCGTCGGCATCCTGCCGGCACACGCGGCGATGGGCGCGTTCTTCACGGCCACGTCGATGATCGGCTTCATCGCCGGCGCCGGCATCGTCGTGCGCAACTCGATCATCCTCGTGGACTTCATCGAGCTGCGTCTCAAGGACGGGCTGCCGCTCGAGCAGGCGGTGGTGGATGCCGGCGCGGTGCGCTTCCGGCCGATGGCGCTCACCGCCGCCGCGGTCATCGTCGGCGCCGGCGTCATCCTGTTCGACCCGATCTTCCAGGGCCTCGCCATCTCGCTCATGGCGGGTGAGGTCGCCTCGCTGCTGCTCTCGCGGATGGCCGTGCCCGTGCTCTACTACATGGCCCGCCGGCACGATCGCCAGGCCGAGGCACAGGCGGCGGTGCCCGCCGAGGTGGTGTCATGACCGACGGAGCTCCGCGCGCGTTCACCTGGCCTCCGAAGACGATCGTCGCGGCCGTGGATTTTGGTGAGGCGTCGGCCCGCGCCATCAGCCTGGCCGGAGTCATCGCCAGTGGCGGCGCCGGCACGCTGCGTGTACTGCACGCCGAACGCTTCGACGTGCCGCCCTACTTCACGCCGGCGCAGATCGATCGCCTGGAAGATGAGCGCAAGGAAGCCACCGCGGAAATCACGACCGAGCTCACGCGCTTCGCGAAGACCGCCACCACCTGGCCGGCGACGATGGTCGTGGCCGAAGGCCGCCCGCTCGACGTGATCCTGGAGCAGTCGGCGGATGCCGATCTGCTGGTGCTCGGCACGCACGGCCGCCGCGGTCCGTCGCGCTGGTGGCTCGGCTCGGTCGCGGAGCGTGTGGTGCGGGCCGCGGACGTGCCCGTGCTCGTGACGCGCGCCGACACGACGCCGGCGACAGACCTCTTCGCGCGGGTCGTCGTCATCGGCGACGAGGCCGCGCCCGACGCCGCCACACGGGCCCGCGTGGAGGCGATCGCAAGCGCGCACGGCGGACGGATTCTGGCGAGCGACACGCTCGCGGCATGTGGTTCCAACACGGTGGCCACGGCCACGCTGGTCGCCGTCGCCGTGCCTCGCGGACGCTCCGGCTGGGCGCTCTCGGACGTCGTCACTGACACGCTCGGGCACTGCGCGCATCCAGTGCTCTTCATCCCCGCGCCCTGATACACGGAGACCTCACCATGAACGTCGACCAGATGATTCGAATGATCGGCGGCGGCTTCGTCGCCGCCAGCGTCCTCGCGGGCATGTACGTGGACCCGCGCTTCTACTGGTTCACGCTCTTCGTCGGCCTGAACCTGTTCCAGTCGGCATTCACGAACTGGTGCCCGATGATGGCGATGCTGCGCAAGGCCGGCGTCAAGGGCTGACGCCGCGGGCCGGTCAGGCGCGCAGCATGAAGTAGATGGCGACGCCGGTGACGGACACGTAGAGCCAGATCGGCAGGAAGACGCGGTTCAGGCGGCGGTGCCGCTCGAACTGCTTCGTGAAGGCGAAGTAGAACGAGGTGAGCGCGCCGGGCACGACCGTGATCGAGAGGATCACGTGCGAGGCGAGCACGGTGAGATAGATCACGCGGCCGATGCCGTCGCCCGCGTACTTCGTGTCGCCGTGCACGTAGTGATACGCGAGGTAGCCCACGAGGAAGATGGCCGACATCGCGAGCGCGGTCACCATGCACAGGCGGTGGAACTGCACGGCCTTCCGCCGGATCGCGACCCAGCCGGTGATGAGGCAGATCGAGGCGAGCGCGTTGCAGGTGGCGTTCAGCGCCGGCACGAAGCTGAGGTCGATCGATCCGCCCGGGGCCGCATCCCGCCCGAGGATGTAGCCGATGATGGCCACGGCCACCGTCGAGACGGCGGCATTCCAGACGAAGAAAGTGCGGTCGGCGCGCTCCATACGTCTATTCTGACGCATGCATAGTGGGGTCAGACCCCATTCAAGCCCTGCCCAGACTTCGTGTGCAGTTCCTGCCACAAGTCCCGGCCCGGCTTGAATGGGGACAGTCCCCCTCACAGGGTCCCCCAGGGCCGGCGGCCTGGGCTTACGCGCGGCCGGCGAACTCGCGCGTCTCGGTGTGCACCTTCACGCGTTCGCCTTCCTTGATGAAGAGCGGCACCTGAATCTCGAGGCCGGTGTCGGTCGTGGCCGGCTTGGTCACGCTGCCGCTCGCGGTGTTGCCGCGGGCGCCTTCTTCGGTCTGCGCGATCGTCATCTCGACGATCGACGGGAACTCGAGTGCGATCGGGTTGCCGTTGAACTTCTGCACCTTCACGACCAGATTGTCGGTCAGCAGATCGCGGTCGTCGCCGAGCGTCTCGGCGCTGAGTGACAAGGTCTCGAAGGTGACGTCTTCCATGAAGTGGTAGGCATCGCCGTCGTTGTACTGGTAAGTGGCCGGCACCTGCACGAGATCGGGTTCCGAGAACTTCTCGGCCGCCTTGAAGGTCTTGTCGAAGACGGCGCGCGTCAGCAGGTTGCGCATCTTGAGTCGCACGAGCGTCTGGCCGCCGCGGGCCGTGGGCTTGCTCACTTCGACGTCGATGCAGTGGTAGGGCGCACCTTCGAACTCGAAGAACATCTTGCGCTTGATATCGATTGCTTCGATCAGACTGGCCATAAAGACAGGGGCTCGGGACTCGGGGCTAGGGACTCGGGCGGGTCAGGAACACTCACCCGATCCACGGAACACGGTGCGGCGCGCGAGGCGCGCCAGGCGACTTACAAGGATCAGCGACCCGGGGGCGGCGGTGCAAGTGCCCGGGCCAGGGCTTCGGCGGCGGCAAGGTCGGCGGCGGCGGCCGGGGCCTTGCCGAAGACCTCGACGATGGTGGCCGTGACCTTCCCGGTGTTCGTGAACGTGTGCATCACGCCGCCCTTGAGGCTCAGTGCTTCCCCCGGGCCGACGTCCACCGGGGCCTGCCCTTCCACCGTGAGGCGGAGCTGGCCGGTGATGAGCACGAACACGTGATACGTGGCGTCGGGATGGTTGTGCATGCGCCGCGTGGCGCCGGGTTCGGCGTAGTCGCGCAGCACGCGGAACGCGCCTTCGTTCAGCACCTGCAGCGACGAGATGCCGGGGTCGCCCTGCACGGGCCGCGCTTTTTCGGGGCCGGCCACGGCCTGGGCCGCGGCGGGCACCGCCGCCAGGGCCACGAGCATCGTCACCGCGCCGCATGCATGTCTCAGGGTCATCGGGCCACTCCTCTGCCGCGATGAGCGGCGGCCCATTCTATGATGACGCGCACATGCCGCCGCTTCCCTGGTATCGCCAGGTCTCCGCCGCCCAGTGGAAGGCCTTCCTGACGACGTTCTTCGCCTGGGTGCTCGACGCGTTCGATTTCACCATCCTCACCTTCGTGCTGGCCGACATCCAGCAGAGCTTTTCGGTGAACAAGGCGCTGGCGGGGCTGCTCGGCACGGTGACCCTGCTCTTCCGGGTGGTGGGCGGCATCGGCGCCGGCACGCTGGCCGACCGCTACGGCCGCAAGGGCCCGATCCTCTTCTCGATCGCGTGGTACACGGCGTTCGCCGTGCTGAGCGGCGCGTCCACCTCGTACGTGATGCTCTTCGCCTTCCGCGGCCTGTTCGGCATCGGCATGGGCGGGATGTGGGCCGCCGGCATGCCGCTCGCCCTCGAACACTGGCCGCAGCACCTGCGCGGCATCGCGTCGGGCATCCTGCAGGGCGGCTACTCCGCCGGTTTCCTGCTGTCGTCGCTGGTCTTCCAGCTCGGCTATCCGCTCATCCGTCACGAGCAGGAATGGGCATGGCGCGTCATGCTGTGGTCGGGGGCAATTCCCGCCGTGCTCGTCTTCGCGGTGATGTGGACGGTGCCCGAGAGCCCGATCTGGCTGGAGCAGCAGCGCAAACTCGCGGCGGAAGGTGGACGCAAGCGCCTGTCGCTCGCCCGGCTCTTCGATCGTGATCTGCTGTGGGTCACGCTCCACACGTCGCTGCTCATGGGCGCGTTCGTGTCGGTGTACCAGTCCACGACGTTCTGGTATCCCACGCTGCTCGCGACCATGAAGCTGCAGCCGCTGTCGTTCCTGCTGCTGCTGAACGCGGGCGGCCTCATCGGCTCGGTGGCCCTCGGCGCGATGTCGGAACGCTGGGGCGGGCGCCGCGGCTCGGCCACGCTCGGCATGGTGGTGGGCCTGCTCTCGGTGCCGCTCTATCTTTTCGCCGAGAGCCAGTGGGTGCTGCTGCTGGGCGCGTGGCTGATGGGGTTCTTCGCCGCCGGCGCGTGGGGTATGGTGCCGGGCTATCTCTCGGAACGTTTCCCCACTGAGGCGCGCGGTGTGGGCACCGGCTTCGCGTATCACGCCGGCGTGGGCATCGGCTCGTATGCGCCGTATCTCATCGGCCGGCTGCAGGACGGTGGCACGGACCTGCGCGTGGCGATGGCCTACTGCATCGTGACGGCCGGCGTGCTGTGCGTAGCGCTGCTCTGGCTGGGCCCCGAAACCCGCGGCCGCACGCTGGACTAGGGACTGGGGGCCAGGGGCTGGGGGCTCGGGCTCGTCCCATGCCTGTTCTCCTCGCCGCAAGCCGCAACCGAGGCGTATGATGCGCCGCATGCGCATCGCCCTGGTTGCCGCGTTCGTCCTGTCGCTGACCTCCATTGCCGCCGCCCAGAACCCGGCGCCGCCGCCGGTCGCGGGTCCGCGGCCGGTGCCCACGGCCGTGTGGGCGTCGAAGCCCACGACCACGCCGGGGTATCGCGACGGCCTCGTGCCCTGGATCAAGCTCGCCGACGTGAAGGCGCGCCACGCCGGGCAGTCCACGTGGACCGAGGCGCTCTTCAACGACGGCCGTCTGATGGCGCACTACATTGCCGCCGCGCCGGGCACACGGCAGACCGCGCGCTTCCATCCCGACACGCGCGAGTGGTTCGCGGTCGTCGAAGGTGAGGTGCGCGTCGATATCGAGGGACAGGCGCCTATCGTCGCCACGCGCGGCTCGCTCGTGAACATCCCGCGGCAGACGGTCTACACCGTGGAAACGACCGGCAACGCGCCCAGCCTGCGCTTCGTTCTGAACGTGGCGAACGCGAAGACCTTCTTCGTGGCGGAGAACACGACGCCCCCGGCGCAGGCGGCGCCGGCCGGCACGGCCTGGATGCAGACCACCATCAACCGCACGCCCGGCCGTTACGACGAGTTCAACAGCCCGCACGTGAACATCCACGCCGAAGGCGCCAGGAACCCGAAGTACACCGGCGGCCGCTTCGTGCGCGACGACAAGAGCGAGATGCTCATCATCTACGGCTACGAAAAGAACATGCCGCCGCTCGACCCGGCCGACAAGGGCCATTTCCATGCCGAAAGTGCGGAAGCGTGGCTCGTCTTCACCGGACAGATCCGCTACGCCTTCGAGGGACAGACGCCGTTCATCGCCAGCGAAGGCGACGTCGTCTACGTGCCGTCGAACACGTGGCACGCCACGCGCTTCATCGGCGAGGCGCCGTCGTGCCGTCTGTCGATCACCGAGTACGTGGGGAACACGCTCGTGCTCGAGCCGCGTCCCGCGCGCGCGCCGGGGCAGCAGTAGCCGCCCGCGCGGCCCGCGGCGGGCTCAGCGGCCGCCGCCGCCCTTCCAACTCTCGCGCTCGATCCGCCAAGCGCCGCCTTCCTTCACGAGCGTGATGACGCCGGTGGCCTTGCCGCGGCCTTCCAGGCTCACGCCTTCGACCTGCAGCTCGGCGCCGGTGGCCGACGGCGTTTCCTTCAGCACGGTGACGTTCGTGCGGTCGTCGAACATCTTGATCATCGCGAACGCCTCGCGGCGTTCGGTCTCGGGGGCCCTGGCGATCTGCTCGGCGCGACCCTTCGCCACCCACGGCAGCAACTCGTCGATGGTGGTGGCCTTGTCGAAGGCCTGACGATACGCGAGATAGAACGCGCTGCCGTTCGGATAGCTGGCGGCCGGCTGCGCGGCGGCGGTCGAGCCGCCGAGCGCGGCGAGGAGGACGACGGCGACGAGTGTGCGGCGCATCACTTGCTCGCCACGTTCATCGTCGAGACGAAGCCGTTCGTGCCCGAGTGCTTCCAGTTGTGGGTGGCGCTCGTGTGCTGGTGCAGCACGCTCCTGAACTGCGTGTAGTTCTGCAGGGCCACGCCCGGCAGGTTCAGCACCTTGATGGCCTGGCCGTTCATGCCGCGCACGACTTCCATGTCGACCGACGACTCGGGCGTCGAGAAGCGCACGCGCGCATCCGTCACCTCCATCGTGATGGGCACCTTGCTGAACGACAGCATGCCCTTGTGGAAGCCGGCGAAGGCGAGCGGCAGCAGCGCCTCCACGGCCTTCTCCTGTTCGGGCGTGACCTTGTCGGTCACGTAGATCTTCGACCACGTGCCCATCTGGAACGTGACGAGGAACTGCACGCCGGCGAGGTTCGTGGCGCCGTAGTGCCCCGAGTCGATCGAAATCATGCGGTTCCCCTCGCAGGGCATGCGGTTCGGCGACCCGCCGAAGTTGCAGGGGCACGAGATCGTGCAGCTGCAGCTTTCAGCGACGGTGGCGGAGAGCTGCCAGGACGGGGTTTGTGCCCGCATGGGCACGGTGAGGACGAGCAGGACGATCGTGACGAGGACGCCAGGGACGCGCATGCCGCAGAGGGTGCGCGATCACGGCCGACGTGTCAACGGCCGTCACGCGCCTTCATGGAGCGGCCGACGGCGCCGCTATACGCGGGTCCGTCGGCACGCCGTCCGCGCCAGAGGTGGGCTCGATGGCGCGCGAGTCCACGTCCGGGCGAATACTCAGTAGTCGGCGGTCTTCGCCTGGATGCTCTCCAGGTAGGCGACGAGCGCCTTGATGCGCGCCGCCACCACGGCCGGGTCGCCACTTTCGACCGAGCGGGCGAAGACGTCGCCCCACACCGGCATGTCGGGTCCGCCGTGGCCCTTCACGGGCTGGCGGCCGTCGACGATCTTCAGGATCTCTTCGCTCGGGAACACGCCCTTGTTGCGCTTGGCGATCTCCGTGAGATTCGCCGGCCGTTTGCGCATCGAATCCGCCAGCGGACCGTCGCCGCGCGCGCTCGTGCCGTGGCAGGCCGCGCAGTAGGTGCGGAACAGGTAGTCGCCCGTCGCCGCCGAGGTCGACTGCGCGTCGGCGCGCCCGGCCAGCAGCACGCCGGCGAAGAAGACCCCAGCCACGGCCGCCGCACGATAGCCCCGGAACGTCCACGTGCTCGTCATAACGCCTCCTCGGCCGGCGCGACGCGCGAAGCGTCTGTAACGATCCCGGCCCTGACGGCTCTACTCACCGCACGTCCCGTGCCAATGGGTGGATCCAGACATTTGCGCCGTGAACCGCGGGCGGCGGCGCGGCACGGCGGCCCGCGGCCCGGGAATTGGCCCGGGCGGCGCGTGGTTTTTCCTGCGGCTCGCGGTATCGTGTGCCGCAGCATGCCGAGCCGACTGACCCGCCGCGCCTTCCTCACGACCGCCGGGGCGCTGCCCCTCACCGCACTTGCCGCCACGAGCGCGCGCGCCCAGGCCGGCGGCGCCGACGTGGTGGTCATCGGCGGCGACCCGGCCGCGTTCGCCGCCGTCTACCGGCTCACGCGCACGGCGGGGCTGCGCGTGGTGCTCGTGGACGACGCACCGGCCTGGCGTCCGCCGGCGGCGCCCGCGCCCACCACCATCGCCGCGCTGCCGCCCTTCGCCCGCGGCCACCAGGTGTGCTTCGACAGCTGGCGCGACATCGGGAATCCGGGCTGGGGCTACGAGGACGTGCTGCCCTCGTTCAAGCGGCTCGAGAAGTACGAAGGCGGGGCCAGCGAATACCGCGGCGCCGACGGCCCCCTCTCGGTCGTGCACTGCTGGGACCCGCACGCCCTCCATCGCGCGTTCCTGCTCGCCTCGGTCTCGGGCGGCTTCCAGCAGGACTCGCGGCACGACTTCAACGGGCCACGGTCGCAGAGTTTCGCCGGCTACTACCAGAAGGCGGCGCTCGATGACGGGCCGCACACCTTCGAGGCGGCGTTTCTCGCCCCCGCGAAGGGCGCCGGCCTCACCGTGGTGAGCGGCGCCGTCACGCGCGTGGTCATGGAGCAGGGCCGCGCCGTGGGCGTGGAAGTGGCGCGCGGAGCCACGCGCGAGGTCGTGCGGGCCGCGCGTGGGGTGCTCGTGTGTGCCGAGCCGGTGCGGGCCGCGCAGATCCTCCTGCTCTCGGGCATCGGCCCGGCCGACCACCTGAAGGCGATGGGCGTACCCGTCGTAGCCGATCGGCCCGGGGTGGGCGGCAATCTGCACGACCAGCAGGCCGTGGCGCTGCGCTGGCGGGCGTTGGAACCGGCGCTCGGCCTGCCCGAGTCCACCGTGTCTGCCGGGATGTTCACGGTGTCGCTGAACGCGTCGCCGCCGGATCTGCAGATGGACTATCTCGATCCGCGCGCCGCCGGCGGGCCGCTGCTCGGCATCGACGTGATTCTCGTGCAGCCAACCTCGCGCGGGGATGTGCGCCTTGCCTCGGCCGACCCGCAGGCCGCGCCCGTGGTGCGGCTGAACGCCCTCGCCACCCAGGCCGACGTCACCGCGCTCGTGCAGGGCGTGCGGCTGGCGCGCTTCATCGCGGGAAGTCCGCAGCTCGACCGGCTGCGCGGCGACGAAACCGCAGAGACGGCGGCGGCCGTGCCGGTGGCGGCCCTGCAGGCGCTCGTGAAGCAGGCCGCGCGTCCGCGGGCGCATGCGGCC
>JALHON010000141.1 GCA_022842985.1 Acidobacteriota bacterium | reverse complement strand
CAGGCCGCGCGCGCCGGCGCCGCGCAGCAGGCGCAGCAGCACGGTCTCGGCCTGGTCGTCGGCGGTGTGGGCCACGGCCACGGCCGCCGCGTCGCAGGACGCTCTCGCGCGCTCGAGGAACGCGTAGCGGGCGCGCCGCGCCGCCACCTCGATCGACACGCCTGCCTCGGCGGCCAGAGCGGCGACAGGTGCCGCCTCCACGAGGCACGGCACGCCGAGGCGGGCGCACAGGTCCCGGCAGAACGCCGCATCGCGGCCGGCTTCGGGCCGGAGCTGATGGTCGAGATGCGCGGCGCCAGCGAGCACGAGGTCGCCCGTGGCAGCCAGGTCGCGCAGCAGGAGGAGCTGCGCGACGGAATCGGCGCCTCCCGACAGCGCGGCCAGGACCCGGGCCCCGCGAGGCCAGAGTTCGTGGCGGGCGACGTGCCGCCGCACGCGGTCCAGGAGTGAGGTGGTCAAAAGGTGGTGTCCGCCTTCGCTCGCTTTGCGGCGAGCAACGGCGGAACAGCCAAAGCCAGTCCGCACCATCCGCGGCTGGCGGTGCCAGTCGAAGCTCGCCGGAGGCGAGCGAAGACTGGTGCCGGAGGGCGGACTCGAACCGCCGACCCTGCGCTTATGAGACGCATGCTCTAACCGGCTGAGCTACTCCGGCAGGAACCTCTGACTTTATCACGCCCCAGCCGTGCCAGACCGCTCAACGAGCGCGGCGGCCAGGAGCGGAATCAGAATCTCGTGATGGCCCGTCAGATGGATGCCGCGGCCGATTCCCGCCGTGGGCCGCCGGACCACGTTCGTGAGCGGCCGGTAGTGCGGCAGGAAGTCGAGATCCACGGTCGTGAGCCCGGTGAGGTCGTGCCCATGATTGCGCGCGACGGCGACCGCCTTGAGGAACACCTCCGGCAGCACCACCGCCGAGCCGCAGTTGAGATACACCCCGCCGGCCAGCCGCGCGACCGAACTCGTGAAGTGGCGGAAGTCGCGCAGGCTGCCCTCGCCGATGGCGGCCCCCGACGCATCCGGATGCATGTGAATGATGTCGGTGCCCACCGCCACGTGCACGGTCACCGGCACGCCGTGCCGCACCGCCGCGCAGAGCAGGCTGACGTCGGCATGCGGCGGCGCCGACGCCGCGAGCCACTCCGCGACCGAACGTCCGAGCCCCCAGCCGCGGGCCACACCATCCACGATCGCCCGGTTGATGCCGGTGCCCGTTTCTTCGGCCATGCCGAACGCGCCCGGGCCGAGTGCGGCGTCCACGTCCTCGGACGTGGCGCCGGCCAGCGCGATCTCGACGTCGTGGATGATCCCGGCGCCGTTCAGGGCGAGCGCCGAGACATACCCGCGCGCCATGAGATCGACGAGCACGGGCGACAGGCCGGCCTTGACGACATGCGCGCCGAGCCCCCAGATGACCGGGGCCGGGCGGGCGGCAGCCGCCGTGATCGCGTCGACGACCGCCACGAGATCGCGCGCCGCGAGCAGTTTCGGCAGGCGGGACAGCCAGTGGCTGATGCCGCTGCCAGGCTGGTGCGGTGCGGCGAGATCCTCGCGCCGCACCTTGCTCGACCGCGACGCCAGCGGGTAGCGCCGTACCGCGGAAAGATCGAATTCTTCGTACTGCAGCTTCATCGTGGACGCCTCGACGCCGCTACAGTATGACCATCGCGTCGCCGTAACTGTAGAAGCGATAGCGGGCGGCCACGGCCTCGCGGTACGCCGCGCGCACGTGCTCCAGCCCGGCCAAGGCCGACACCAGCATGATGAGCGACGACTTCGGCACGTGAAAGTTCGTCACGAGTCCGCTCACGAGGCGGAACTGATGCCCGGGAGAGATGAAGAGCGCGGTCTCGCCCGCCTGGGCTGACACTCGGCCCTGGGCATCGAGTTCGAGCGACTCCAGCGTCCGCGTCGACGTGGTGCCCACGGCGATGATGCGGCGCCCCTCGGCGCGGGCGCGCGTCAGGGCCTCGGCGGCGGCGGGCCCCACGTCGAACGATTCGTAGGCCATGCGATGGTCGGCCACGAACTCGGCACGCACGGGCTGGAAGGTGCCGTAGCCGACGTGCAGGGTGATGGTCGCACGCTCGACACCGGCGGCGTCCAGTGCCTCGAACACGGCGGGTGTGAAGTGCAGGCCGGCCGTAGGCGCGGCCACCGAGCCTTCCTCGCGGGCGTAGACGGTCTGGTAGCGTTCGCGGTCGCTCTCGGTATCGGGCCGCTTGATGTACGGCGGCAGCGGCATGTGGCCGAGGCGCGCGATGGCCGCCGGCACCGGCGAGCCGTCGGGCGTCGTGAGGCGCACGATCCGTTCATGCTCGACACGTTCGAGGACCTCGCCATCGAGCCGGGCGTCCGGCCCTTCGAACACGAGCCGCGTCCCGGGGCCGACGCGCGCGCCCGGACTCACGAGGGCACGCCAGTGTTCGTCGCCGGGCACCGCGGCGGGTGACGCCTGCCGGGCGACGAGGAGACACTCCACCGCGCCTTTGCCCGGCTCGCGGTACCCGAGAAGCCGGGCCGGAAACACGCGCGTGTCGTTCAGCACGAGCAGGTCACCGCGTCGCAGCAGTCCCGGCAGGTCGCTGAACGCGCCGTGACGAATGGCGCCGGTTGCACGATCCAGCCGCATGAGCCGCGACGCGCCCCGCACCGCCGGCGGCTCCTGCGCGATGAGTTCGGCGGGCAGATCGAAGTCGAAGTCGGAGAGTCGTAGGGACACGGCGATCTGATGTGGTGATCCGGCGATCTGGCCCGATCGGGAGATGCAAGCATCCGATCACGCGATCAGAAGATCAACCGTTCAGGAGATGTGGGCAAAAAAAAGGCCCGGGCGCCCCTGGAAAGCGGCCCGGGCCGAATACGGACGTTCTCGGGAGGTCTAGTGCACGCTCGAGGTGCGCACGGTGTGGGTGTCGTTCCAGTCGGTCGCGACGATCGCCCAGAGCACCTGGTCGTGGAATTCGCCGTCGGCGGCACGGGCGCGGCGCAGCAGGCCCTCCTGCGTGGCGCCAAGCTTGCGCAGGGCGCCGTTGGCGCGGCCGTTGCGCACATCGATGCGGAACTCGGCGCGATGCACACCCATCTGTCCGAAGAGGCACCCGAGCACGAGGCGGCCGGCGGTCTGGAAGATCGAGGTGCCGCGGAACTCTTCGGCGGTCACGGCGAAGCCTTCCACCATCGAGCAGGTGTGGTCCATCGAGCGCACGCCGACGAGGCCGATGGGGACGCCGGTGGCGGCCGGCACGATCACCCAGCACGCCGTGGTGCCGGCGCGGCGGCCGGCCTGCAGCTGTGCGATCAGCAGTTCGAGGCCGGCCACGCTGGCGGCTGGCGGGTCGGGCACGATCTGCGCGAGCGCATCGCCGGGCAGCGCCGTGAGCAGCGACAGGGCGTCGGCCGCGACCGGCTCGCGAAGCGTCAGCGATGCGCCGGCAAGCGTCGGCAGCGCCTCGCGCCAGTTGGTGCGGACGGCGTCGCCGGCCGCGGCTCCCGGAGGAGTGGCGATCGTCGCGGGCGTCTGAGCGGTCGTCTGAGCCTTGGCCATAGTCACCTTGCATCCGTCCGAACCACGCTGGCCCCAGACCGATCGCGGTCTGGAGCCCTCGTGGGTGCCGGCCGAACGCTGCCGCGCCGGGGGAGAGGAAGTCACGTCGGGCGATGTGCCGCCCGAACGCCCTGGAAGGAGCAAGGCCCGCGCCACGCGCGAACGGCACTGCGTCGACGTCAGGTAACCCTTTGGCAACAAATGAGTTGTTTGCCACGAACCGCAGGTGGAACGACGAGAGCCCCTGTGTGCTGTCGCGGTACAGACGGTCGTGCATCCGCACGCAGTCGATGCCCTAAGCCCTCTGCATCCTGATGTTTAGGGCCGTGCGTCGAATCAGCACAGCCGCGTGGGGAGCTCTCAGGCACCAGTGCGACGCACGTAACTCATTCACCAACAGTCGCTTACAAGGAAAAACCCCCGGAGGGATGCTCCGGGGGCTGTACCTGAACGAGACAGTTGCGCCTGGCGGCGCGACGCGTCAGAACGCCCAGCGGATGAGCAGCGCGCCCACGGTGAAGCCGGCGCCGACCGACGCCACCAGCACGAGGTCGCCCTTCTTCAGCCGGCCCTGGAGCACGGCGTCGTTCATCGCCAGCGGGATCGTGCCGGCGGTGGTATTGCCGAAGCGCTCGATGTTGATGATGACCTTCGACTTGTCGATACCGACGCGCTCCGAGACCGCTTCGATGATGCGGCGGTTGGCCTGATGCGACACGAACAGGTCGATGTCATCGGCCGTCACGTTGTTGCGCTGGAGCAGACGTTCGCAGAGGTCGCCCGTGCGCCGCACGGCGAACTTGAACACCGTCGAGCCGTCCTGCTTCACGAAGTGCAGCCGCTGATCGACCGTTTCGCGGGAGGCGGGCTTGAGGCTGCCGCCGGCCGGCATGCAGAGCGCCGCGCCGCCACTGCCGTCGATCTCGTGGGCGAAGTCGATGATCCCGAGTTCGGGGGACGACGACGGGCCGAGGACCACGGCGCCGGCGCCGTCGCCGAAGAGCACGCAGGTCGTGCGATCGGTGTAGTCGATGATGCTCGACATCACGTCGGCGCCGACGATGAGCGCGTACTTCGCCGAGCCGGCGGCGATGAACTGGCTGCCGACGGTGAGCGAGTAGGCAAACGCCGAGCAGGCGGCGCTCACGTCGAAGCCCCAGGCACGCGTGGCGCCGAGCTTGTGCTGCAGCAGGCACGCCGTGCTCGGAAAGAGCATGTCGGGGGTCACCGTGCCGACGATGATGAGATCGATGTCGTCGGGCGTGAGCCCGGCGCGGCGGATGGCCTCGGCGGCGGCCTCCTTCGCGATGTCGGACGTGCCGACACCGGGATCGACGATGTGGCGCTCACGAATGCCGGTGCGCTGCAGGATCCACTCGTCGCTCGTGTCCACGAGCTTCTCGAGATCGGCGTTGGTGAGCACGCGCGGCGGCACATACGTGGCCAGGCTCTTGATTTCGGCGCGTCCGATCGGGGTCGTGCCGGCCAGGTTCGCGATGGAAGTCCTCAAAACAGTCCTCTCCTGGGCGCCTGGCGCCCGAAGTACTCGTAGGCTCGTGCAGTGGCCACGCGGCCGCGCGGGGTGCGGTCGAGGAAGCCGGCCTGCAGGAGATACGGTTCGTGGATGTCCTCGATGGCGTCGGGCTCTTCGCTGAGCGCGGCAGCCAGTGTGTTGACGCCCACCGGGCCACCGCCGAACTTGTCCATGATGGTGCTGAGCAGGCGACGGTCGATCTCGTCGAAGCCGTGGTCGTCCACCTCGAGCATCTTCATCGTCGCCCGCGCGACCTCGACCGTGATCGTGCCGTCGGCGCGCACCTGCGCGTAGTCGCGCACACGGTGCAGCAGACGATTGGCGATGCGGGGTGTGCCGCGTGACCGCCGCGCGATCTCGAGCGAGGCATCGGGCGCGAGGGGGGTGTTCAGAATCCGCGCCGACCGCCGCACGATCTCGTCGATGTCGGCCACGGTGTAGAAGTCGAGCCGGTGATTGATGCCGAAACGCGCCCGGAGGGGCGCCGTCAGCAGGCCGGCCCGTGTCGTGGCGCCGATGAGCGTGAAGCGTTCGACGGGTACCTTCACCGACCGCGCGCCCGGCCCCTGGCCGATCACGATGTCGAGCTCGAAGTCCTCCATCGCCGGGTAGAGGATCTCTTCGATCGTCGCCGGCATCCGGTGGATTTCGTCGATGAAGAGCACCTCGTTCCGCTGCAGGCCCGAGAGCATGCCCGCCAGGTCCCCCGGCTTCTCGATGACCGGGCCCGACGTCGTGCGGATGGCAGCCCCCATCTCGTTCGCAATCACGTAGGCGAGCGTGGTCTTGCCGAGTCCGGGCGGGCCCCAGAGCAGGATGTGGTCGAGCGCTTCCCCGCGCTGCCGGGCCGCGGCAATCGACACCTGCAGGTTCTCGCGCACGCGATCCTGGCCGATGTAGTCGTCGAGACGCCGCGGTCGGAGCCCGGCCTCGAACTGCGCGTCGTCGTCGCCCGGGACGGACGACACCACCCGGTCGGTCATGCGCGCGCCAGCTCCCGGAGCGCGGCGCGCAGCGCCACTTCGAAGCGCGGACGCTCCTCGCTGCCGAGCTGCTTGTCGAGCACCTTGTCCACGGCTGAGCGATGGTAGCCGAGATTCAGCAGCGCCGACACGAGGTCGTCCCGCACCGCGTCGGCCTCCGGCGTCACCGGCGCCGCGGTGTGCGCCGCGGGTGCCACGGGCAGCTTGTCCTTGAGTTCGAGACAGATCCGCTCGGCGGTCCGTTTGCCGACGCCGGGAATACGCGTGAGACGGGCGATGTCACCACGCTGCACGGCCGCCACGAAGTCCGCCGCGTCGATGCCGCTCAGTACGGCGAGGGCGAGCTTCGGGCCGATGCCGCTCGTGGCAATCAGCTTCTCGAACACCGTCAGCTCGAACGCCGTCGGGAAGCCGTAGAGCGCGATGGCATCTTCGCGGACGTGCGTGTGGATGCGGAGTTCCACCTCGGCGCCCGGCTCGCCCACGGCGTAGAAGGTCGAGACCGGCACCGCGACGTCGTACCCCACGCCGTGCACGTCGATGACGAGACGCGTCGGCTGCTTTTCGAGGAGCCGTCCCCGCAGCCACGCGATCATGAGCGGCGGACGCCGGCGCGCGCGGGGCGCGCCGTCTTCGTCTCGGAGGGCGGACGATACGCCCGCCAGCTCTTGAGCGCGGCGGCGCCGCGGCCCTTCGGCACGGCGACGGGCCGGGCGGGCAGGCGATGCACGTGGCAGAGCGCCACGGCAAGGGCGTCGGCGGCATCGTGCGGCGTGGGCGGCGCCTCGAGGCCGAGCAGCAGCGCGATCATCTGGCCGACCTGCGCCTTCTCGGCGCGGCCATATCCGACGACGGCGCGCTTGATTTCAGTGGGGGTATATTCCGCCAGCTCGAGGCCCGCTTCGACCGCCGAGAGCATGGCCACGCCGCGCGCATGCCCGAGGGTCAGCGCGCTGCGCACGTTGGTGGCGTAGAAGAGGTTCTCGATGGCGACGACGTCGGGCTGGCACTCGCGCAGCAGGGCCGAAAGTCCGTCGTGGATGACCGCCAGCCGGGCCCCGAGCGTCGGGGCGCCGGCCGTGGCGATGGCGCCGCAGGTCACGAGGCGATGGCGCCGGCCGTCGGACTCGACGCAGCCGTAGCCGGTGCGCTCCGAGCCGGGGTCGATGCCGAAGACCCTCACGCGAGCGAGGCCTCGATCTCCTTCTCGTCGATGTCGAAGTTCGACCAGACGTTCTGCACGTCGTCGTGATCCTCGACCGCTTCCATCAACTTGAGCATCCGTGAGGCGTCCTTGCCTTCGAGCTTCACGTAGTTCTGCGGCAGCATCGACACCTTGGCGGTCACCGGTTCGATGTTCAGCGCCTTCACGGCTTCCTTCACGGCCTCGAACGACGACGTGTCGGAGATCACCTCGAAGCTGTCGCCGTCGTCGCGGAAGTCCTCGGCGCCGGCTTCGAGCACGGCTTCCATGAGCTTCTCTTCGTCGACGCCGGCCTTCTCGACGACCATGTAGCCCTTCTTCGAGAACATCCACGCGACGGAGTTCTCGGCGCCCAGGTTGCCGTTGAACTTGGCGAGCATGTGGCGGATTTCGCCGACCGTGCGGTTCTTGTTGTCGGTCATCGTCTCGATGATGATCGCGGCGCCGCCGGGGCCGTAGCCCTCGTAGTTGATCTCTTCGTAGGTGACGCCGGGCAGTTCACCGGTGCCGCGCTGGATGGCCCGCTTGATGTTCTCGGCCGGCATGTTGGCGGCCTTGGCTTCGGCCACCACCGTGCGCAGGCGCGGGTTCATGTTGACGTCGCCGCCGCCATTCCTGGCCGCGACGGTCATTTCCTTGATGAGGCGCGTGAAGAGCTTGCCGCGCTTGGCATCGAGCGCGCCCTTCTTGTGCTTGATCGTGTGCCACTTGGAATGGCCGGACATGGTGCAGCTCCAGACGGAAAAAAGTCGACCCTGTAGTCTATCAGACCCGGCGGGCGATGATGATCCAGGCATCGGCGTCACGGTGCCAGGGCCCGCCGTCGTAGTCGCCGAGCAAGGCTTCCACGGCAAAGCCGGCGGCGGCCAGCCGGCGGGTCATCTGGGGCACCGACAGCGTCCGGAACGTCAGGGCGAAGGCCCGCCGGCGCACGGCCCGGCCCCGCCGTTCCACGAATTCCTGGTCGAAGATGGTCAGGCCCTTGGGGGCGTCCTGGCGGACCGATTCGATGAGCGTGATCTGGCTGCCCCCGGGGGTGCGCCGTCCCTTCAGGCTCACCCGGCGCGAGTATTCGCCCCAGGCCGGCAGGTCGGCCACGAGCTCGAGGGCGAAGATACCGTCGGGGCGTACGACGCGGCCGACGTCCTTGAGGGTCGCCTTGAGGTCCCGCTCCGAGAGCAGCGACTGCAGGATGCCGTAGGGCGCCATCACCATCGGGAAGGTGCCTGCGGGAAACGGCAGGGCTCGGATATCCGCCCGCACGAGCGCCGGGCGCACGCCGCGCCGCTGGCGGGTGACGCGCCGGCGCGCCCGGGCGAGCATCTCGGCCGAGCGATCGACGCCGACGACGTGCACACCTTCGTGGGCGAGCGGCATCGTGACACGTCCCGTGCCGCAGCCGAGTTCGAGCACCTGCCCCTCGACCGCGCCCGTCATGCGGTGCCAGAACGAGAGGTCGCGCCGGCCGAGCGTCTGGGCGTTCTCCCAGTCGTAGAAGGGCGCGTAGTCATCCCACCCGTGCCAGCCTTCCTGGGCCGCTTTCGGCGGACGCGCCTTCGCGGATTTCGGGGAACGGGAGGCCGGGGTCTTCGGGCGCGTCGCCATGCGGTGGCGAGTATACCGGGCGCCGCCCCGGTAAGATGGCGCGATGCGTTGGCTCCTGCGCTACAGCCTCCTGCTGGCCGCGATACCGCTGCTCGCCGCACAACCGGCGCCGTCACCGGATGCGGCACCCGCGACCCTCGACGAATTCAGGGCGGCCGCGGCGCGGATCGTCGAGGAGGCCGGTCTGCCCGGCGCCGGGCTCGCGCTCGTGCGGGCCGGCGGCATCGAGTGGGCTGGCGGCATCGGCGTCGCCGATCGCGAAACCGGCCGGCCGATCGACGGCGACACCCTCTTCAGGGTGGGCTCGGTCAGCAAGTCGTTCGTCGCCATGGCGCTCGTGCAGCTCTACGAGGACGGCCAGCTCGACCTCGACGCGCCGGTCGCCTCGATCGTCCCCGCAGTGCGCATCGACAATCCGTGGGAGGCCTCCGAGCCCGTGCGCGTACGGCATCTGCTCGAACACACCGCCGGGTTCGACGACATGCACTTCAACGAGATCTACGTGCTCGACGGCGCGCCCGACCGGCCGCTCGACGAGGTGCTGCTTCGCAATCCGGCGTCACGCCGCGTGCGATGGCGCCCCGGCACGCGGATGGCTTACTCGAACCCGGGCTACGCGGTCGCGGGCCGCGTCATCGAAGCCGTGGCCGGCAAGCCGTTCGAGACGTTCATCACAGAGCGCATCTTCACGCCGCTGGCGATGAGCGCGAGCACCTTCTCGGGGGATGTGGACGCGCCGGCACTCGCGCAGGGCTACGACACCAGGAACGGACCGCCCGTCGTACGGCGGCGCATCCATCTGCGGCCGGCCGGCGCCCTGCACTCGTCGCCGCGGGAACTGGGGCTGTTCGTGGAGATGCTGCTCAACTGGGGCGAGCTGCGCGGCGGCTACGTGATCGACCCGGAGTATCTCTCGAACATGGAGTGGCCGCGTACCACGGCCGCGTCGAAGGCCGGCGTGCGCGCCGGCTACGGGCTCGGCATCTACAGCACGATCGATCTGCCGTATCACGTGCTCGGCCACCAGGGGGGCATCGACGGATTCCTCTCGGCCTACGGCTACTCGCCGTCGCGGGACGTCGGCTTCGTGGTGCTGCTGAATGGCACCTACGCGCCCGACGCGCTCACCAGGCTCTCATCGCTCGCCATCCGCTATCTGAAACGCGACGTGGCGGTGACGCCGCCGGAGTCGATGGCCGTCGCGCCCGACGCGCTCGGGCACTTCACTGGCTACTACCACGACGCGAACCCTCGCAATGCGTTCATGCAGGCCATCGAGTTCCCGCTGAGCGGACGCACGGTCGGCCTCGTGGACGGTCGCCTCGTCATGACCCCGGTCTTCGGTCCCGCCACGCCACTCGTCGCGGTGAACGACGCGCTCTTTCGCCGGGAGGACGAGCTCACGGCCTCGATGGCATTCACGGAGGTGCAGGGCACGGCCGTGCTCGCCGGCATCGACATCTACGCGGAACGGCGCGCCCGCTGGCCGGTCGATCTGCTGCGGGCCACCCTGCTCGTCGCGCTCGTGTGCATCGGTATCGCCCCTCCGATGGCCGCGGCGTACGCCTGGCGGCGACGCGCGCGCGGCGGAGCCGGTACGGGCGGTCTCGGCACGGCATGGACGCTGTCGCTGCTGGCCTTCGTCACCATCTTCGCGGTGGCCTCGACATCGCCGGTGACCGCGCTTGCCATCGCCAGCACCCCGGCGCTCGTGTTGCTCGGCGCATCGATCGTCTATCCGCTCGCCGCCTTCGCGCTCCTGCCGCTCACCGCCGCCGCCTGGGTGCGCGGGTTGCGCGGGCGCATGGGCTGGTTCGCCGCCGTCACGGCGGCCGCCCATGCCGGCCTGGCCGGCTACCTCGGCTGGTGGGGGCTCGTGGCATTCCGCAGCTGGACCTACTGACGCGCCGGGCCAGCCTCGTCGCAGGAGACCTGACACATGGATCATCCAACCGTCATTCACGCCGTCGATCACGCGGTCTTCGCACCGGAGAAGATGGGCAAGGCCACCCTGTTCAGCTCGCCGCGCCTGCTGGTCGGCCTGAACGCGTTCGAGCCCGGCCAGGCACACGCGCTGCACGCGCACGCGGGCATGGACAAGGTCTACCACGTGCTCGCGGGCGACGGCGTGTTCCTGCTCGACGGGCGCGAGCTGCCGATGCGCGCCGGCGATCTGCTCGTGGCGCCCGACGGCGTGCCGCACGGCGTGCGCAACACCAGCACGTCCCGCCTCGTCGTCCTCGCCGTGCTCGCTCCGGGCGCACATGGCGGATAGTGCGGGGGGCCGCCGGCACCGTATGATCACGCCCTATGCCATCTGAGACCCATCGAAGCCTGACGCGCCTGTCACGGCACTTCCGGGTGACCAGCGGCGACGGCTTCCGCCTGCGCGCCTTCTCGCCCGACGACACCCGCGAACTGCAGCTCAAGGACAAGACCGACGCTCTGCTCGAAGAGAGCGCCGAGGTGATGGCGAAGCTGCAGGAGCGGCTCTACGCGCAGGACCGCTGGAGCGTGCTGCTCATCTTCCAGGCGATGGACGCCGCCGGCAAGGACGGCACCATCAAGCATGTGATGACCGGGCTCAATCCCCGCGGCTGCGAAGTGCACAGCTTCAAGGCGCCGTCGAGCGAGGAACTCGATCACGACTTCCTCTGGCGCACATCGAACAAGCTGCCGCGCCGTGGCCATATCGGCATCTTCAACCGGTCGTATTACGAGGAGATGCTGGTCGTGCGCGTGCACCCGGAGATTCTGGGCAAGCAGCAGCTGCCGGACGAACTCGTCACACCGCGCATCTGGCGCGAGCGTTTCGAAGACGTCGTCAGCTACGAGCGGTATCTCTCGCGCCAGGGCGTCGTCATCCGGAAGTTCTTCCTGTACGTGTCGCCGGAGGAGCAGCGCCGGCGATTCCTGGAGCGGATCGCCGAGCCCGACAAGCACTGGAAATTCGCGCTCGGCGACCTGCACGAGCGCGAGTTCTTCCAGGACTACCTCGCCGCCTACGACGATGTCATCCGCCACACGGCGACACCGTTCGCGCCGTGGTACGTCGTGCCGGCAGACCACAAGTGGTTCACCCGGCTCGTCGTCGCCTCCGCGGTCATCGAGGCCATCGAGTCGGTGCAGCCCACATTCCCGACGGTGGACGCGAAGACACTGCGGCAACTCAAGGCTGCCGAAGCGGCCTTGCTGCACGAAGCGGCGGCCGTTGCCGGCGCGACGGCGCCCGCTCGCCGTCCGCCGGCGCGCCC
>JALHON010000140.1 GCA_022842985.1 Acidobacteriota bacterium | reverse complement strand
CCACGGCGTCGGCGGCGATCGCCGCGAGATCCAGGCCGCGGGCGGCGATCCGCGCCGCGAGATCGGCCGGTACGAGGTCCGCGAGGCCGGCCACGGCGCCGGCGTCGAAGCTCACCTGCACGACGCGTTCGCCGTCGCGCACCACCTCGACGCGCAGCGTCTCGCTCAGCAGCGCCGCCGCGGGAGCGTCCGTCTCCGCCGTGGCTGCGGCCGGCCGCGCCGGCACCGGTGACGACACGGGCGGCGGCAGGGCGTCGAGTTCGCGGCGCCAGTCCACCGGCACGCCGAGGGCGCGCGCGTAGACGACGAGGCCCTGGAAGGCACGGATGAGGAAGAGCAGCGAGGCCGGGCCGGCGAAGCGGAACGTCCAGCGGTCGTCGCCGAGCGCCTCGGCGAGGCGGTCCGCGACCTGCCACGTCGCCGCGTTGAACGGGCCCGTCGTGAGCCAGGGCTCGAAGAGGATGGCGGTGACCGCGCGCAGGCGGTGGCGCAGGCGGACGGTCACCTCGGGCGGGAACCCGAGGCCGGCCCAGGCGTCCGCCAGCGCGGCGTCCGTCGTGTCCGCGGTTGTGTGCGCGAGGCGCCACAGCGCGTCTCGCTCGCCCGTCGTGAGCGCGCGCGTGCAGCCGAAGTCGAGGTAGCCGACCTCGACCTCGTCGCCGCGGCGCAGGAAGCGCAGGTTGCCGGCGTGCGGGTCGGCGTGCAGCTCCCGCCAGACGAAGCAGCCGCGCAGGAAGACGCGCACGAGCGTACGCGCCGCTTCGGCACGGGCCACCCAGGGCCATTGCCGCGCCGCTGCCACCGTGTCGCCGGCCACCCACGTCATCGTGAGGACGCGCGACGTGCACAGCGCGTCGATGGGCGTGGGCGTGACGACGCCAGGTACCTCGGCCCGCCATGACGCGAAGCGGCGCAGGGTCGCGGCTTCGGCCGCGTAGTCGAGTTCGGTGCGGAGGCTGCGGCCGAGTGCGGCGCGGTACGCCGTCAGGTCGAAACCGGAGCGCTTCAGCGTCACCGGCGCGGCCAGCACGCCGAGCGCGGCGAGGTCCGCATCGACCGTGCCGGCGATGTTCGGGTACTGCACCTTCACCGCCACCTCGCGCCCGTCGTGCAGCGTAGCGCGATGCACCTGGCCGAGCGAGGCGGCCGACGCCTGCGGCGCGATGACACGGAAGTGGGTGGCGAGCGGCGCGCCGAGGCTGTCGGCAATCCAGCGGAAGCTGTCGGCGGCGGGCGCGGGCGGCGTCGATTCGGCGAGCGGCGTGTAGAGCCCGGCCCCCGATTCGATCTCGGCCAGGCTGAGCATCTGCCCGATCTTCTGCGGCAGGCCTCGCAGCTCGCCCATGCGGGCGGCGACGAGACGGCGCGCCGCCTCGCGGCCCGGACCGTCGCGGCGGGCCCGCGCGATGGTCACGCCGAGCCGTCCGAGGGCGACCGAGCGATGGAGCGTGGAGGCGAGGGCCACGGCGGCGCGTGGTGGGTGGGGCGGTGCGGCATCGCGGACGCGGGTCCGCGATGCCGTCCGGCGGTCTACTGCTTCGTGCGGGTCACCAGATCCTGCATGTTCGAGGCGAGCTCCGACAGCTGGTTCGACGCCTTCTGCGTGTCGTGCGCGGCGTCGGCCGTGCCCTTGGCGGCCTGGGCCACCGCGGTGATGTTCTGCGCGATCTCGGCCACGCCCTTGGCGGCTTCCGAGACGTTGCGCGTGATCTCGTTGGTGGTGGCGGTCTGTTCTTCGACGGCGCTGGCAATCGTCGTCGAGATGTCGTTGATCTGGTTGATGACGCTGCTGATCTCGGCAATCGCCGAGACGGCGCCCTTCGTGTCGGCCTGGATGGCGTCGATCTTCTGGCCGATCTCCTCGGTGGCGCGGGCGGTTTCCTTCGCCAGCTCCTTCACTTCGTTGGCGACCACCGCGAAGCCCTTGCCGGCCTCGCCGGCCCGCGCCGCTTCGATCGTGGCGTTCAGCGCCAGCAGATTGGTCTGCTGCGCAATCGAGGTGATGACCTTGATGACCTTGCCAATCTCGGCCGAGCTGTCGCCGAGCTTGTTGATCGTGTTGTTGGTGGTCTCGGCCACCTTCACCGCGGTCGTCGCCACGCGGGCCGCGTCGTTGGCGTTCTTCGCGATCTCGAGGATGCTGGCGCTCATCTCCTCGGTGCCAGTCGCCACCGTCTGGACGTTCTTGCTGATCTGCTCGGAGGCGGCCGAGACGACGTTGGCCTGCGCCGCGGTTTCCGACGCGCCGCTGCCCATCATCTGGCTGAGGGCCGTCAGTTCCTCCGACGACGAGGCGAGCGTCTGCGCGGTCTGCGCGATCTCGTTCTGCAGCTCGGCCGCGCGGCGTTCGGTGGCGATCTTCTCGGTCACCACCGACCAGGTGACCATCGCACCGACGTACTGGCGGTTGTGATCGAGGATGGGGCTGACGAGCAGGTCGAGCGTCTCGGGGCCGACCTTGATGAGGGTCTGCCGCGGCAGGTTCTTGACGTCGGCGAGCAGCGTGCGCTGGTGCGACGGCGTCTTGTGGAAGACGTCGATCGAATGCCCCAGCATCTGGTCGACCTTGATCGGCAGGTGCTGTTCGAGTGTCTTCAGCGTGCGCGCCGAAGCCGGATTCAGGTACTGGATGCGCAGCTCGCGGTCGGCGAACATCACGTTGATGGGCAGGTTCTCCATCATCGAGTTGACGCGTGCCATCTCGGCATCGAGGCGCTTGCGCTCGCTGATGTCGTCCCAGTTCACGACGTAGCCCAGCACCTTGCCGTCCTTGCCGGTCAGGCCGTTGATCGTGGCCCTCAGCGTGACGCTGCCGAAGGCGAACTCGGCTTCGTGCGGCAGCGCCGCCGGGTTCCTGAGGATGGCCTCGATGCGGGCCGGGTCGCGATGGAAGCGGTGGATCGAGCCGCCGAGGATGTCGGCCAGCTGTACCCCGAACACTTTCAGCACCTCGGACTCGAGCCCCTTGAGCGTCGCCAGACTGCGATCGTTCACGAAGACGATCTCGAGGTCGGCATTGGCGACCAGAACGTTCGCCCGCACGTCCTTGAGGGCGGCCCTGAGGGCGTCGTTGGACTGCAGGAACGCGGCAGGGCCGCGCGGGGTGAACGATGCCAGGGCGTTGGCGCCGGCGGAACGTGCGGATGCCATCGAGCTCTCCTTCTTGAGGCGCGCCTGCGCCATGCGGGCCGGGCGGGACGCGCCGGCGGTCTTGCGGCCACCGGCGGCGGCCGGTGATGGATCGGTGACGAGATCTGACGGGGGCGGTGCCACTGCGGCGGTCTGCTTGGTCGACATGAGCTACTCGTTCGCGGGGACGATCGTGGAGGGAATCCCGGGCGTGACGGCCGCGGCCTGCACGGCCGGCGGCGCGGCGGCGCCTGAGACGATGAACGCCGTGGCGTAGTTGAGGCCGCGGGCGACACAGAAGGTGAGGCCGAGGGCGATGTGCAGACGGCGCGAGGTGCTGCGGCCGGCCAGCATGCGCCGGCCCACGGTGAGCTGTGCCACGTAGAGCGCGAGGACCAGCGTCGAGACGCCGGCATGGAACCAGACGAGCGGCGACGTGTGCGTGACGACGGTCTCGATGGCCTGACGTGTGCCCTCGATGTAGAGGACGAGCCCGAGGTCGGCGAGGAACGCCGCCGTCATGAACCGCATGTGCAGCGCGGTGTGGCGGCGGGTCAGCAACCCCGCGATGACCAGCAGAACGACCAGGCTGGAGATGAGATGCAGTGTCATGGGTGCGGCCCGAGCGTGTGCTCCTGCCGGTATCGAACGCCGAACGAATCGGCGGCGGCCGGCAATCCTTGACCGTTCCGGAGGCAACACGGATGCCCGGGCCCGCGGCCCCGGCGGAACGTGCAGCGGCGTATGCCGGCACGTCAGGACGCGAAGGAAAACGCCGCCGGCCAGCGCGGCTGTGTCGGTGGGCTGCCGAAGGGCTGACGGCGCGGTGAACGCCGCCTCAGGGTCCGTCCTAGGGCGTGCCGAGCGCGCGTCCGAGACCGGCCGCTGCGATGAGCGCGCGCATGTCGTCGGGCACCGGCGCTTCGAGCGCAATCACCCGGTCCGATGACGGCAGTCGCAGGCGCAGACGCCAGGCATGCAGCGCCTGATGGGTGAATCCACGCGCATGGCGATCGAGCGCCGGCGATGCGAGGCGGCGGCGCGGCGCGTTGCCGTACGTCTGGTCGCCGACGATCGGCCAGCCGCGTTCGGCCAGGTGCACGCGGATCTGGTGCGTGCGGCCGGTGCCGAGGCGGCAGCGGACCAGGCTGAGCCCGCGCGTCTCTCCGGTCGAGTGCGCGAGCACCGCGTACGTCGTCTGCGACGGGGCGCCGTCGTTGCGCACCATCATGCGGCGGCGGTCGAGCGGGTCACGGCCGAGGGCGGAGTCGATGGCGCCCTGCCGCGGCGACGGCCGGCCCCAGACGACGGCGAGGTAGTCCTTCACGATGCCGTCGCGATCGCGTTGCAGGGCGGTGTGCACGTCGCCGCGGCGGGCGATGATCATGAGCCCCGACGTGTCGCGATCGAGGCGCTGCACGAGGCGCGGCGACCAGGCGTCCTCGTCGCCGGCACGGCCCGGGTTGCGGCCGAGCAGGGCATTCACGACCGTGCCCGACCGCTGGCGCGCGGTGGGGTGCGCCACCATGCCCGCCGGCTTGCAGACGACGAGGAGATCGTCGTCTTCGTAGACGACGTCGAGCGGCAGGGATTCGGGCGCGGGCGGGGCGGGCGGCGGCGCCGCCACGGCATCGAGGGCCACGACGTCGCCGGCGGCCAGGCGCTGGGCGGCGCGCCGGGCCGGCGCGCCGTTGACGAGGACGCGGCCGGCGGCGACGAGTTTCTGGAGGCGCGACCGCGACAGTCCGAAGGCGCCGGGGACGTGGCGCAGGACGGCCTGGTCGAGACGGTGCGCGACGTCGCCGCGGTCGGCGACGAACGTCACGCCCGGCGGTCTAGTCGCGATAGGAGATGAGCTCCACGTCGAACACCAGCATGCCCGACGGCACACCGGCCTGGCCCTTGTAGGCGAGCTTCTCGGGAATCCAGAAGCGCATCTTCTCGCCCACCACCATGAGCTGCACGCCTTCGGTCCAGCCTTCGATCACGTCGCCGAGGCCGAAGCTCGCCGGCTGGCCGCGCATGACCGAGCTGTCGAACAGTTTGCCGTTGGTCTGCCAGCCGGAATAGTGCACGGTGACGCGGCTGCTCTTCTTCGGATGTTCGGTGCCGGTGCCGGCCTTGAGGGTCTTGTAGGCCAGGCCCGAGGGCGTCACCTTGGCGTCGGCGGGGACGGCCGCGACATCGGCGGGCGGCGTCGTCGGCGCGGGCGAGAACTCGATGAGCTCGATGTCGAACACGAGCATGCCGGCCGGGCGGCCGGCCTGCCCCTTGTAGGCGAGGGCCTCGGGAATCCAGAGGCGGCGTTTCTCTCCGGCGGTCATGAGCTGCACGCCTTCGCCCCAGCCCTTGATGACGCGGTCGAGCGGGAAGGTGTTCGGCTCCTTGCGCACGATCGAGCTGTCGAACATCTTGCCGTCGGTCGTCCAGCCCGTGTAGTGCACGGTGACCATGTCGGTCGCACCGGGCTTCGCGGTGCCGGTGCCGGGCGTCAGAACTTTGGAGGCGAGGCCCGACGGTGTCGTGGCGGCGTCTCTCGGTGGCGCGGCCACGTCGGGCGGCGGGGGGATCGGCGTGGGCCGCGGCGGCCCCTGGATGGCGGAAGCGAGCGGCAGCAGTGCCGGCGCGAGCAGGAGCGTGAAGAGGGTGACCAGGCTGAGTCGCATGGGCCTATCGTGAACCAGCCCCCGCTGTCGCGCAACCGCTCAGATCACGGCCGCAGCTGTCAACGAAACGACGCTCCACGCATCGGCTTTACGATTGTGTTGACGCTCATCCGACCATCGTGGGCGTTTTCTCTGTCTTCTGGCCACAATCTGTCGATCCTGAGTTGGCGCGCAATTTGATTGACTGTGCGGCGTGACCAGTCCAGGCTCCCAGCGTATGCCGGTATTGCTCGTCGGGACGTCGGAGATGACGGCGCAAGCCCGTCTCGACGCCCTGTCGAAGGCCGGGTTCGTGGTGATGCCCGTGCGTGGCTTCCTCGACGCCCGGCAGGTGCTGACGGAACTCGAACCCGAAGCCATTGTCACCGACGTCCAACTCGGCGACTACAACGGGCTGCACCTCGTGGCCATCGCCCAGGTCGAACATCCCCGGACGGCCTGTCTCGTGACCGGCCCGCGCGACCCGGCGCTCCAGGCCGAGGCGTATCACCTTGGCGCCCGCTACCTGGTGGAGCCCGTCACGCTCGACCGGCTGAGCGCCGTGCTCGCCGAGATCGTCGCCAACCCGCGGCCGCAGCGCCGCTGGCCGCGCCGCCGTCCTGCCCAGGAAGTCAGCTCGGTCGTGGCCGGTGTGGACGCCCGAATCGTGGACGTGAGCTACGGGGGCGCCGGCATCGAGTTCTTCGGCACCGATATCCCGACAGAAACGCTCGAACTGGTCGTGCCCGGCACTGGTCTCAGCGTGCCCGTTGAACGGGTCTGGACACGGCGCCCCGGCAAGGCCCAGCCGATCGCCTGCGGGCTGGCGCTGCGGCGCGACAGCGCGGTGGACGCGCGTTGGCGGTCATTCGTCGACGGTCTCGATCTGCTGCCGGGCATCCTGCCGTCACCCGGCGGCAGCGGCCTCCCGGCCTAGCCGACCCGCATTATTCTGGACAAAATCAGCGTTCCAGCGCCAACAAGTCTTGGTGCAGCTTGCCATTGCTGCGCGATCCTGCGAGAATCCCGGCGCTTCCATTTGGCCGTTCGTTTGCACAGATTCTCGTCAGCCCATGAGCATGACATCGGACATCCTTGTCGTCAGCGCCGACGCCGCCGTGCTGTCTGGTCGCGTCACCGCGCTTCGTCGCTCCGGATTCTCCGTACGCGCCTGCCCGAGCTTTCCTGACGCGCGGCGTACTCTCGAGGAGGGGTCGCCGCCTGAAGTGCTCGTCACCGATGTGCGACTCGGCCCCTACAACGGCCTGCATCTGGTGGCGGTGTCCCGGGTCGAGTTCCCGCGCACCGTGGCCATCGTGATCGGCGGCCAGGACCACGTCCTCGAAGTCGAGGCGGCCGGACTCGGCGCCCGGTATCTGCTGGCGCCGGTCACTCCGCGTGAACTCGAGCTGGCGATCGGGGAACTGCTCGCCGTGCCGCGGCCGAAGCGGCGCTGGCCGCGCAAGCGCCTCGCCGCGGATGTGGCCGCGCTCGTGGGTGGCTTGCCCGGCCGCCTGCTCGACGTGAGCTATGGCGGCGCGTGTCTGGAGGTCTTCGGCACGGCGCCCCCGGGTGACACCGTCCAGGTGGTCATCCCGGAGCTCGGCATCGACCTGAGCGGCCAGCGCGTGTGGGCCCATCGCCCCGACCCGCTGCAGCCGGTCAGCTGCGGCGTGGCCTTCAGCGCTTCCGACAACGCGCGCTGGCAGTCCTGCGTGGACGCCCTCGCCGCCGCATAGGCTTACGGAATCTGGTGATCTTCTGATCGCGTGATCTGTAGATCGATTGATCTTCAGATCGACAGATCTCAGATCCGCAGATCACCCGATCACGCGATCAACCGATAACACCGGCTCTGTCTACTCAATCTCCCTGCCCGGTGCCATGCGGAAGCGCTGGAACGGCATGTGGCAGCCGTACTTGCGCAGGAAGTTCAGGAACCGCTTGTAGTCCTGCGGATCCATGTTGAACAACTGCACGAGCGCCTTGTAGTTGCCGCGCGTCTGTTCGAGGCCCACCCGCACGAGGTGGCGGACGTCTTCGCGCGTGAGGTCGCGGGCCATGAAGGGTTCGTAGGCCACGTCCCAGAACGACTCGCCCTTGAGCAGGATGCGATCGAGCAGCGCCTGCGCCGGCGCCGGCGAGGCCACTCTGGCCGGCGCGCTCTCGACCACCGCGCTGCCGGTGCGCACTTCGAGCGGCAGGTCGTCGGCGTGGATGAGGCCCCCCGGACAGCGGCACGTGAGGCGCTCGGCGATGTTGCGCAGCTCGCGCACGTTGCCCGGCCAGTCGTAGGCTTCGAGGGCCGCGACGGCGTCGGGCGAACACTGCGGCAGCGGCACGCCGTGCTCCGCCGCGAAGAGCCGCAGGAAGTGATCGAGCAGCGGCGTCACGTCGTCCTTCCGCTCGCGCAGCGGCGGGATCGTGATGTGGATGACGTTGAGGCGGTAGTAGAGGTCTTCGCGGAATTCGCCGGCGGCGATGCGCTCGGGCAGGCGCCGGTTGGTCGCCGCCACCACGCGGACGTTGGCGTTGACGCGGTTGCGTTCGTCGCCGACACGCTGGATTTCACCCGTTTCGAGGAAACGGAGCAGCAGCGCCTGCATGCGCAGCGACATCTCGCCCACTTCGTCCATGAAGACGGTGCCGCTGTTGGCGGCTTCGAAGAGGCCGCGCTTGTCGCGATAGGCGTCGGTGAAGCTGCCGCGGGCGTGTCCGAAGAGTTCGGATTCGAGCAGCGTGTCGGGCATCGCCGCGCAGTTGATCGTGAGCATCGGCGCGTGCCGGCGGCGGCTGCGCTGGTGGATGAGGTGTGCCACCACTTCCTTGCCCACGCCGCTGGCGCCGGTGATGAGCACCTTGGCGTCCGACCTGGCGGCGTATTCCACTTCCTGCTGCACGACCTTCAGGGCCTGACTCCGCCCGATGAGGGTGGAGCCCCTGGGCTGCGAAGGCAGGGCGTCGCCGGGCGCGTCGACGGGAAGCATCAAGGGGGCCGTGAGTTCACGGCACTACCCCAATATTATCAGCTGATCGAAGACAAGAACTGCGTTTCGGCGACTATCGAGCCGGGATTTTCGGAACAAAGTCAAGCCAAGCTGGGCAACTGCATGCCGGCGCCCGGGCAACGGGGCTCTAGCGGAACTCCTTGAAGGACACCTGGCACTCGTGCGTGCGCAGGAAGTTCAGGAACCGCTTGTAGTCGCCGGGCGCCATGTTGAAGAGGCGCACCACGATCCGGTAGTTGCCGCGCGCTTCCTGCAGGCCCTTGCGAATCAGGTCGCGCAGGTTGCCGCGTGTGATCTCGCGCTGCATGTAGAGCGGGTAGACCAGCGTCCAGAACGACTCGCCGGTGTCGAGGAGCTTCTGGTACAGCTCGTCCGCCACCGTGCGGCGGCGTTCGCGCCGCGGCCGGTAGGCGCCGAACGGCAGCAGGCGGATTTCCGGCGGCAGGTCGTCGGGCTGTGCGATCTCGCGCTGACAGGTGACGACCAGGCGCTCGACCAGGTTCTGCAGCTCGCGGACGTTGCCCGGCCACGAGTACTTCGTGAGGGCGTCCATCGCCTCGGGCGACACCACGCGCAGCGCGTTGTGGCCGGCCGCCGTGCTGCGCTGCAGGAAGCGCTGCACGAGGTCGGGGATGTCGGTGCGGCGCTCGCGCAGCGGCGGCACCAGCAGGTGAATCACGTTGAGGCGGTAGAACAGGTCTTCGCGGAAGGCCTGCTGGGCGATGAGCTCGCGCAGGTTGCGGTTGGTGGCGGCGATGACGCGGATGTTGACCGTCGTGCGCGAGCGGTCGGCGCCGACCTTCTGCAGTTCGCCGGTTTCGAGGAAGCGGAGCAGCAGGCCCTGCATGCGCAGCGTCATCTCGCCCACTTCGTCGAGGAACAGGGTGCCGCCGTCGGCGATTTCGAGCTTGCCCTGTTTGTCGCGGTAGGCGCCGGTGAAGCTGCCCTTCACGTGCCCGAACAGCTCGGACTCGAGGAGGGTCTCGGGCAGGCCGGCGCAGTTCACCGCCACGAAGGGCCGGGCGGCGCGGCTGCTGTGGGCGTGGACGGCCCGCGCCACCAGTTCCTTGCCCACGCCGCTCTCGCCGGTGATGAGCACCTTCGCATCGGAACGCGCCGTACGTTCGATGTCGGCACGCAGGTCGGCAACCGCCGGGCTTTCCCCGATGAGTTGTGATTCCACAGCAACGGCCAGCATGGTTGGTCCCTCGAGGCCCGCCGACGGTTCATGTTCCGGCCCGGCGAACCGGGTCTCGGGCGGGGGTTGGACCTGCTCCAGCAGGTGAATTGTCGGGCCCCTGCCAGCCATCTAGCAAAAACGGGTCCGGTTACCGCATCTGCACGGTTCCGCCGGGAAGGCCCCATCCCCGCTTGCGCGTTCGCTCCGCGGGCAGCGGCCACGGGCAGGAGGACATGCGATTGTTGCGAAGGGAACTCACAGAACTGAGAACAAAAGTCGGCCCCGGCTAGGATTTTGTCGGGGGCTGCGGCGCGGCGTCTCAGACGCCAAGCGTGGCCAGCAGGCTGGCGGCATTGCGCACGCGGTCATCGGCCTCGCCGAAGCGACGCGTCAGCACCTGGAGCGCCGGCCGCAGCAGGCCTGCGGCTTCGTTGGGGCGCTTCAGGGCGGCGAGGTCGGCGGCGAGTTCCAGCTGGGCCGTGGCGCGCCTCCAGTGCCCGGCCGGCAGCTTTGCCAGCCGCGCCACCGCGTCGCGCGCGAGTGGCTCGGCCAACTCGGGATGGCCTTGTGCCCGGTGGAACTCGGCGAGTGCCAGCAGGCCGTAGACGACGTAGTGGGGATCCTGGGCGGCGTCGGCCCGCAACGCCTCGACGGCGGCGTTCAGGAGCGGCGCCGCTTCGGCGGGCCGCCGGCGCGCCGCCAGGACCTTCCCGAGGAGCACCTGGCTCAGCGCCGTCTCGAAGTGGCCGGGCGGAAACACCATCTGCCGTGTGGCGAGCGCGGCTCGTACCAGCTCCTCGGCTTCGCGAATCCGGCCCATCGCGAGCAGCGTGCGGGCGAGGCTGTCCTGCGCCCGCGCGACCGATTGCGGTACCGGCGCGTCGCCGCGCTGCCGGATGGCGAGTGACTCGCGGTAGAGCCGCTCGGCTTCATCGAACCGGCGCTGGTCCTCGAGCACGGTGGCGAGGTTGTTCACCTGCACCGCGTAGTCGGGGCTCGTGCGGCCGAGGCGCGCCGCCAGGCGGCTCACCGCGGCGCGGTACAGCGGCTCGGCGCCGGCCAGGTCGCCCTGGTCGTGCAGCAGTGACGTGAGGTCGCTGCGCGTGTTGACCGTGTCGGGATGGTCGTCGCCGTACACACGCTGGCGGATGTTCAGGGCCTCGCGCAGCAGCGGCTCGGCCTTCGCCGCATCGCCCTGCTGGCTGTAGACGCGGCCGAGATGCCCGACCACGATAGCGAGCGACGGGTGCGTGGCGCCCACGGTCTGCCGGCGGATGGCGATGGCGTCCTCGAGCAGCGGCACGGCGTCGGCCACCCGGCCCTGCCGGCGCACGACATCCGCGAGGTTGTTGAGTCCCGACGCGACGACATCGGCGGCCGGGCCCTCGTGCCGCCGCCACATGTCGAGCGCCTGGCGCAGCAGCGGCTCGGCGTCGGCGAAGCGCCCGCGTTCGCTGAGCGTGAGGCCGACGTTGTTGAGCGAGGCGGCGATGGAGGAGGGCGGCGCGCCGAGGCGCTGCTTGGCGGCGAGCGCCTCGCGATGCATCGACTCGGCCTCGTCCAGGCGGCCGAGTTCGCGGTAGGCCTCGCCCATGTCGTCCATCGAGGCCACGGTGTCGAGGTCGTCGGGGCCGAGCGTGGCGCGCCGCAGCTCGAGCGCCCGCTGGAAGAGCGCGAGCGACGCCTGATACGCGCCCTGCGACGTGTAGGCCATGCCCATCGTGGCGAGCAGGCGCGCCTGCACCACGGGCTGACCGGCCAGGTCGGCGTCGATGCGCTCGGCGCCTCGCTTCAGCAGTTCCTGGGCGGTGACCGGCGCGCTGCTGCCGGTCACGTCGGGATTCGACACCTCGAAGAGATCGGTGAGGAAGCGTGACACCTGGCGCGCGGTGTCGCGTTCGCGGGCCGTGCGATCGCGCTCCTCGGCGAGGCGCGAGGCCTGCACCGAGAAGAGCACGGCCGCCGCGCTCACGGCCATGGCCGCCGTGAGCGCCGCAGCCGTGGCCCAGCGATGGCGGCCGACGAAGCGGCCGGCCACGTAGCGCCAGGTCTGCGGGCGCGCCGACACGGGCCGATGGTCGAGTGCGGCGCGGATGTCGGTGGCGAGCGTCTCGACCGAGGCGTAGCGCTGCGCCGGTTCCTTGTGCAGCGCGCGCGCGACGATGGCGTCGAGATCGCCGGCGA
>JALHON010000139.1 GCA_022842985.1 Acidobacteriota bacterium | reverse complement strand
CGGGCCGCCGTCTGCGCGCGCACCGCCTGCCCGCCCCCGGCGTCGACGAGCGCGAACGCGGTGAGCGTCAGGAGGGCCGTGAGGATTCGCCGCATGCGCAAATCATAGCTATGATCTCCCTGTGTCGCAGCACGAACACAAAGCCGCCGCGCCCGCCGCGGTGCACGTCGCCATTCTCACGGTGAGCGATACGCGCACCGAGGCCACCGATACGAGCGGACGCGCCATCCGCACCCTGCTCGAGGAGGCCGGCCACCACGTGACCACGTCGGCCATCGTGCCCGACGATCCGGACGCGGTGACCGGGTTCGTGCTCGACCAGCTCGAGACCGCCGCCCAGGTCGTCATCACGACCGGCGGCACCGGCATCACGTCCCGCGATTCCACGTATGAAGCCATCGACGCGCTGCTCGAGAAACGCCTCGACGGCTTCGGCGAACTCTTCCGCATGCTGAGCTACCACGACATCGGTCCGGCAGCCATGATGAGTCGCGCCTGCGCCGGCCTGGCGCGCGGCAAGGTGGTCATCGCGCTGCCGGGGTCCGAGGGCGCGGTGCGCCTGGCGATGACGAAGCTCGTGGTGCCGGAGCTGCGGCATCTCGTGCAGCAGGCGTCGAAGTAGCCATGCGGCCCTTCGCGTCCACTATTCCCCTCGACGACGCGCGCGCGCTGCTCGCCGCGGCCGCGCGTCCGCTCGATCGCATCGACAATGTGCCGCTCGCGGCGCTTGGCGGACGTGTCGTGGCCGAGGACCTCGTGGCCGGCGGCGACGTGCCGCCCTTCGCACGCGCGATGATGGACGGCTACGCCGTCCGCGCGGCCGACACCACCGGCGCTACGCCCGAAGCGCCGCGCACGCTCGCGCTCGTGGGCCGCGTGTTCACGGGCGAAGTGCTGGCGCGCGCGGTGGGCAACGGCGAGTGCGCGGAGGTCGCCACCGGCGCGCCGCTGCCCACGGGCGCCACCGCCGTGGTGATGGTGGAAGAGACATCGCCGGGCGAGGGCGCGACGGTGCGCATCCACGCGGCGGTGCACGACGGGCAGCACGTGGGACGCGCCGGCGCGGACATCGCGCGGGGGCAGGTGGTGCTGCGACGCGGCGACGTGCTGCTGCCGGCGAAGGTCGGCGCCGTGGCCGCCGTGGGCCTCGCGTCCGCGCGCGTGTGGGCGAAGCCGCGCGTGGCCATCGTCTCGACCGGCAACGAGGTAGTGGCGCCGGGGCAGCCGCTCGGCCCGGGGCAGATCCACGACGTGAACCGCCACACGCTCTCGGCGATCGTCGAGGCGCACGGCGGCGTGCCAGTGCCCTTCGACGTCGCCGGCGACACGATCGAGGCGCTCGACGCCGCGGTGACGGCCGCGGTGGGCTGCGATCTGGTCGTATTCTCGGGCGGCAGCTCCGTGGGCAACCGCGATCTCGTGATGGACATCCTGCGCGCGCGCGGCACGGTCGTGTTCCACGGCATCGCCACGCGTCCGGGCAAGCCCACGGCGTTCGGCACGATCGACGGCGTGCCCGTGTTCGGCATGCCGGGCAATCCCACGTCGTGCCTCACGAACGCCTACGTGCTGCTCGTGCCGTTCCTCCGGACGCTCGCGCACCTGCCGCCGCACTTGCCGCGCGTCGTCGGCGTGCCGCTGGCGCGCCGCGTCGTCTCGAGCCTCGGGCGGCATCAGTTCTACACGGTGCGGCTCGTGGACGGACAGGCGGAACCGGCGTTCAAGGCGTCGGGCGACATCACGAGCATGGCCCACGCCGACGGCTACATCGAAATCGCGAGCGACGTCGCCGCCATCGAGGCCGGCACACGCGTGGACGTCGTGCTCTTTTAGCCTGGTGCCCTGTCCCGTTTGGCAGCGATTTTGCGCACATTTCGTGCCAAACGGGACAGGGCACTGATTGCTAGAAGTGCAATGTGGATTCGAGCCAGGCGGTGACGAGGCGGTTGTCGCGGAAGAGGCGTGTCACGACGTCACCACCGGCGATGCGGCCGGCGAAGGCGCGCAGTGTCCACCAACGCACGGGACGCCAGGTGGCGCTGCCGTCCACCACCGTGCCGATCGTCGAGCCGCCGCGGCTGGAGCGCCCCTGGAATCCGAAGTAGTTCCCGAGACGCAGCGTGGCGCCGCTGCCCTGGTACCAACGGTCGGCCGTCGACGCCAGCCGCACGCGGAGCACGCTCGCGGCCACCTCCAGCGCGCGGTGCGGCTGCAGTTCGAGCGCGGCCCACTGGTCCACGACGTTCATGAGCGCGTAGGCGTTCAGCCGCGACACGCGATCCGACGACGGCAGCAGCGGGAAGAACGTGCCGTGCCTGTTGTCGGTCACGCTCGTGTCGCCGGACGCGTACGCCGTGCCCACACGCAGCCACGGCTGCCACGGCACGCGCGTGAATCGGTGGCCGGCGGCGCCCGTCGCCGCCACCGCGCGATGTGACAGCTCGTACCACGCGCCCGACTGCCCCGCCGCCCAGCCGGCGACGTCCGTCACGCCCCAGCGCCACGGATACGCGCCGGCCGCCGAGGCGCCCGCCGTCCACACGCGGATGTCCACGCGCCCCGGCTCGTGGCCCGAGTTGTCGGGCCGCGCCGTGACCGGCCGCGTGTCGTCGTAGCCGATGGCGAAGAGCTCCACCCGCGTCCGCGGCACGAGCGTGCCCGGCGCCAGCGTGAGTTCCGCCGCCGCCACGCGCACGCGGTCCATCGACAGGTTCGCGGATTCCTCGAACGTGCCCTGCGTGGGGACGGCCGCCGTGACCGTGGCCGCGAGGCCGCCGCGCCTGAGGCCGCCGCGCACGCCGTCCCACGCGCGCTGGTAGAACGACCACTCCATGTCCCCCAACAGGCGTCCGTTGAGTTCCGTGGCGACGAGCCGGTCGATCGTGGCATCGCCCGAGGGTGTCTCGGTGGACGCCGCGCGCGAGAGCCGCCCGCCTTCGACCCACGTGCCGCTCGCCGCGTCGCGCCAGCCAAGGCTCAGGCTGCGCAGGTAGAACTGATAGCTGAAGGTGCCGTTCGCCTGGAAGAAGTACGCGGCGCCGGTGCCGAGCAGCCCGGGCCCGATCGAGCCCGAGGGCAGGTTCTCGAGGCGCACGTACTGCAGCGCGCCCTGCGCCGACCAGCGCGTGCCGCGATACGACGCGCCGAGCGTGGAGCGATTGCCGACGAACGTGTATTCCGGACGCGTGGCGGCGTTCGGCGGCGGCTGAAAATAGCGCCAGAGCTCGGCGCGCGTCATGTTCTCGACGAGGAAGGTCGTGTCCCCCGCGGCCCCCGGCGATGCCGTGTCCAGGGCGGAGGCCGCCGGCGCCTCCACCGACTGCGCCTGCGCCGACACCGCGGCGAGACATGCGCCCGCACATGCGATCGCCCGTGCCACCGTGCGACGGATGCTGCGCGCCGGCACCATCACGACACCGCGACGTCCACGGTGTGCCAGCCCTGCGCGCCGCTCGGGAAGTTGCCACGCCGCGCCTCGGGCTGCACCACGCCGTCGCCATCGGTCGCGCGCACGCTGAGCCGCAGCCGCCCCGGCCCCGGCGTGAAGGGACACGTCCAGAGGCGCCACGCCGCCGGCGCGATGGCGGGCTGCAGGTCGGCGTCCATCCAGAGCAGTCCGCCGGGCGCCTGGTCCGGCGTGCCCACGCCCACTTCCACGCGCGTGATGCCGCGATCGCCCGCGAACGCGATGCCGCCGAGCGTGGTCGCCACACCCGGCCGCAGCGTCTCACCGGCGCGCGGCATGTCGAAGCGTGACAGCGTCATGAAGGGCGCCGTGTCGCTCCAGCCCTGGCGCTGCCAGTAACCCTGATGATCACCTTCGATGAGCTCGATGGCCTCGATCCACTTCGCGTGTTTCATGCCGTAGATGCCGGGCACGATCGCCCGCACCGGCGCGCCGTGCGCCTGCGGCAGCGGCTCGCCGTTCATGCCCCACACGAGCAGCGTGCCGGCGTCGAGCGCCTTGGCCACGGGAATGCTGTCGGTGTAGTTGTCGGCGCAGATCCACACGAGATCCACGGCGGCGCGGTCCACGCCGCCGGCGCGCTCGAGCACGTCGCGCAGCCGCACGCCCGTCCAGCGGGCGTTGCCGATGGCGCGCGCGGGAATGCCGTTGCTGATGCAGCCGAGCGTCACCGCCGACTCCACCGTGGGCATCGCCCGCAGGTCGTCGAGCGTCAGCGACAGCGCGCGGCCGACGAGGCCGTTCACCTCGAGCGACCAGTGGCTGGCGTCGACGCGCGGATCGAACAGCTTGTTCTTGGAGACCGTGTAGAAGAGATCCGCGTCGGTGAAGGCGGCCGAGAGTCCGGGCGGCCACGAGACGTCTCTCGCGGCCATCCCGGCATTGCCGAAGTAGCGGTAGGCGCCGAACGCGACGGCGCCCGCCCCGAGCACGGATAACGCTTGCCGTCGCTGCACTAGCCCTTGAGGCGCTTGCCGACCTCGTTCCAGTTCACGACGTTCCAGAAGGCGCCGAGGTAGTCGGCGCGGCGGTTCTGGTACTTCAGGTAGTAGGCGTGTTCCCACACGTCCACGCCCAGGATGGCCTTCTTGCCCTCCATGAGCGGGTTGTCCTGATTCGGCGTGCTGGCGATTTCGAACTTGCCGCCGTTGTCGATGAGCCACGCCCAGCCGCTGCCAAAGCGGCCCATGCCGGCGGCCTGGAACAGCTCCTTGAACTTGTCGAAGCTGCCGAAGGCCGCATCGATGCCGCTCGCCACGTCGCCCGTCGGCGCGCCACCGGCGTTCGGCGCCATCAGCGTCCAGAACATCGCGTGGTTCCAGTGGCCGCCGCCGTTGTTGCGCACGGCCGTGCGGATGTCTTCCGGCACAGTGGCAATGCCCTTGACCAGATCGTCGAGGCTCTTCCCGTGCAGCTCCGGGTGCTTGTCGAGCGCCGCATTCAGATTCGTCACGTAGGCCTGGTGGTGCTTGCCGTGGTGAATCTGCATGGTCGTGGTGTCGATGTGCGGTTCGAGCGCCGCGTGATCGTAGGGCAGCGCGGGCAGGGAATGAGCCATGGAACGAGCCTCCTCAGGGACGATGCGTCTGATTGACGGACGCAGGAATCGTATCAAACGTAGGACGCCGGACGCGCGTCCGGCGGTGCGGCGGCGTGCCGCCGCGTCAGTGAATCGCCAGCATGCGGTCGAGGGCCACGCGGCCCCAGTGGATCTGGTGCTCGGGCACTTCCACCTGGTTGTAGACCTGCCCCTCGACGAGCCCTTCGAGCACCCAGAGCAGGTGGTTCGGCGACACGCGGAACATCGTGGAGCAGAGACAGCCGAGCGCGTCGAGCGAGAGCACGGTGATGCCGTGCGGCGCCACCTCGGCGGCCAGCCGGTGTACGAGGTGCACCTCGGTGCCCACGGCCCAGACGGAGCCGGGCGCGCCGGCGCGCACCTGCGAGAGGATGTATTCCGTCGAGCCGTTGTCGTCGGCGGCCTCCACGACCTCGAACGGCACTTCGGGGTGCACGATGACGCGCACGCCCGGGTGCTGCTGCCGCACGAGCGCGATCTGCTTCGCGCTGAAGCGCACGTGCACCGAGCAGTGCCCCTTCCACAGGATGAGGCGCGCCGCCTCGACCTGCTCGCGCGTGAGCCCGCCGAAGGGCTGCTTCGGATCCCACACCACCATCTGATCCAGCGGCACGCCCATGCGGAAGTACGCCGTGTTGCGGCCGAGGTGCTGGTCGGGCAGGAAGAGGATCTTCTCCTTCTGCTGCCAGCCCCACGTGAGCACGGCCGCCGCGTTCGACGACGTGCACACCGTGCCCCCATGCTCGCCGACGAGCGACTTAATCGCCGCGGCTGAGTTGATGTAGGTCACCGGCACGGTGCGCGCCGCCATGCCCATCTGCTCGAGTTCGCTCCAGCAGATGGCGAGTTCGTCGGCCGGCGCCATGTCGGCCATCGAGCAGCCGGCCGCCAGGTCCGGCAGGATCACCTTCTGGTGCGGCAGCGCCAGCACGTCGGCGCTCTCGGCCATGAAGTGCACGCCGCAGAACACGATGTACTCGGCGTTCGGGTGTTTCGCCACTTCCCGCGACAGCTTGAACGAGTCGCCGGTGTAGTCGGCAAAGCGGATCACTTCGTCGCGCTGGTAGTGATGACCAAGGATGACGAGCCGATCGCCGAGCGTGGCGCGGGCGGCGGCGATGCGCGCGGCCATCTCGTCGTCGGGCAGGCCGAGATACCGCTCGGGCAGCGGCTGGCGTTCGCGGATGCTGGCCTTCTCGACTTCGTTGAGGACCGGCAGATACGTGCCTGTCGTCATCGGCGTCCCTCCCCTGCCGCGCCTGGCTGCTCGGAGACTGCGACGTTGTGAAACATTTCGCAATCTCCGGACGCGAAAAGACCAAGGTTGCCGGCGCGCTATCGCGGCCGGGTCACCTTGGCCTGGACCTTCGATGCTACCACGTCGCCCGGGGATAGCCGTGGCCCCTGCCGGCGGCGTTCGGCGCATGAAGGAGTGCCCGGAATCGTCTGAGCGGTGCCGCCGGGCCCAGGAGTCCCCCATGTCGACGTGTCAGCCCCCGCGCGGGTCTCGTTCCCCACAGTTCTGTCTCGCATTCGCTCTCGTGCTTCTGGCCGCGGCTGGCGCCAGCCCGGCCCTGGCGCAATCGCCCCTGCGCACCCTGCCGGGCCTGACCGATATTGCCGTCTACGAAGTCACGTCGACGGTGACCCGAAACGCGTTCGGCCCGAACTCGACAGAGCTCGCGACCCGGCGCAGTGTGCTCGACAACAGCAGCCGCGACTTCTCGCACTTCGCCGGCGAGAACTACGACGTGTATTTCTCCGACAGCGACGGCACGCCGAATGTGTCGGGCGAGTTCCTCACGATCGAAGCCACGTGGACCGGTTCGCAGAACGACGGCTCGATGAACGTCACGGGCGCCGAGCTGTTCATCAACGGCCAGCGCCTGCTCGCCAACACCGTGGCCAGCTACCGCCTGGGCGGCCGATGTGTGCCGGGGGCCTGCAATGCGAACAGCCGGAACCTGGCCGTTGATGGCGACCTGACGTTCAGCACGATTCCGCGCTTTGGCGCGACCGACCCGAACAACCCGGCCGATCGCATGCGCCTGACGCTCGGGTTCCCGCGTCCGGCGGGCACGGCGCTCACGCTCTCGCCCGTCACGCCGGTGGCGCCCGGCGGCGTGCTGAACCTGGCCTGGAACGATGTCGGCGCCACGTCCTACACGGTGGGCGTCGTGAGCGGGCCGGGCATCACGACGCCCGTGGTGCTCGCCACGGTCGGCTGCTGCGGCACGAGCTTTCCGGTGCCGCCAAGTATTCCGCTTGGCACGTTCCGCATCGCCGTGGCGGCGGGCAACGTCGTCAGCAACACCATCGATGTCGAGATTCGCTTCAACTTCTCGCCCCCGGTGCTGGCGCCCGTGGCTCCGGTGGCTCTGGGCGGACTGCTGACGTTCATCTGGACGCCGAACCCGGCCGTGCTCTACGACCTGATGGTGCTGAGCGGTCCAGGCATCAGTGCACCCTTCAGGGTCGGGCAGGCGGCGTGCTGCATCATCACCTTGCCCATCAACCGCTCGATACCGCCTGGCACCTACACGGCGGCGATCGTCGGCGCCGGCATTCAGAGCAACGTGGTCTCGTTCCAGATCCTGGGCTCGGCCAGCGGCTTCGAACTGAGCGCCACGTCGACCATCGTGCGGCCGGGGCTGCAGACGACCTTGTCGTGGACCGATCGCGGCCAGAGTGCCGGCCCCCAGTACGGCATCTTCGCCGGCCCGGCGGGCGCGGCATCACTGAGCCTGGTGGCGACGCAGCAATGCTGCGTGCTGACCGTGCCACACGCCAGCGTGGCCCCTGGCTCCTACGACGTCTACGTGCAGGACTCGAACGGCGTGCGCAGCAACCGCGTGACGATTCGCTTCGATCCCTGAGCACCGGCGCGGGTCGGCGTCAGGGCCCGCGTTCACGCTACGATCGGGCCGTGCCCGAACTGCCCGAAGTTGATTTCGTGCGCCGCATGCTGGCGCCGGTGATGACCGGCGCCCGCGTGGAGGCGCTGCTCGTCCGCCGCGCCACGCTGCGCATCCCCTTCCCCGCCGGCTTCGAGGAGCGGCTGGTAGGACACACCGTGACCGCGGTGACGCGGCGCGCGAAGTACCTGCTCGCGGCGCTCTCGTCGGGCGAGACGCTCATCGTGCACCTCGGCATGTCGGGCTGGTTCCGCGTGGAGCGCGCCGCCGGTCCGGAGTTCGACGCCGAGCCGGGCGAGACCGACGACGATCCGAAGCACGATCACGTCGTGTTCAGGATGTCGTCGGGCCTGCTCGTCACGTTCAACGATCCGCGGCGTTTCGGGCTGATGGACCTGGCCGGGCGGGGCGAGCTGGCATCGCACAAGGCGCTGAAGGATCTCGGGCCCGAGCCGCTCTCGGCCGACTTCGATGCCGCGGCGCTCGCGCGGGCCTGTCACCGGCGCAGGACGCCCATCAAGGTGACGCTGCTCGACCAGACGGTCGTGGCCGGCGTGGGCAACATCTACGCGAGCGAGGCCTGTTTCGAGGCGCGGATCTCGCCGAAGCGGAAGGCGGCCACGCTCGCCACGTCCGCCGGCGCGCCGAAGCCGCAGACGGTGGCGCTCGCCGCCGCCGTCGTGAAGGTGCTCGAACGCGCCATCGCGAAGCCCACCGCGCGGTTCAAGGTCTACGAGCGCGCCGGCACGCCGTGTCCGCGGCGGAACTGTGAGGGAACGATCCGGCGCATCGTGCAGGCTGGACGCTCGACGTTCTACTGCCCCGCGTGTCAGCGGTAGGTTGAATCGGGGCCAGTCCCGCTATCGCAAACGGGACAGGCCCCTCGATTCCGGAGACCAGAGCCAGTCCCGCTATCGCGAACGGGAGGGATCGGGGCCAGTCCCGCTTCGCGAACGGGAGGGATCGGGGCCAGTCCCGCTATCGCAAACGGGACAGGCCCCTAGGCCGCCGGCACGCGCACGACGTTGTAGAGCGTGTCGCGTTCGATCGGCTCACGGCCCGCGTCGCGGATGATGCGCTCGATCTGATCGGTGCTGAGCGCAGCCGGCGTCGTCGACCCGGCCATGTGGTAGATCGTCTCTTCCTGCACGGTGCCGTCGAGATCGTCGGCGCCGAACCAGAGCGCCGTCTGCGCCAGTTCCACGCTGGTCGAAATCCAGTACGCCTTGATGTGGTCGACGTTGTCGAGCAGCAGGCGCGCCACGGCGTGCGTGCGCAGCGTGTCGGTGGCCGTGGGCGCCGGCAGCTTGCGCATCTGGTTGTTGTCGGGATGGAAGGCCAGCGGAATGAAGGCCTGGAGGCCGCCGGTCTCGTCCTGAATCGCGCGCACCTGCAGGATGTGATCGACGCGTTCGGCCAGCGTCTCGATGTGGCCGTAGAGCATCGTCATGTTCGTGCGCATGCCGAGCGCGTGCGCGGTGCGATGCACGCTGAGGTAGCGGTCGCCGTCGCACTTGTCGTACGAGATCTTCTTCCGCACCCGGGGCGCGAAGATCTCGGCGCCGCCGCCGGGCAGCGAGTCGAGGCCGGCCGCGCGCAGTTCCTCGAGCACCTGGCGATCCGTCTTGCCGTAGTGATCGGCGAAGAACGCGATCTCGACCGCGGTGAAACACTTCAGGTGGATGCCCGGCCGCACACCCTTCAGGCCGCGCAGCAGGTCGAGGTAATAGCTGAAGGGCAGCTCGGGATGCAGCCCGTTCACCATGTGCACTTCGGTGAGGGGCTCGCCGGCACGGGCGCGCAGGCGGTCGAGGATCTGCTCGACCGACGCCGTGTGGGCGCCGGCCATGCCTTCCTTGAGGCGGGCGAACGAACAGAAGAGGCACGAGGCCTCGCAGACGTTCGTGGCCTCGAGCCGCAGGTTGTGATTGAAGTAGGTCTTCGCGCCGTGTCGGCGCTCGCGCTCGCGGTTGGCGAGCCAGCCGACGCCGAGGAATTCCGGCGTCTCGAACAGGCGCACGCCGTCGTCGAAGGTCAGACGCTCTCGCGCCTCGACCTTCTCGACGATGTCGGCCAGTCCGGCCGCGCGCAGTCGTTCACGCATGGTGGCTACTTACTGAGACGCCCGGCACGCGGCCGGGGTGCGGGCCGAGCCGCGACCGGCGACGGCGCCGGACTAGGAGACGCCCCACACCTGCGCGCGCAGGGTGCGGGACCGCGGACCATCGAGCTCGGCCATCAGGATGCGCTGCCACTGCCCCAGCACCACTTCGCCGCCGCTGATCTGCAGCGTGAGCGAATGGCCGAGCAACATGGCGCGCAGATGCGAGTCGGCGTTCATCCGATCGCAGTCCGAATGATCCGGGTCGTTGTGCTGGTAGTAGCTGTCACGCGCCACCATCTCTTCGAGGAAGCGGCGGATGTCGGTGAGCAGCGCCTTCTGGAATTCGTTGATGAAGACCGAACACGTGGTGTGCATGGACCACAGCGTGATCATGCCCTCCTTGATGTCGAACTTCCGCACGTATTCCATCACGCGGTCGGTGAGGTCCACGAGCTCGAGCCGCTCGTCGGTGTCGATGACGAAGTTCTCGCCATGGATGACAAGGCCGCCAGTCGTCGCGCGGGCTACCGCCTCAACAGGGGTTTCGCGGACGGTCACGGTCGAACTCTTGCTCATGATTCCTCTCAGGTCGCCAGCCCCGGCTGGCCGTGTGACATCCAAACACAAACGCTGCATTTTACGCAAACTTCATGGGCCGCTGCAATCGGCGCTATACTGCTCGTTCAATCGACGCGATCCCGTGGCTGGCCAGGGAAGCTGGGTGCAAATCCCACACGGTCCCGCCACTGTAAGCGGAAAGCGTACGTCCACAGACCGGCCCGAGCCGGTCCGTCACTGCCGCCAGGCGCCTTCGGGTGCCGTACGCGGGGGGAAGACGCGGGCGTCGCGCACCACTCCGCGAGTCAGGAGACCTCCTCCACGGGCCCACGTCCTTCAGCCGCCGTCCCATTCCGGGGCGACGGTTTCGGCGCGGAGAACGCCGAGGAGGGGCTCATGTACGACGATCAGTCGTCGTCCGTTTGGACGACTCCACCCCATTTCCGGGTCCAGAGATTCCGTCAGGCGCTCGCCGCCCTGACCGCGGCCCTGCTATCTGCCACCTCTGCCGCGGCCGATCCGCTCGGCGGCCGGGTGCTCGGCCCCGACGGTCAGCCCGTGCCTGGCGCCACCGTCACGGTATCCGGCCCACTGGCCGCTCCCGTCACGACCACCACCGATGCCGCGGGCCGCTTCACCCTGGAGCTGCCGGCCGGGACGGTGACGCTCAGGGCCTTCGCGCCCGGCATGGACGCCCCGGCGGTGCGTGTGGACGCCGGCCGCACCGATCTCGAAGTGACGCTCGCCGTGCGCGCCGTGAGCGAGGTGCTGACGGTGACGGGCACACAGGTCGACACGCCGCTCTCCCTGGCTGGCTCGAGTGTGAGCGTGCTGACACGCGAGGACCTCGACGCGCGGCAGACGCTCACGCTCGGCGACGCGCTGCGCCTCGTGCCCGGATTCGCCGTGGCACGCAGCGGCGGTCCGGGCACGGTCACGTCCGTCTTCCCGCGCGGCGGCGAGTCGGACTTCACGCTGGTGCTCGTGGACGGCGTACGGGCCAACGCCTTCGGCGGCGGCCTCGACCTCTCGCAGGTGCCGGTCACCGACGCGGCGCGAATCGAGGTCGTGCCCGGCCCGCAGAGCGCGCTCTACGGGTCGGACGCCATCGGCGGCGTCATCCAGATCGTCACCGCGCGCGGTGGTCCCGTGATGGCGACGGCCTTCGCGGAAGCCGGCGGACGCGCCGCACGCAACGGCGCCGCCACCGTGCGGGCCGGCGGCGCGCGCTGGCAGGGCGCGGCGTCACTCTCACATCAGCGCGAGGAGGGCTTCACCGGCCGCGCCCCGGCCGACGGCAGTGCGGTGACGAACGACGACAGCCGTCTCTCGCAGGGCGGCGCGAGCCTCGGCTGGCTCGGCGCGGGTGGCCGGGAACTGACCGCATCGCTGCAGTACGTGGACACCGACCGCGGCGCGCCAGGCCCGTTCGGCGCGAACCCCGTCGGCAACTTCGGCGGCATCGACCGCGCGGCGCGCGGCCTCACCACGCGGCGCATGCTGGCGCTGCGCGCCGTGCAGCCGCTCGGCG
>JALHON010000138.1 GCA_022842985.1 Acidobacteriota bacterium | reverse complement strand
GCTACGTGCTGGCGCCCTCGCAGGCGCGCACCGACGGCGCGCGGCCGGATGCGGGTCGCTATGCGGCGAAAGGCGACATCGTCCCGGCCGGCAGTGTCCCCGGTTGCCGCGATATCGTCGTCACCAACCCGAACTACTTCGACACGTCGCTGCCGCGCACGGCGCCGCAGATCCTGACCGTCGGATTCGGCCGCTGCGCCGAGGTGAAGGACGGGGCCATCCACATCGACCGCCGGTGGACCAGCAACTCGCCCCCGCACGGGTGCTACCGCCACCGCATCATGTGGAGCGAGGCCGACTGGTCGGCCATCGCTGCCCTCGTCGTGCCGTAGGCTGGCCCGCGATTGGAGGCGAGCCGGGCGCCGGGCCGCCCCTGCCCTGGCCGGCGCCGTCCGTCTGGGCCCGGAACTCGCCGGCCTCAGCCTCGCGGCGACCATCGTGGAATCCGCAGCCTCGGCCAGGCGAGAACTCTCCGCGTCGAAACGACGCCCTGAACCGCACGGGCACGTTCTTCCGCTCTCAAAGATGGGAGGCGTGCCGATTCGGACTTCGTGTCCAGGTAGCGAGCCCGCTTCAAGGCGGTGCCCGAGGGTGAACTCTCGGGCACGGTCCTCGAGTCAGGCCTGCCAGGCGTCGTGGTCCAACGGTAGCGACCAGAAACGGAGAGTAACGTGCGCAGAACCAGTTGTGTCCTTGGGTTGGTGAACGTGATGCTGTTGCTGAGCGACCGCCCGGCCGCCGCGCAAGCCGTCGAGTACTTCAGTCAGCCGGCATTCGCGGCCGCCGCTGGCACACCGACGGTCGCCAACTTCGACGGGTTGTCGGCGTGCAACAACTGCCTGGCCTCGATCAACTCGAGTGTCGCCGGACTCGGAATCACGATCACGCAGACCGCGGCGGCTGGCGTCAACGTCGTGCAGAACACGGGGAGTCCCTACGGGACGAACTTCGTGACGGCGGCCAACATCAATTCGGGCCCGAACGCCATTTCATCCTCGATCTACACGAATGGCGCCGATGACTCGGCAGACTCGTTCGACTTCGTGTTCGCAAGTCCGGTGAGCGCCGCCGGGCTGTTCACCGGCAATCTTGGCAACATGAACAACACGTTCACCACCACGGTGTCGTTTCTCGACGCGAACGGCGCGACACTGGCGTCGGAGGTGCTGGATCAGCAACACGCGGGAGTGATCTCGGGGCCGTTTGTCGGGACCACTCCATGGGACCGTCGCGTGTTCTACGGCATTACCAGCACGACGCCGATCAAGACGATCCGCGTCGTGAATGTCGCAAACGACGGTGACGGGATCACGATCGACGACGTGCAGTTTGCCGCCGTGCCCACCACCGTACAGCCGGCCTCGGCGTTCCGGGTCGACGACGTCACGGGCAACCAGGTGACCCTGCGGTGGACGCCTCCCGCCGTCGGGCCGGCGCCGACGGGCTATCTCGTCGAAGGCGGCGTGACGCCCGGAACGACGTTGGGCGCGATTCAAGTGGGCCCGGTGCCCTACCTGAGCTTCGCGGCCCCGAGCGGGTCGTTCTTCGTGCGGGTCAAGTCGCTCGACGGCGGATTGGTGAGCGCGGCCTCCAACGAAGTCCCCCTGCACGTGAACGTGCCGGTGGCGCCGAGCGCGCCGGGCAGCCTGACGGGCGTGGCCAACGGCAGTCAGCTGGCATTGTCGTGGAAGCTGACCCACGGCGGCGGCGAGCCGACCGACGTCATCCTCGACGTCGCTGGCGCGGCGGTGACCTCGCTGCGGCTCGGCCCGGTCGAGTCGTTCACGTTCCCGGCGGTGCCCCCCGGCAGCTACACCTTCTCGGTGCGGGCGGCGAACGCCGCCGGCACCAGCGCGTCCTCGGCCACGTCGTCGCTGACGTTCCCGACGGGCTGCACGGGGGCCCCCGCGACGCCGGCGAACTTCCTCTTCTTCCGCGTCGGGAGAACCGTGTACCTGTTGTGGGACCCGCCAGCGTCAGGCGGCGCGCCCACGGCGTACCAGCTCAATGTCACGGGCGCGTTTACGGGCACCGTACCCGTCGGCAACGCGCGCAGCCTCAGCGCACCGGTGCCGGGCGGATCGTACTCCGTCAGCGTCACGGCCCTGAATCCGTGCGGCGCGAGCGCGCCGACCGCGGTGCAAACGATCGTCGTACCGTAAGCCCCCTCGGCCGTGGGCGGCCCACCCGTGGGCCGCCCTGAGGTCGCCGATCTGAGGACGCCCACCCGGGAGGTGGGCGTCATCCTCACCGTCGGATTCGGCCGCTGCGCTGAGGTGAAGGACGGGGCCACTCAGGTAGTACGTGATGACTCCGGGGTGACGCAGCGTGCCCGCGACTCTGACGCCGCCATCCACGTCGATGTAGACCGCTTTCTCCGACGCTCGCGGCACAAGACGAGCGCTGCTGCGAGCTGCGCAGCGTCGGCCGCGCGCAGTCGGTGCGAGCCGGGCGAACGCGCTCCTGGCTTCCAGCGGCGGCCCCACCAGACGACCATGAGCTTCAGGTCGCGCCGGAGCTGACGTCCCTGCGCGCTCGCCGTCTGCGAGCAGCAGAGCGGTACGATCGCGCTCGCGTCCCAGAAGGCCACCGCTCAGACCTCGTCGCGATCGGCTGTGACGGCGGCGACCACAGCCTTCAACGACGCTCGTGACCGACGCGCCTTCCAGAAAGACCACGGCCTCGGCCATCGCGGTTGTCGGCGCCGGTGCAAGGACGACCAGCCGCTGGCGGGCTCGCCGCACCAGGTCGCAGAAGACACTGTCCCTCGCGGCCGTCTGCGTTGCCGGCATTCAAGCGCTTGCGCCCCGGGCCGATTAGCTCGAAGGGAGTCAGCCGTCGATCTTGGCGGCCTGCCTTCTTGATTGCGAGCTGTCTTCATGCCACGCCATTCCGATTCGACGAAGCCGTCTTCCGCAAAAAGGACTCGATCCATGCACTCCGTTCGGCTGTCTTCGCTCTTCCTGCGCGCACTCCTCATCACACTCGCCACCAGCACGCCGCTCTTCGCTCAGGCCGCGGATGCGGACGACAAGGCCACCTACTCGCTGGCGATGAACCAGGACAGCTTCTTCGGCTTCTATCCGGTGTTCACCGGCGCCGTGAAGGTCACCGAGAAGGTGTCCTGGACTGGGTACGGCATCTTCTGGACCACGCCCTCCTTCGGCACGGGTGGCGGCGGCGGACTCTGGACCGAGGTGGGCGGCGGCGTGCACATCGAGGCGCTGGGCGGCAGGCTTGGCATCAACCCGCAGGTGGGCATCCTGAACGGCAAGCTGCTCTCCGCCGGCGACTTCGCGATGGCGTTCGAGGGCGTGGTCCCCAACCTCACGGTGAACCTGACCACGGCGCGCGTCGAGGGTCAGGTCTATGCTGGCGCATACACCGCCCTGCGGACCGGCCAGGTTGCGAATGCGGCCGGGACCGGGCTGGTCGACACCGGCGTGAAGAACAACTTCATGCACTGGTGGGCGAGCGGCGGCCTCAAGCTGAACCCGACCGTTTCGGTCGGTGCGCACTACGAGCAACTCGACTATCGGCCGAGCGGCGCGGACGCCGCGAGCGTTCGGTCGGAAGGGCTCTACAAGTGGGCCGGTCCCTACCTGCAGGTCAACGTGTCATCGCGCATGTCGGTGCGCTTCCTATCGGGCGCGAACGTGATGGATCGTCCGGCCACTGACGGCAACGGATCGTTCTACAAGCTCACCGCCACCTACACCTTCCCCTAGACTGGGCGGCCATCACCGCCCTCGTCGTGCCGCCGGGTCCGGTGTGCCGATCGACTCGAGTAGCATCCGGCTGGCCCCCATGAGTTCCTGGTCGGTGCCGACGACGCGCAGACCGGGGCCGGCGGCGGCGCCCTCGAGACGTCCGTCGCGGACGACGATCGGCCGGCGGGCCGCCCTCAGCGTGTCGTCCAGTGACGGGGTCTGCGCCAGGGAGGGCGCGGCGGCGGACAGGACCGCGAGGAGTGTCAGAGCCGATGCACGCATACGGCCACAGACGGCATCGGGCCCGCGCTTGTTCGACAGGTGCGGCCGGCCCGGCCGTGTGGCCGAGCTGGGCGGTGGGACGGACCGTGGCGCGCGCGAGGGCGTTCGACGCCTGGCCGGCGTGCCGCGGCACTGAGCCGAGGCTCCCGACGTTACACCTCTGTCCTCACATCGCCTCCTGCTCGAGGAAGCACGCCGGACAGATCCCGTGACTGAACAGCGCATCGGAATGCGCGGAGATGTAGGCCTCGACCTGCTGCCAACTCTCTTCGTCGGTCCTGACCTTCTTGCAGAAGCTGCAAATCGGGATGATGCCTGTCAGCTGCTTGATCTGATTCTCGAGGCTGATGCGCAGCTCATCCTGCACGCGTGCCAGCGTCTCCGCCTCTCGCCGCCGCTCGGTGATGTCTGTGACGAACACGGTCAGACCGATGATGTTGCCGCTGCTGTCGTACACGGGAGAATAGCGGTTCTCCCAGAAGGTGCGCCTCAAGGCAGCATCGCCATACTCCTCCTCCTTGAGGAGGTTCACGCCGCTCAGGGCTGCATCGAAGTTCTCTTTGGCTTTCTGTCTGTCCGCTTCATCGCGAATGACATCCAGCATGCAGGTCCCGACCTCGATGGTCGCCCCCCAGATGCTCTGCATGGTCTCGGCATGGGCCCTGGCGAATGAGGTGTAGCGATACGCGGTATCAAGGGAAAAGAAGATCACCCCGTGCGGGCTTTCGAGAATGCTCTGCAAGAGCAATAGCTGTTGCCGGTTGCGGTCGAGTTCCTTCAGGGCGTCTTCGTACGACAGTTGAGTGTGGTTCAATCCCATGCCCATACCTTCATGGCGAGGTCCGGATCGCCTGCCAGCCGGAAAACCGAACCTGCCCCCATCCCTCAACAAGGGCCGTGCCGCCGGGCAGGCCGGCGTCCACGTGAATTCTGGCGGAGTTTACCAGCGCTTCACCGTGATGGTGTCGGCATCCCGGCCGTCTGGTGTCGCGGCGGCGACGGGCTAGCGGATCTCGTCGCTCGGCGTGCCTTCGGGAATCAGAATCGCCAGGTCGAAACCGAAGATGAGCCGCAGCAGCCGTGGATCGAGATCGGTCTGACGGTGGGCCCAGCGCCGCATCTCGCGGAAGTCGAAGAGTGACCAGCCCTGTTCGGCGAGCGCGCGTTCGAACACCGGCTTCGCGTACGGGAAGTCGGACATGCCCGGGCCGACCTGGTCCACGGGCGCCGTGATGAACGGCTTGCCCACGGCGGCGAATCGCCGCTGGTTGCCCTTCACGGCCATGATCAGGATGTGCAGGGACGGCGTACCGAGGGCGTCGGCCACCTCCGCGATGTAGTTGCCGAGCTCGCGGCTGTTGAGCGTGTTCAACCCCTTCATGACGTGGAAGGCGCCGAACTTGAACAGGGCAGGCGGCGGCGCGGCGCGACGATCGGGCGGCAGCTGCGCGACGTAGTACTTCTTCATGAGTGCGGCCCGCGTGAGATTGCTCTCGAATCCCGAGCTGGCATTGAGGGCGTAGATCTCGCGGCTGTCGAGCAGCGACGCGACGAGCGACGCGTCGGCGTCACGGCGCGCGGTGGTCAGGCGGTCGCGCAAGCCGGTGAGCGCGTCGGCGGGGCCCGTGAGCATGAAGAGGTCGAGCGGATTGCCCGTGGCCACAGCCTTCTCGTAGGCCTCGCGCTCCTGCGCGAGCAGTCCCGGGAGTGCGGGGTCCGGTGTGCCGATCGACTCGAGCAGCATCCGGCTGGCCCCCATCAGCTCCTGGTCGGTGCCGACGACGCGCAGACCGGGGCCGGCGGCGGCACGGGCGTCGCGCAGGAACGCGAACTCCTGCCGCAGGTTGTAGAAGGCCAGACTGAAGGGGTAGCGCCGCATCCAGGCGGCGGCGTCGGCGTCCGGATCCGCGGCAGCGAGCACACTCGTAAGGCGGCGCCCGGCCTCCGGACCCACCTCCACGACGATGTCCCGCGTGCCGCGCGCGGCCAGCTCCCGGAACACGGCCGCGGAGAACAACGGCACTTCCGCGAGCCCGTGGTCTTCCCCGATGAGCACGTACGGCGTCGCCGCCATTGCCGTCCGCAACACGTCGGCGCCGGCGCCTTCGAGACGTCCGTCGCGGACGACGATCGGCCGGCGGGACGCCGTCAGCATCTCGTCCAGTGACGGGGTCTGCGCCAGGGAGGGCGCGGCGGCGGACAGCACCGCGAGGAGTGTCAGAGCCGATGCACGCATACGGCCACAGACGGCAGCCGGCCGGCGGTTGTTCGGCAGCCGGCCCGAGGCTGGCCGTTTGGCCGGGCCCGGCTGTGGGATGGATTGCGGTGCGCGTTCAGCGCCTGCGGAGGAGCTCCTGCCAGTTGAGGACCAGGGCCATGATCTCGCTCACCCCCGTGGCCCGCCAGGGCCCGGGCGCCCGGGCCCTGGCGCCTTGGTGTTATCGTCCCGGTCAGGCAGCGGATCCATGACCTCAGTTCCTCCATCCGATCGCGACGATCTCGCAGAGACCACCTTCACCGGCACGCCCGCGCCCGGCCCGCTCATGCGTCCTCCGAACGTGGCCGGGTATCGCGTGCTGCGCCGCATCGGGCAGGGCGGCATGGGCGATGTCTGGCTCGCCGAGCAGGAGGCGCCGGTTCGCCGCCATGTCGCGGTCAAGGTCATCAAGGTCGGCATGGACACCGACGAGATCGTCGTCAGGTTCGAGGCCGAGCGGCAGGCCCTCGCCCTGATGAACCACCCGAACATCGCCGGCGTATACGACGCCGGCGCCACGGTGGAGGGCCGGCCGTACTTCGCGATGGAGTTCGTGCCCGGCATCCCGATCACCGAGTATTGCGACCGGCACCGCCTCGACATCCTCGAACGGCTCGAGCTCTTCGTCGAGGTCTGCGCCGGCGTCCAGCACGCCCATCAGAAGGGCATCATCCATCGCGACATCAAACCGACCAACGTGCTCGTGACGGCCCAGGACGGCGGCCACGCGCCGAAGATCATCGACTTCGGTGTCGCCAAGGCCACGTCACAGCGACTGACCGAACGCACGGTGTTCACCGAGCTCGGCCAGATGATCGGCACGCCCGAGTACATGAGCCCCGAGCAGGCCGAGATGTCGAATCTCGACATCGACACACGCACCGACGTCTATTCGCTCGGCGTGCTGCTGTACGAACTGCTGGCCGGCGAGCGGCCGTTCGACTCGAAGGCCCTCAGGGCGGCGAGCCTGGCCGAACTTCAGCGGACCTTGCGCGAAGACGACCCGCCGCGGCCCAGCAGCCGTATCAGCACGTTGGGGGACCGGTCGAGCGTCTCGGCCACCAACCGGCGCTCCGATCTGCGGACGCTCGAGCGCTCGATTGCCGGCGATCTCGATTGGATCACCATGAAGGCGCTCGAGAAGGACCGCGTCAGGCGCTACGAGACGGCCCACGCGCTCGCGCTCGACGTGCAGCGGCACCTGCACGACGAGCCCGTGCTCGCCGGCCCGCCCGGCGGCTACTACCGGCTGCAGAAGCTCGTGCGCCGGCATCGCGGCACGTTCGTCGCGGCCGCGGCCGTCACCGCGGCGCTCGTGCTCGGCGTCATCGGCACGTCGTGGGCACTGCTCCAGGCGAGGCGCGCCGGGCGCGACGCGGAAGCGAGCGCCAGCGAAGCGCGCCGCCAGACGGCCATCGCCCAGGCGGTCAATGACTTCCTGAACGAAGACCTGCTCGCCGTCGCTCGTCCGTCGGCCACGCGCGGGCAGGGCAAGGACGTCACCGTCGGCGAGGTGCTCGTCGTCGCCGCCGAGCGGATCGACGCGGCATCGAAGCCGGGCGGACGTTTCGCCGGGGAGCCGCTCGTCGAGGCGCAGATCCGCACCACCCTCGGCGACACGTTCATGGAGCGCGGCGACTACGCCGCCGCCGAGCCGCAGCTCGTGCGCGCACTCACGCTGCGCCGCGAGGCGCTCGGCGAGGAGCACGATGCGACGGTGCGCACGACGGCCCTGCTCGGTCTCGTCCACTGGCGGCGAGGCCGGCTCGACGAGGCGGAGCCGCTCATGACCCGTGCGCTCGAGATCAGCCGCCGGATACACGGCGACGAGCACGAGGCCACGCTCGCCTACGAGATGAACCTCGCGACGGTACTGCGAGCGAAAGGCCGCCACGCCGAGGCCGAGCCGATTTACCGGCACAACCTCGAGGTCAAGCAGCGTGTGCTGGGGCCAGAGCACGCCGGCACGCTCGACATGATGGCGAACCTCGCGAACCTGCTGCAGGAGACCAATCGCCCCGATCAGGCCGAGCCGATCCGGCATCGAGAGCTGGACATCCGCCTGCGCACCGACGGCGACAAGGGACCGAGGACGGTGTCGGCCATGAACAATCTGGCCAACGACCTCGCATCGCTCGGCCGCTACGAGGAGGCCGTCGTGCTCATGCGGCGCACGCTGGCGCTGAAGGAGGAACTCTACGGTGCCGCGCATCCGACGACGCTGAACAGCGTCGACAGCCTGGGTGTCTACGCCGACGAGATGGGGCAGCCGTCAGAGGCGGAGCCGCTGCTCCGCCGGGTGCTCGACGGCCGCACGCGCGCCCTCGGTGCGAAGCACCGGCTCACGCTCGACTCGCAGCAGCGGCTCGCCGTCACGCTCTCGACGCTGAAGCGATTCCCCGAGGCGCACCGCCTCGCCGAGGCGGCCACGACGGTGGCGGAAGACGTGCTGGGTGAGGCGCACCTCGTGACGCTGCTGGCGAACGACGCCTTGGCGCAGGCGCGGCTCGGGCTCGGCCGCGCGGCCGAGGCCGAGGCGCTCATGCGGCGTCAATTGCAGGTGCTCGACGACAAGGCGCGCCGGGGAGACGACGCCGGGGAAACGCGCGAGGTCGCGCCGATGGCGCGGGTGCGGCTCGGTATGGCGCTCGCGGCGCAGGGACGGCGAGCCGAGGCGGAACCGCTGCTGGTCGACAGCGTGCCGGCGCTGCGTGAGGACATCGCCAGTACGCGCGAAGCAGTCGCCTTCGTCGCGAAGTTCTACGAAGACTGGCACCGCCAGCAGCCCGACGCCGCGCGTGCGGAACGCGCCGCCGACTGGCGCCGGCGGCTACAGGAACAGGCGGCGCGCTGAGCAGCTCGGCGCCGGCATCACGCCCACGCGTGCCGGCCGGACGCGACGGTCGAGGCACGGCGTGCCCTACCGGCGTTTACTGATTGGCGCCCTCGAGCCGCGCTTGCGCCATCGCGAGATACGGATGCCCGGCCGGCAGATACGACGTGAAGATGTCGTGGCTCTCTTGCAGCATCGCCCGTGACTCTTCCGTGCGGCCGAGCGCGCGGAGCGTCAGCCCCAACTCGCCCAGGACGCCCGCCCTGATTTGTTGAGGGGCCTTCGCCACGGCCGCCTGCGCCTCGCGCAGGATGCGCTCCGATTCCTCGAGCCGGCCCTGGCGCCGGTAGGCCGCGCCGAGGCCCATTTGCGTGCCCGTGAGTTCCACGTGCCCTTTCGGCCGGATCTTCAGGAAGAGGTCCATGGCCTCGGTGAGCACCCGCTCGGCTTCGTCGACCTCGCCGTTGAGGACGAGCGCGCGGCCCAGCGTGGTCTTCGCGGCCGGTACGTAGGGGTGGCCGGGTGGCAGCAGCCGGTCGAACGCCTCGACGACGATCCGGCCCTGGCGCACCGCTTCGGGGTAGTTGCCGATCGTGCGCATCAGCTCGGACAGCGAGCGGTGCACCGGATACCGTTCGAACGAGCTCTCGTCGCCGATGGCCTGCCAGCGCCGCTCGCTGTCCCGCAGCGACTGCTCGGCCTCGTCCAGCTTGCCGACGACCACCAACTGGAGACCGAGGTTGTGGGCGGCGATGGCGGCGCCTGGCGAGCGCCGGCTCACGTCGAACTCGGCGAGCATCTCGCGATAGATCTGCAACGCTTCGTCGTCACCGACCTTTCGATACGTCAGCGACAACGCGAGGACGTTGCCGACACTCGTGCGCGTCAGATCGTCGTAGGCGTCCGGATTGGCGCGGACGACCGCGCGCGCCGCGCGGAGGATCGGCTCCGCGTCGGTGTAGCGCCCCTGGCCGACCAGGGAGTGGCCGAGGTCGAGGTCGGCGCGGGCGGTACCGATCTCGTCCCCCAGGGCGCGAAAGCGCTCGCCGGCGCGCCGCAGGTAGGGCTCGGCCTCTTTCGCGACGCCGATGGCCGTGTAGGTGCTGCCGATCACGCGCAGCATCTCCGCCTCCACGTCGGGGCTCGCGGCCAGCGTCTGTGACACGCGCGGACTTGCCTTGTCGAGCACCTCCTTGACGGTGATGGTGCCGGCACGGGCCGACGCGAACGCCGGGTTGGCCGATGAGAACATGTCGGTGAGCAGGCGGTTGAGCTGGCGCGCCTTGTCGGACTCGACCCTGGCGATACGTGCCTGCTGCGCCGACACCACGGTGGCGCCCGCCAGGCTCACGGCCAGCGTGGCGGCGATCCCGACGGCGGCCCAATGCCGCTGCACGAAGCGTGATGCGCGGTAGGCCACTGAGGGCGCCCGCGCCTCGATCGGCACTCCGGCCTCCCAGCGCACGAGGTCCTCGGCGAGGTGCTGCACGCTCGCGTAGCGAAGGGACGGATCAGGCGACAGCGCCTTGGTGACGATGGTGCCGAGGTCGTCGGCGAGCAGGCGCCGCAGGCGCGCAAGCGATGTCTGACGGGCGGCGGCGGCATCGTCGGTGAGCACGGTGTGCGGCGGCAGCGTGGTCGTGCCGGCGAGCGCACGCTCGATGGCCGAGAGCAGCGACGCGCTGTCGTGGAACGGCGACACGCCGGTGAGCAGCTCGTAGAGCACGACGCCGAGGGAGTACTGATCGCTCGGCGTGCCCACGGGGCGTCCGGTGAGCTGCTCGGGGCTGGCGTACGCCGGCGTCAGCGGCGCCGCCGACGTCGTCGACTCGCGATCGGGCCGCAGCAACACGGCCGTGCCGAAGTCGACGACCTTGACGCGGCCGTCGGCGGTGACGAGCACGTTCGACGGCTTGAGATCGCGGTGCAGCACGAACAGCCGGTGCGCGTACGCGACCGCGTCGCAGACCTGACGGAAGAGCGCGAGGCGCTCGCGGACGCCGAGCCTCCGGGCGTCGCAGTATGCCTCGAGCGATTGGCCTTCCACGAACTCCATCACGAGATACGGCTCGCCGAGCGACGTCACGCCGCCGTCGAGCAGCCGCGTGATCGCCGGGTGCTCCAGTGCCGCGAGAATCTGCCGTTCGGCGCCGAACTGGGCGACGAGCGCCGGATCCGACAACCGCAGGTCCATGATCTTGATGGCCACGCGCTGCGTGAACGTGCCGTCGTCGCGCTGACCTTCGTACACCGAGGCCATGCCGCCACGAGCCACCCGCCGCGCCACCGTGTACGGGCCGAGCCGCAGACCGACGTGGGGATCGGCGGCGTCCGCGCTCGCGGCTGCCGGCGCCGGCGGCCCGGCATGCACGAGCCGGTCGCCCTCGATGAGCGCCTGCACCGCTGCCCGCAGGGCCGCGTCACCCGCGCACCGCGCTGCCAGGAACGCGTCACGCTCGCCGGGCGGCAGATCCGCCGCCTCGTGGAATACCGTCTCGACCTGCACCCAATCCGGAGGTTGCATGCACCGATCTCCCGCGCGTCGTCTGGCCGCGCTCCGCCGGCTTCCGTCATACTGCATCGTCAGCATGGCGCCGCCGTCCCAGCAACTCACGCAGATCCTACAGAACTGGAGCCAGGGCGACGCCGCCGCCCTCGAGCAGCTGCTGACCGAGGTCTACCCGGAACTGCGGGCGATGGCCTCCCGTTACATGGGGCGCAACCGGTCGGGAACGCTGCAGGCCACGATGCTGGTGCACGACCTCTACGTGCGGCTGCTGAACCAGGGACGCGCCCACTTCCCCAACCGCCGCGCGTTCTTCGGGTTCGCGTCGGCGGCCATGCGCCACATCCTGATCGACCACATCCGCATCCGTCAGGCAGGCAAACGCGGCGCGCGACACACGCGTGTGCCTCTCAGCGAGGATCTGCAGCTCGTCGATGCCACCGACGACGAGCTGCTCGACCTGCACATCGCGCTCGACGAGCTCGCGGCGATCGATCCGCGCAAGGCCGAGCTCGTGCAGCTCTGCGCGTTCCTCGGCTGCAGCCTCACCGAATCGGCTAAGCTGCTCGAGGTGTCGCTGGCGACGGTGAAGCGCGACCTGCGCGTGGCCCGCGCGTGGCTCACGCAGCGGCTCCGCGCCGAG
>JALHON010000137.1 GCA_022842985.1 Acidobacteriota bacterium | reverse complement strand
ACGCTGTCGCCGCTGCCACTCAGCGCGGTTGCGTTGGCGTGGGGTCCGGCCGGCGGCGACTATGAGTCGTCGTCGCACAAGAAGCCGACACTCGCGCCGGGAGTGCGGGCGACACGCAGGGTAGGGGATGGGGGTCCCCAGAAGTGCTTTGGACGGCAGGACACGTCGCCGGGAGGCGCGAGTGACCGACGCGACTCATCGGAGCCGACGGCCGGACCCCACGTCGACGTAACCGCTCTGCACCCCGCCGCCTACTTGCCGCGATACGTCACGCGCCAGGTCTTTCCCTTCACGCTCTCCGTGATGTAGAGCTCGCCCTTCGGGCCAATCGCCATGCCGTTGGCGCGTGACACGGCGTCGCTCGGGCTCATGAGCGGCGTCTTGCCGGCGAAGCCGTCGGCGAAGACCTCGTACGGGCCGCTCGGCTTTCCGTTCGCGAACGGCTGGTAGAGGATGTTGTAGCCCTGCATGGGCGCCGGGGCGCGGTTCCACGAGCCGTGCATCACCACGAAGGCGCCGCCGCGGTACTTCGCGGGCAGGGCCGGGTGGTCGAAGAACTGCAGGTCCACCGGCGCGGAGTGGGCGGGGAAGCCCGCGATCGGCTTCTCGAACTGCGCGCAGCGGCCCACCGTCTTGCCGTCGCCGCCGTACTCGGGGCCGAGGATCATCTGGTTCGTCTTGCCGTCGAGGAAGCAGTAGGGCCAGCCGAACGCCGAGCCCTCCTTGATCTCCATGAGCGGCTCGAGCGGACGGTTCTGGTTCTCTTCCGGCGTGAAGAGATCCGGGTACAGCGTGTCGAGTGAGTCGCGGCTGTTCATCGAGAGATACAGCTTGCCCGCATGCCACGCGAGCGCCACGCCCTGGCGCAGGCCCGTCGCGTAACGTGCGGCGTCCGAGTACTTCTGCCCCACCTCGTCGGCCTTGAACTTCCACACGCCGCCGCCGTTCACGAGCTGCGGGCACGGGTCCACACCCTTGGCGCCGGGCTGCCGATCCGGCTGAGCGCAGGCGTTCGACGGCAGGCCGATCGTGACGAACAGGTTGCCCTTGTCGTCGAACGCGAGGTCCTTGTCCGCATGGCCGCGCTGATCGGGGAAGTCGCCGACGACCACTTCGGCCGGGCCCGCCGGCACGAGCTCGCCGGGCGTGAGCTTGAAGCGTTCCACCGATCGCGTGGTGGCGTAGTAGAGGTAGCCGTTGCGCAGCACGAGCCCGGTGGCGCCCACTGTGCCGAAGCGTTCCTTGCGGTCGAGCGTGCCGTCGCCGTTGGTGTCGCGCAGCGCCATCAGATACCCGGGCTGCATCGGCTGGCCGGGCGCGCGTGCGCCGGTGCGAATCGAGACGTAGACGTCGCCGTTGGCCGCCACCGCGAGGTTGCGGGCCGCGCCCAGGTCATCGGCCACCACCTGCGCGCAGAAGCCGGGCGGCAGCGTGAGGCCGCCGTTGCCGGGGTCGCAGCCGGGCGTCGAGGCCTGGCGCGCGTCGAGCGCGAGCGATGCGGTGACCACGCCGGCAAGGGCGAGCAGGGTGAGGGAACGGGTCATCGTCGGCAACTCCTTGGCGGCCGTGCGGGGCACGGCGCAGCGTCGATGATACCGTGCAGCCGTGGCGCGTTCGTCCATGCTCGGCGTCGCTCGCCGTGTTACGGTGCGGGATCGAGGAGGCCGGCGAACCGCCATGCCTGTCCATCGCCCCATGCGCGACACCCGCCGTCTCGTGATCCTGGCAGGCATGGTCCAGTTGTGCCTGGTCTCGAGCCTCGCCGCCCAGCCCCGCCCGCGGCGGATGTCACCCATGCGTCCGCCGCCGCCCGACGGGCGTCAGATCGACGCCGCGGACGGCGACACGATTCGCATCCTGGGCGATGACCGGGTGCATGTCGTGCGCCAGCGCTCCGCGGAGGTGCGCGTGGTGTTCGACGCGGAACGTCGCACCGCGATCGTCATCGCCGATTGGGGCACGCCGGAGGATCCGAAACCGGACGGCGGCGTGAATCGCACCTGGCTCTTCCGCGAGATCGAGGGCACGTGGCCGCTCGACGCTCGCTGGCAGGGGAGCGCGACCATCATCGAACCCGAATCCCTGCGGAGCGGAACGGCGATGGTGTCGGCCACGCTCACGATTGACACCCCTGCGGGTCCCGTGGTGTTCATCTCCGGCCGCCCCGCCCCCCGGCTGTCCGTTCCCGCCGGTACGGTGCTCTGGCATCTCGAGGTGTCGGGCGGCGGACCGGATGGCGTGTCGTTCGATGAGGCCGAACAGCATGCGCGGTCTGGCAACGCACAGTGGTCGTTCAGGTCGACGAACGGACTCCCGTTCGGTCCCCCGGGCAGCGGTGCCGCGGCCGCCGTGACCGCCGGCACCGCCCTCGGGCCGTCGTCTTCCGCGCTGTCCCAACGCTCGCTCGTGCCCGTCATGGGCCCGCCGGTGCTGCGGCGTGTCGAACCCGTGTGGCCCGTGCCGGTGCTGCCGGATGTTCGCGGCACGGTCGTGGTCGAGATCGCCGTGGCGCCCGACGGCGCCGTGCGCAGTGCCCGCGTCGTGCGCAGCCTGCCGCCGCTCGACGACCTCGTCGTCGCCGCGGTGTCGCAGTGGCGGTTTGCGCCCGCGGGGCCAGAGGGGCGGCCCGATCCGCAACTGGTCATCGCGGTGTTTCCGTATCCACCGCCACCGCGCGTGCCGAAGTTCTGAACGCGACGGCGCGAATGCTCGCGGACGCACGGGTGCATCGCACATAATTCAGCCTACGGTTCCCACCGATATGGCTGAACGCATCGGACTCATGGTGCACGCGGACCCCGGTCCCGGCGTGCTCTTCCAACTCACCGGCGTCATCGCACGCTTCAACGGCGATATTGTCTCGGTCGAGATCGTCAACGCCGGCGGCGACGAAGCGCGCGTGTACTTCGAGGTGGCTCTCGAGGCCAGCGCCGGGCCGCTCGTGGCCGAAATGACGGCGCTGCCGATCGTGCGCCTCGTGCAGGTCGTGGGCACGCTGCAGGCGATCTACGGCAAGCGCATCATCATCATGGGCGGCGGGGCGCAGGTGGGCCAGGTGGCCATCGGCGCCATCTCCGAAGCCGATCGCCACAACATCCGCGGCGAACGCATCTCGGTGGATACGATTCCGCTCGTCGGCGAGCAGCCGCTGGCCGATGCGGTGCGCGCCGTGGCCCGGCTGCCGCGCGCCAAGGCCCTCGTGCTGGCGGGGTCGATCATGGGCGGCGAAATCGAGAAGGCCGTGCGCGACGTCCGCGCCCAGGGCCTGCTCGTCGTGAGCCTCAACATGGCCGGCAGCGTGCCCGAGGCCGCGGACCTCGTCGTGACCGATCCCGTGCAGGCCGGGGTGATGACCGTGATGGCGATTGCCGACACGGCCAAGTTCACCGTGGACCGCCTGCAGCGCCGCGTGTTCTAGGTGTCTGCCGAGCCTGTTCGCGATTCGCGCCGGCTGACCGCCGCGCTCCGCCTCGTGCTCGCGCGTTATGCCGCGCAGGTGCGGCAGCGGCCGTTCATCTCGACGGCGGCGCTGCTGCTGCCCGGCCTGGGCAATCTGCTCATCTTCTACGGGCCGCCGGTGGTCATTGCGCGGCTGGTCGCGGCCTTCGCCCGCGAGGGCACGCTGCCGCTCGCCGAGGCGTGGCCGTATGTCGCGGCCGTCACGGGCCTGTGGGTACTGGGCGAGGTGATCTGGCGCCTGGCCGGCTTCACGCTCGCCCGTGCCGAGGTGCGCGGGATGGAAGCGCTCTACGTCGAGGCGATGCACGAGCTGCTCGCGCGAGACGTGGCCTTCTTCCACGACAACTTCGCCGGCTCGCTCGCCAAACGCGCGCTCGGCTACGCCCGCCAGTTCGAGCAGGTGTTCGACGTGCTCGCCTTCTCGGTGGTCGCCAACCTGATGGCGCTCGTGCTCGTGGGCGTCGTGCTCTGGCGCTACTCACCGCTGCTCGTCGTGGTCCTGCTCGCGATGCTCGCCATCACGTTCCTGCTCGTGCTGCCGCGTGTGCGCCGCCGCCAGCAGCTCGTGGACGCGCGCGAGGCCGCCTCGAACACCATGGCCGGCCACCTCGCGGATTCGATCGCCAACGCCGAGGCTGTGCGCGCCTTTGCCCGCGAGCCCGAGGAAGCCGAGGTGCACGCGCGGAACGTCTACGACTACGGCACCAAGACGCTGCGGTCGTGGGACTTCCAGAACCTGCGCATCGACATCATCACGGCGCCGATGTACGTCGCGACGAACGTGCTCGGGCTGGTGGTCGTGCTGTGGACGCGCGGCACGACCGGCGCCAGCCTCGAGGCCGTGCTCGTGACCTTCAGCTACTACGCCGCCAGCACGCGCGTGATGTGGGAGTTCAACCGCATCTACCGCACGCTCGAGAGTGCGCTCACGGATGCCGCGCAGTTCGCCGACCTGCTGCTCGATCCGCCGGTGGTCGTGGACGCGCCGGCGCCGCAGCCCTTCGCGCCGGCGGACTACGGCCTCGAACTCGACCGCGTGACGTTCTCCTACGGCCCCTCGCTGCCCACACTCTTCGACCAGCTGTCGCTCGTGATTCCCGCCGGCCGCAAGGTGGGCTTCGTGGGCCGCTCGGGCGGCGGCAAGACCACGCTCACGCGGCTGCTGCTGCGGTTCATGGACCCCGACGGCGGCGAAATCCGCGTCGGCGGGCTGCCCATCAACCAGGTGCCGCTCGCGGCGCTGCGCCGGGCCATCGCCTACGTGCCGCAGGACCCGTCGATGTTCCACCGCAGCATCGCCGACAACATCCGCTTCGGCCGGCCAGAGGCGACCGACGCGGAGGTGCGCGAGGCGGCGCGCCTGGCCCACGCGGCGGAGTTCATCGAGGCGTTGCCCGGCGGCTACGACACGCTCGTCGGCGAGCGCGGCGTGAAGCTCTCGGGCGGCCAGCGTCAGCGCGTGGCCATCGCCCGGGCGATCCTGAAGAACGCGCCCATCCTCGTGCTCGACGAAGCGACGAGCGCGCTCGACTCCGAAAGTGAAGCGCTCATCCAGGACGCGCTGTGGACGCTCATGGAGGGCCGTACGGCCATCGTCATCGCGCACCGGCTCTCGACCGTGCGCCGGATGGACGAACTGGTGGTGCTCGATCGCGGCACGGTCATCGAACGTGGCGCCCACACCGCGCTGCTCGCCGCCGAGGGTGTGTATGCGGCGCTCTGGGCGCGGCAATCGGGCGGATTCCTCGGCGTGGACGCGGCTGGCGCCGACTGAGGTGATCTATCCTTGCTGGTCCGGCCGTTCCACAGCGGCCGCGTAGCCGTCAGGAGCCCCGCGATGTCGATTGCCCAGAGCATGCTGCCCGAGTTCGACCACGAGTTCGCCACCCTCCGCAAGACCCTCGAGCGGGTGCCGGATGGCAAGTGGGACTACACCCCGCACGCGAAGTCGATGAACATGGGCCGTCTGGCCGGCCACCTCGCGGAACTCGGCACCTGGATGAATGCCACGCTCGAGGCCGACGAACTCGATTTCGCGAAGACACCCTACAAGCCGTTCGTGCCCACGAGCACGGCGGACCTGGTGGCCAAGCTCGACGCCGTGGTGGCCGCGGCGCGGCCGGCCCTCGCGGCCGCGAGTGATGCCGACATGATGAAGCCGTGGACGCTCCGCCAGGGCGACCACGTCATGTTCACGATGCCGAAGGTGGTCGTGCTCCGCAGCTTCGTGATGAACCACATGATCCACCACCGCGCGCAGCTCGGCGTGTATCTGCGGTTGAACGACGTGCCGGTGCCCGGCACCTACGGTCCCTCGGCCGACGAAGGAAACATGTAGGAATGTCGACGTTCTCGCGTCTTGTCGCGTGCGCCGTCGCGGTGGCCCTGGTGGCCGCCGCCGGCGCGCCGCCCGCCGCCGCGCAGGGGCGCCCGCTCGTGGTCGGTTCGAGCGCCACCTATCCACCCTTCGCCTACGAAAACCCGCAGAAGCAGATCGTGGGCTTCGACGTGGACATCATCAAGGCGATTGCCGCGAAGACCGGCGTGCAGGTGCGGATCGTGAACACCCCGTTCGTCGGCATCTTCGCCTCGCTCAACAATGGCGACATCGACCTCATCGTGTCGGGCGTCACCATCAACGAGCGGCGGAAGCAGTCGTACGACTTCACGGCGCCGTACTTCGAGGCGCGGCAGCTCATCGCCGTGCCGGCGGCGAGCGGTGTGAAGTCGCTGCAGGACCTGAACGGCAGGAAGGTGGCGGTCGTCACCGGCAGCACCGCCGACGACATCGCCTCGCGCGCCTTCGGCAGGACCAGCGCGAACATCCGCCGCTTCGACACGACGCCGCTCATCATCAGCGAGCTCGTGAGCGGGGGCGTGGATGCCGCCATCGGCGACAACGGCGTCATCGCCTACCGCGTGCAGGAACACAAGGGCCTGAAAACGGTGAACGATCCGGCGCTGGCGAAGGACTACTTCGGCATCGCGTTGAAGAAGGGCAACACGGCACTGCGCGACACGCTCAACAAGGGCCTCGCGGCGATCATCGCCGACGGCACCTACGCGAAGCTCTATCGCACCTGGTTCAAGGCCGAGCCGCCCGTGCTGCCGAAGCAGTAGGCGCGAGCCGCTCCGCCCATGGACGCAGAGATTCTCTGGTTCGGCTGGTTCCGGGCCGACATCATCCAGGAGTACGCCGAGCTCTTCTGGACCGGTCTGCGGATGACGGTGGGCGTGACGGTCGTGTGCATCCTGCAGGGCACGCTGCTCGGCCTCGTCATCGGCCTGGCGCGCCTCGCCGATGCCCGTCATGCGGTGGCGAAGACGGCCTGCCGCGTGCTGCTGCGCTGGCCGGCTACGGTGTACGTCAGCTTCTTCCGGGGCACGCCGCTCTTCGTCCAGATTCTGCTGATGCACTTCGCCGTCGTGCCGCTGTTCCTCAATCCCGCGGACGGCTGGCTCATCTCGGGCGACCTCGCGCGTGATCTCCGGCAGGACTACGGCGCGCTCATCACCGGCATCGTCTCGCTCACGCTCAACTCGGCGGCCTATATCTCGGAGATCTTCCGCGCCGGCATCCAGTCCATCGATCGCGGCCAGATGGAAGCGGCGCGGTCGCTCGGCCTCTCGCACGCGCGGGCGATGTACCACGTGGTGCTGCCGCAGGCCTTCCGCCGCATGCTGCCGCCGCTTGGCAACAACGCCATCGCGCTGCTGAAGGATTCATCGCTCGTCTCGGCCGTGGGCCTGGCCGAACTCGCCTACGCGGCACGCACCGTGGCCGGGGCCTACTCCCGCTATTGGGAGCCGTATCTCACCATCTCGGTCATGTACTGGCTGCTGACGCTCGGCCTCGCGTGGGGCGTCCGGCACCTGGAAGCACGGTATGGGCGCGGCGATTCGCGTTGAACACCTGAGCAAGCGGTTCGGGCGCCTCGAGGTGCTGCGCGACGTGTCGTGCGCGGTGGCCGAGGGCGAGGTCGTGTGCATCATCGGGCCGTCAGGGTCCGGGAAGAGCACGCTGCTGCGCTGCATGAACGGGCTCGAAGAGGCGTCGAGCGGCCAGGTGTTCGTGCACGGCGTGGCGGTGCACGACCGCGCTACCGATCTGGATACCGTGCGGCGTGAGATCGGCATGGTGTTCCAGCGCTTCAACCTGTTCCCGCACAAGACCGTGCTCGAGAACATCACGCTGGCGCCGGGGCTGCTGCGGGGACTCACCGCGGCGGAGGCCCGCGAGCGCGCCGAGGCGCTGCTGGCCAAGGTGGGCGTGCTCGAGAAGCGTGATGCCTGGCCGAATCAGCTCTCGGGCGGCCAGCAGCAACGCGTGGCGATCGCCCGGGCCCTGGCGATGCAGCCGAAGATCATGCTGTTCGACGAGCCGACGTCCTCCCTCGACCCGGAAATGGTGGGCGAGGTGCTGGCCGTGATGCAGGCGCTCGCCGAGGAAGGCATGACGATGGCCGTCGTGACGCACGAGATGGGCTTTGCCCGCCGCGTCGCCGACCGCGTGCTGTTCCTCGACGAGGGGCGCCTGCTCGAATCCGGCACGCCGGCCGAGGTGTTCGCACAGCCGCGCCACGAGCGCACGCGCCAATTCCTGAGTAGAGTGTTGTAGATGAATATCCTGTTGTGGATTCTGCAGGCGCTGCTGGCGCTGATCTTCCTGGCGCACGGCCTGATGTTCCTGGCGCCGCCGCCCGAAATCGCCGCGCAGATGAACGAGACGCTGCCGCGCTGGTTCACGCTGTTCCTCGGCGTGGCCGAAGTGGCCGCGGGTATTGGCCTGGTCGTGCCCGGTGTGACGCGCATCAAGCCGGGCCTCGTGCCGGCGGCCGCCCTTGGGGTCGTCATCGTGATGGTCGGCGCCACCATCATGCACGTGGTGCGCAACGAGATGAGTTCCGCGGCCATCACCACGGTGCTGCTCGTGATGGCAATCGTGGTCGCGCACGGCCGCCTGCGCCTCGTGCCGATCAGGCCGAAGGCCTGACCGCGATCACTTCATGATGCCCATGAAGAAGAGCACCAGCTCGAAGACGAGGATGAGCACGATCGACGCTTCGAGCACCTCGCCGCGATCCATCGTGGTCTGATCCACGGCGAAGCGGTAGATGTCGTCGAGCGTCTTGAGCTTGTCCTTGACCGCGTCCTTCCAGGCCGTGAGGCCCAGGCGCGTCGTGGCCAGCCCGAGCAGGCGCGCCGCGTAGACGTCGCCCACGAGCTTCAGCGCGTTCTCGGTGCGGTCGGTCAGGTCGTTCACGTCGATGAACACCTGATGCAGCTCGCGGGCGGCGGCCGTGTAGCGGCGGCCGATCCACGGTTCGTACCAGCGCGGCGCCTGGAGGCGCGCGTAGATCCGCTTCAGGTCGCCATCGAGGCGCTGGTCGTAGTAGCGGAACTGCAGCAGCTGCGAGTTGGCGAATTCGAGGATCTCGAGCGCGCCGGTGAGGCCGGCTTCGCTGTCGTAGACGAAGGCGCCGTTCCACGACGGCACCACGAGGTCGGAGGCGAGATACGACAGGCGGTGCCGCAGCACTTCGTCGCGCTCCTGCGCGCTCAGCGGCTCGCTCTCGCCGCGCAGCAGCCGCGCGATGTCGTCGCCGTGCGCCGCAAGCAGCGCCTCGGCCGGCGGCGCGCCCTCGGCGTGGGTGACGCCGAACACGAAGTAGTCCTCGGAAAGGAAGGCGTCGCGCGGCTCCTGCAGCGCCGGCCGGAGCGCCGTGGCGGCGGCGCGGCAATAGGCCTCGGCCGCGGCATCGAGCGGCGCGCCGTGAATCACCGTCTGCGACAGCGCGAGCAGGTCGGCCCACGTGCCGTCGAACGGCCGCGGCAGCGCCAGCGACACCACGCCGTAGTCGTATACCTTCAGTCGTGTCGACCAGCCGCCGGGCGCTGCGAGGCCCAGCGCGTCGCCGTCGATCTGGACGGGCGGCTGCTGATAGCGCACGTAGGCCGGGATGGCCGAACGCGGCGCGAAGCGCGCGTCCTGTCCCGCCGCGCCGACGCGGGCCCGCACCGCGGCGAGGTCGGCGGCTTCGGCGACGTCGAACAGGAAGAAGGCGGTCAGGTGCCCCGAAAGCCGTGTGGCCATGTGTTCACGTTACACCGCGCCTGCCGCGCCGAGGCGCTAAGATACCGGCCGGCATGTCACTGGCGCCCGGAGTGGTCCTGAACGGTTACAAGGTCGTCGCACTCATTGGCGCCGGCGGCATGGGCGAGGTCTATCGCGCCGTCGACACGCGGCTCAATCGCGAGGTCGCCCTCAAGATCGTGCCGGCACAGATGGCGGCCGATTCTGCCGCCTACGCGCGGTTCGAACGCGAGGCGCAGGCGGTGGCCGCGCTGTCGCATCCGAACATCCTGGCCGTGCACGATGTGGGGCGGGCCGACGGCGTGACCTACGCCGTGTTCGAACTGCTGCAGGGCGCCTCGTTGCGCGAACGCCTCGAGGGCGGCCCGTTGCCCGTCCGCAAGGCGATCGACTACGCGCGGCAGGTGGCCGACGGGCTCGCCGCCGCCCACGCGCGTGGCATCGCGCATCGCGACATCAAGCCCGAGAACCTGTTCGTCACCGGCGACGGCCGCGTGAAGATCCTCGACTTCGGCCTCGCACAGACGGCACCCACCCGCGATGCCGCCGATGCGGTCACGGGGGTCACGACGCAGGCACCGATCACCGCCGAGGGCACGATCCTCGGCACGGTGGGCTACATGGCGCCGGAGCAGGTGCGTGGCCAGGCCGTGGACCATCGCGCCGATTTGTTCGCGCTCGGCGCGACGCTCTACGAGATGTGCACCGGCCGCCGCGCGTTCAAGGGCGCGACGTCCGCCGACACGATGTCGGCCGTGTTGTCGAGCGAGCCGCCCGAGTTCACGCTCTCCGGTCAGCCCGCGCCGCCCGCGCTCGAGCGGATCGTGCGCAGGTGTCTCGAGAAGCAGCCGGCCGAACGTTTCCAGTCCGCCCGTGACCTCTCGTTCGCGCTCGAGGCATTGTCGTCGCTCTCCGCGCCCGCTGCGGTCGTGGCACCGCCACCCACGCGTTCCCGTGTCTGGCGCGGCGCGGTGTCGGCGGCGGTAGCCGCCGCGGCGCTCGGGCTCGTCGTTGGCCGGACTGGCCGCCCGGCGGCGCCGGCGACGGCGGCGCCGCGTCTGCGCGCCGAACTGTCCGTCGCGTCCGGACCCATCGGCCGCATGCTGCCCTCGCCCGATGGGCGCTATCTGCTGGCGGCCGAGCGGTCGGTCGAGGGGCTGCGGACGGAATTGGTCCTGCGCTCCCTGGATAGCGGGACGTCGGCGGTCGTGCCGGAGTCGCTGGGCGCACTTCCCGGCACGTGGTCGCCGAGAAACGACGAATTCCTGATCATCAGCGCTGATGGCGAGGTGCGCCGGGTGCGCGCCAGCGACCTGAGGTCCACGGTCGTGGTGAAGGTCGACGGCCCGCGGCGCGCCATCGAGTGGCTGGCCGATGACACGGTCGTCTACGCGCAGGGCGGCGGCCGGTCCTTGCAGCGCATGCCGATTGGCGGGGGCCCTTCGACACCGGTGCTGGAGGCGACGAGCGGCAGCGTCCCCATCTTCTGGGTGTCGCGGGTCGGCACCCGCACCGATGTCGTGCTGGCGCTGCTCTCGCCTGGCGGCGCGGATCGTCAGGTGGTGCGTGTCGACCTGGCCACCGGGCAGCTGACGCCGTTGTTCCCGACGATGTTCGAGCCCGCGCTGGTCCCTGGCTATGTCGTCGTGCCCAGGGCCGCCGGTCTCTTCGCCGCGCCCTTCGACCCGGAGCGCGTCGCCCTGACGGGAGAGTTCCAGCTGGTGGGTGAACCGGTGGCGATGGACGCGACCAACGCGCGGGCATCGCTCGGTCTGAGCGAGGCCGGCGTGCTGGCGTTCCGGCCTGGCGGCTCACGGAGTCTGCAGTTCGAGTGGCTGGGGCAAAATGGGCAGTCGCTGGAACGCGTGGGCGAGCCTGGGGCGTACAGTGGCTTCGCGCTGTCGCCGGATGGCAGTCGCATCATCACCCGCCTCACGGCGGCGCTGGACGCGCCCCAGACGGCGTCGATCCTGCGGGTGATCGACCTGGCGCGCGGAGTGATCTCGAAGGTCGCGACCCCGGACGGTCCGATCTCCGACCCGATCTGGTCCGCCGACGGCACCCGCATCCTCTATCGCCTGGGCGCATCGGTGCTGCGGCAGTCGCCGCTCGGCACCGCCCGCGAGACCGTGCTGCCCGTGTCGGCGTATCCCGATGCCGTGTCGCCCGACGGGCGCTGGATCATCGTCGGGCAGGCCGCGGATCAGGGAAGCTTCCGGTTGCTCGTGATCGCGGCCGACGGATCCGGCACCCCCTCGCCGATCAACGAGGGCGCGACGATCGCGGATGAGGGCCGGTTCTCGCCGGACGGACAGTTCATCGCCTATCAAGGCACGGCCAGTGGACGCACCGAGGTGTACCTCGCACGTTTCCCGTTGACCGATGAACGCTGGCAGGTGTCGTCGAGCGGTGGCGTGCAGCCGCAGTGGGCGCCCGATGGCCGCGCGCTGTACTACGTCTCGCCCGCCGGGCGCCTGATGCGCGTCGAGTTGCCGGGCGGCGTGCCCGATCGCGCCGGGCGGCCGACGGAGCTGTTCGACCTGGGCATCGGCACGCCGTCGTCGATCCTCGAGCAGTACGCCGTGCACGGCAACCGGTTCCTGGTCCTGCGTCCGGTCGACGACGAACCGGCGCCGCGGATCGTGGTCATCAACAACTGGCGCCCGCAGACCGCGGCCCCCGCCACGGACGCCCCGCGCGCCGGCTCCTGACG
>JALHON010000136.1 GCA_022842985.1 Acidobacteriota bacterium | reverse complement strand
CCACGCGATCTCGTTCGCGGCGCCGTTCCGCCGCCTGTCGCTGCGCCATGCGGCGGCGGAGGAGGCGTCGCGCCGGCTCGGCCGCGCGGTGACGGTGGACGAGCTGCGCACGCTCGAGGGCGCGACCGCCGTGGCGAAGGCGCTGCATCTCGAGGTGCCCGCCGGCGCCGGCGCCGGCAAGATCGCGACCGAGATCTTCGAGCGGCTGTGGCAGGACTCGCTCATCCAGCCGACGTTCGTCTTCGACTTCCCGACAGAAGTGTCGCCGCTCTCGAAGCAGCGCGCCGACGATCCCGACACGGTCGAGCGCTTCGAGCTCTACATCGGCGGCTTCGAGGTGGCCAACGCCTTCAGCGAGCTCAACGACCCCGACGAGCAGCGGCGGCGGTTCGAGGCGCAGCTCGAAGGCCGCGCGAAGGGCGATGACGAAGCGCACGCGATGGACGACGACTACGTGCGCGCGCTCGAGTACGGCCTGCCGCCCACCGGCGGCGAAGGCGTCGGCATCGACCGGCTGGTGATGCTGCTCTCGAACAGCCCGTCGATCCGCGACGTCATCCTCTTCCCGCAGATGCGCCCGCGCGACTGAGCGCCGCCGTGCCCTACGAACTCTTCGTCGCGCTGCGGTATCTCTTCGCGAAGAGGAAACAGGCGTTCATCTCGGTCATCTCCCTCGTCTCGATGCTGGGAGTCACGGTGGGCGTGATGGCCCTCATCATCGCGCTCGCGCTCATGACCGGGCTGCAGCAGGGCGTGCGCGACCGCATGCTCGGCTCCTCGGCGCACATCTACGTGTTCCGGACCGGCGGCATCACCGACTATCAGGCGGATGTCACGCGCCTTGCCGCCCTGCCCGACGTGCTCGGCGTGGCGCCGGCGCTCATGGCGCAGGCGCTCGTGAGCAAGGACGGACAGCAGGCGTTCATCACCATCAAGGGCATCGACCCGGCGCTCGAGCCGCGGGTCACCGAGGTGGCGGGTTCGCTCAGGAGCGGCCGTTTCGCCGATCTCGACGACGGCGGCGAGGAGCGCCTGCCGGGTATTCTCATCGGCCACGAGCTGGCGGGGAAGCTCGGCGCGCAGATCGGCGATGCCGTGACGGTGCTGACGCCGAGCGGCACGCTCTCGCCGATGGGCGTCATGCCGCGGCAGCGGCGGCTCACCGTGGTCGGCATCTTCACCCTCGGGCTCTTCGAGTTCGATCAGGCCTACGGCTTCGTCACGCTCGCCACCGCCGGCCGCCTGGCGGGGAAGACGGAGCCGGATCACCTCGAACTGCGCGTGCGCGACATCTATGCCGCGCCGGCCATGGCCGACAGCCTGTCGTCGCTCGACGACGGCTCGTACCTGGCGCAGGACTGGGCGGATCTCAACCGCTCGCTCTTCTCGGCGCTGTGGCTCGAGAAGGTGGCCATCTCGATCGCCATCGGCCTCATCGTGATGGTGGCTGCGCTCAACATCGTGGCCTCGCTCGTGCTGCTCGTGATGGAGAAGAGCCGCGACATCGCCATCCTGAAGACGATGGGCGCGTCGGCCACGAGCATCCGCCGCATCTTCATGCTGCAGGGGCTCGTCATCGGCATCGTCGGCACGTTCGTCGGCACCGCGGCCGGCGTGGGGACCGCGACGCTGCTCGACCGTCTGCAGGTCATCAAGATTCCGGCCGACGTGTATCAGCTGTCACACCTGCCGTTCACGGTCGTACCGCGCGATGTCGTCTTCGTCGTGCTGGCCGCGCTCGTCATCTGCTTCGTGGCCACCATCTACCCGTCGCGCCAGGCGGCGCAACTCGATCCCGCCGAGGGACTGCGCCATGAGTGAGGTGCTGCTGCGGGCGGCCGGCATCGACAAGTCGTACGTCGTCGCCGGTCAGCGTCTGCACATCCTTCGCGGCCTCGACCTCGACGTCCGGCGCGGGGAGATCGTCGCCATCATGGGCGCCTCCGGCGTCGGCAAGAGCACGCTGCTGCACGTGCTCGGCGGACTCGATCGGCCGGATGGCGGCACCGTGACCGTGGACGGCTTCGATCTGGCCGCGGCGGCGGATGCCGCGCTCGTCGCCTTCCGCAACCGGCACGTCGGCTTCGTCTTCCAGTTCCACCATCTGCTGCCCGAGTTCAGCGCGCTCGAGAACGTCGAGATGCCGCTGCGCATCGCGCGGGTGCCGGCCGCGGCCGCCCGTCCCGTGGCCAGCCGCCTGCTCGAGCGCGTGGGCCTGGCGGCACGTCTCACGCACCGTCCCGGCATGCTGAGCGGGGGCGAGCAGCAGCGGGTGGCGGTCGCGCGAGCGCTGGTGCGCCAGCCGTCGCTGCTGCTGGCCGACGAGCCCACCGGCTCGCTCGACGAGCAGACCGGCGACGACCTGCACGCCCTGCTGCTCGACATGCACCGCGAGTTCGGTCTCACGGCGATTCTCGCCACGCACAACCCGCGGCTGGCCGACCGCTGCGACCGGGTCCTGCGGCTCGAGGCTGGCCGCCTCGTCACGACCTGACGGGCACGTCGCCGGCGGCGTCGTCACGCGCGGCCACTGCCAGGACCAGCGTGGCCAGCACGAAGATGTAGTAGTTGCAGAAGGCCTTCTTCCCGAAGAGGAAGGTCGTGGCCAGGGCCACCGCCACGGCCGCCGCGAACCCGGCCGGCGTGCGTGGCGCACGGCGCAGGGCAAGGCCGGTCGCGCCGAGCACCACCGCGGCATGGAGCACGCCCGGCAGCGCCTGACCGGTCATCGTGAAGATCGGCACGGCGAGGCTGAGGGCATCGAGCCGGAGTTCTTCCCGCACCTGCACCATGACCACGCTCGACCAGGCCCCCACCGGGTCGAGCAGCGCCGGCAGCAGCGTGATGCCGGCGGCCACGACGGCCGTGAGGACCAGCCGTCGAGCCAGTCGCCAGTCGTCGCCGGCAAGGAGCGGCAGCAGCAGCACCGCCAGCACCGCGTACTGCTTGGTGGCGGCGGCGAGGCCCGCGAGCGCCGCGGCGGCCACGAGATGGCGTCGTCTCGCGGCCCAGACGGCGGCCGCCAGCCACACGAGTGCCAGCGGCTCGGTCCACGCCTGCTCCAGCGCGTAGAAGGCACGCGGTGTCAGCAGCACCAGGCCGGCACTGAGCAGGGCGAGGGTACTGCCGGTGCCGGCCGCGATGATGGCGAGTCCGGTGCCGACCCAGGCCACGAGTTCGCTGTAGCGCAGATCGCCGAGGGCCAGACCCGGCACGGTCATCGCCAGGCTGAGTGGAGGATACGGAAAGCCGTAGTGCACGATGCCGTCGCGCACGGCACCGTCCGGATAGGCATCGAGGGTGCCGCCGTAGATGTCCGGGAAGGTGATCGAAAACGGGCTCCTGCCATCGACCAGGGCGTCGAACGCGGCCTCGTGCACGGTCACGACGTCGATGTGCGGGCGGGGCGACCCGCGATAGGTGGCGGCGCCGAGCCACGCAACCGCGATGAGCAGCACGAGCGAGGCGAGGCGGCGGAGCAGGCGCCGGGCCGACATCGCGACGCCGAGCGCGACCGCGCAGACGAGCAGCGCGGGGATGACGCCCGGCTGCTGGTACGGCATCGGACGGTGGAAGTTGACGCCCAGGGGCGACAGGATGATGACGACGATCTGCGCCTGCACGCCGAGGAAGGCCAGCCACGCCACGAGTGGCGCGGCATCGGGCACGACGGCGCCGAGGCGCCGCGGCCACAGCACGGCCGCCCACGCGAGGCCGGTCGCGGCGCTGGCCAGCGTCAACGCGAGCGGCGTATAGAAGCCGTCCCCGATCTGCAGCGCCGCGCCGAGCACCAGCGCCGCCGCGACGAGCGCGGGCCGATGCGGTTCTGTCCCGGGCAGGCGCGTGGCGGGCTCAGTCACCGAACGTGATGCCCTGCGCGAGCGGCAGCGACGAACTCCAGTTCACCGTGTTCGTCTGCCGGCGCATGTAGGCCTTCCAGGCATCCGAGCCCGACTCGCGCCCGCCGCCCGTTTCCTTCTCGCCGCCGAAGGCGCCGCCGATCTCGGCGCCGGAGGTGCCGATGTTCACGTTGGCGATGCCGCAATCCGAGCCCTTCGCCGACAGGAACGCCTCCGCCGTGCGGACGCTTTCGGTGAAGATGGCCGACGACAGGCCCTGCGGCACGCCGTTGTGGAGCGCGAGGGCCTCGTCGAGCGTGCTGTAGCTGAGGATGTACAGAATCGGCGCGAACGTCTCGTGGAGCACGATCTCGCTCTGCGCCGGCATCCGCACGATGGCCGGTTCGACGAAGTGTGGCCCGAGGTCGGGGCGCCGCGCCCCGCCCGTCAGCACCGTGCCGCCGGCGGCCACGGCCGCGGCGAGCGCCGCCTGCATCTTCTCGACCGCGGCGTCGTTCACGAGCGGGCCCATGAGCGTGGCGGCGTCGAGCGGCGAGCCGATACGGACCTGGGCGTAGGCCTTGACCAGGCGGTCGCAGAGTGTCTGGACGATGCGCTCGTGCACGATGAGGCGGCGCGTGGACGTACAGCGCTGGCCGGCGGTGCCGACGGCCCCGAACAGCACGGCCCGCACGGCCATGTCGAGGTCGGCATCGGCGGCAACGATGATGGCGTTGTTGCCGCCCAGTTCGAGCAGCGATCGGCCGAACCGTCCGGCAACGGTCTGCGCCACACGACGTCCCACGGCCGTCGAGCCGGTGAAGGAGATGAGGGGCAGGCGTGGGTCGGCAAGCATACGTTCGCCAATGGTCTGGCCGGTGCCCACGGCCAGCGTGAACACACTATGCACGCCGTGGTCGGCCATCACCTGGTTGGCGATGCGCTGCACCGCCACCGCGCAGAGCGGCGTCGGCTCGGCGGGCTTCCAGACGACGGTATCGCCGCAGACCGCCGCCACGGCCGCGTTCCACGACCACACGGCGACGGGGAAGTTGAACGCGGTGATGACGCCGATGGGGCCGAGCGGATGCCACTGTTCCATCATCCGGTGGCCCGGCCGCTCGGACGCAATCGTCAACCCGTAGAGCTGTCGCGACAGGCCGGTGGCGAAGTCGCAGATGTCGATCATCTCCTGCACTTCGCCGTGGCCTTCGGCGCGGATCTTCCCCATCTCGAGGCTGACCAGATCGCCGAGCGGTTCCTTGGCCGCGCGCAGCGCCTGGCCCAGGTCGCGCACCAGGTCGCCGCGCTTGGGCGCCGGCGTGTCGCGCCAGCGGCGGAATCGCTCTTCGGCGTTCTCGACCATGCGGCCGTAGCCGCCGGGCGAGGCCAGCTGCACGCCGGCGATCGGCTGGCCGGTGGTCGGATCGAGCGAGGTCAGGACGTCGGCGCCGGGGACCAGCTGCCAGTCGTCGATGCCGGAGGACACCCCGGGGTTGAGGTCGGCGAGACCGAGACGGTCGAGGATGGCGCGGGGCGTGGGCACGGAAGCGGACATCGGATCTCCGAAAGCGAAGGGCGCGGCGCGCCGGTCAGTCGAGCCGCGCGAGGCGGAAGACCACCTGCGCGATGCCGGAATAGTCGTCCTCGCCGCCGCCGGCGGCGAGCTGGGCATGGACGAGCTGCTGCACGAGGGCGGTCTCGGGGGCGGCGACGCCGTACTCGGCGAGCGCCTCGGTCACGATCCGCAGATCCTTCTTGTAGAGCCTGGCCTTGAAGCCCGGCTTGTAGTTCCCGGTCAGCATCCGCTCGCCATGCACCTCGAGCACGCGACTGGCCGCGAAGCCGCCGAGGAGCGCCTGACGCACCTTGGCGCCGTCGACGCCCGCCTTGCCGGCGAGCGCCAGCGCTTCGGCCACGGCCACCATCGTGCCGCCGATGACCAGCTGGTTGCAGGCCTTGCAGATCTGGCCGGCGCCCGACGGGCCGACATGGACGATGCGTTCGGCCTTGCCCATCATCGCCAGCAGCGGCGCGACGCGGGCCAGGGACGCGGCCTCGCCGCCCACCATGAAGGTCAGCGTGCCGTCGATGGCGCCGATCTCGCCGCCGCTCACGGGCGCATCGAGGTAGGCGCCGCCGCGTGCGGCGACGAGCCCGGCAAAGCGGATGGCGGCCGACGGGGCAATCGTGCTCGAGTCGACCACGACCGTGCCCGGCTGCAGGCCGGCGAGCAGACCCGACGGGCCCTCCAGCACCGCCTCGACGTCAGGCGCATCGGGCAGCATCAGCAGCACGACGTCACAGGCGGCGGCGACGGCGGCCGGCGTCGTGGCAATCGAGGCGCCGGCCTCGGCCAGCGCCCGTTCGGCCGCGTGGCTGCGGTTGTGCACCACGACGGCGACGTCGTGCTTGCGCAGGTTGAGCGCCATGGGCTTGCCCATGGCGCCAAGTCCGATGAATCCGACGGCATCCGGCACGCGGGAACCTCCACGGCGATTGTAGCCGCCGTGCCGGGGGGCGCGGCGGGGAACCGGCCCCGCCCGTACGGCCGGGGCCGCCAGGAAGGAATCCCTTATAATGAAATCCACAAGCGCCGGGACTCCATTTCCTCGCGAAGGCGGCCGGATGTTCGAGCGGTATACCGAAAGAGCACGGCGGGTGCTGTTCTTCGCCCGTTACGAGGCTAGTCAGCTCGGCAGCGTCTCGATCGAGACCGAGCACCTGCTGTTGGGATTGATCCGTGAGGGGAAGGGGCTGACGAGCCGCATCTTCCAGCGGTCCCATCTCTCGCTGGACTCGATCCGGAAAGACATCGAAGGCCGCACGGTCTTCCGCGAGAAGGTCTCGACGTCGGTCGAGATCCCCTTCAGCGGCGAGACCAAGCGGGTGCTGCAGTACGCGGCGGAGGAAGCCGACCGCCTGCTGCACAACTACATCGGCACCGAGCACCTGCTGCTCGGGCTGCTGCGCGAGGAGCGGTCGGTCGCGGCGAGCATCCTCATGGAAAAGGGCATGCGCCTGCATGCCGTCCGTGAAGACATCGTCCAGCTCCTGAACGAGAAGACCACCTCCACGCGGGTCAAGGAAACGCCGCTGCTCGCCGAGTTCAGCCGCGACCTCACCGATATCGCCCTCAAGAACCAGCTCGATCCGCTGGTCGGGCGCGACTACGAGATCGAGCGCGTGCAGCAGGTGCTCTGCCGCCGCACGAAGAACAACGCCGTGCTCATCGGCGAGCCGGGCGTCGGCAAGACGGCCATCGTCGAAGGCCTGGCGCAGAAGATCGTCTGCGGCGACGTGCCGCATTTCCTCGCCGACAAGCGCCTGCTGGCGCTCGACATCTCGCTCATCGTGGCCGGTACGAAGTACCGCGGGCAGTTCGAAGAACGCCTGAAGGCCATCATGAAGGAGCTGACCGACAACCCGAACATCATCGTCTTCATCGACGAACTGCACACGCTCGTCGGCGCCGGTTCGGCCGAAGGGTCGCTCGATGCCGCCAACATCCTCAAGCCGGCGCTGAGCCGCGGCGAGATCCGCTGCATCGGCGCGACCACCCCGGCCGAATACCGCAAGTACATCGAGAAGGACCGCTCGCTCGAACGCCGCTTCCAGGCCATCAAGGTCGAGCCGCCCGGCGAGCAGGAGACCATCCGCATCCTGATGGGCGTGAAGGACCGCTACGAGCAGTTCCACCACGTCGAGTATTCGCAGGACGCGATCGAGGCGTCGGTCTACCAGTCGAGCCGCTATGTGACCGACCGCTTCCTGCCCGACAAGGCCATCGACCTGCTCGACGAGGCCGGCGCCCGGGCCAAGCTGCGCGAGGCCTCGTTCAGCGAGGAATTCGGCGAGATCAACAAGAGCATCCGTGTCGCCGTCGAGCAGATGGAACACGCCGTCTCGACCAAGGATTTCGACCGCGCGCAGTACTACCGCGATCAGGAAGCCTCGGCCCGCGAGAATCTCGCCCTCGTGCGCGAGCGGTTCGACGTCCGCCCGAATCAGCGCAAGGTGGTGGTGGGCCGCACCGAGATCGACGAAGTGGTCTCGAAGTGGACCGGTGTGCCGCTCTCGTCGATCAACCAGGACGAAAGCGACAAGCTGATGCGGATGGAAGACGAGCTCCATCGCCGCGTCATCAGCCAGGAAAAGGCCATTTCGGCCGTATCGCGCGCCATCCGCCGCTCGCGCGCCGGGCTCAAGAACCCGGCGCGTCCGGTGGGCAGCTTCATGTTCCTCGGGCCGACGGGCGTGGGGAAGACGGAGCTCGCCCGCGCGCTGGCGCATCTGCTCTTCGGCAGCGAACACGCGCTCATCCGCTTCGACATGTCGGAGTACATGGAGAAGCACTCGGTGTCGAAGCTCATCGGCTCGCCGCCCGGATACGTCGGGCACGAGGAGGGCGGTCAGCTCACCGAGCGCGTGAAGCGCAATCCCTACTCGGTCGTGCTGCTCGACGAGATCGAGAAGGCCCACCCCGACATCTTCAACATCCTGCTGCAGGTGTTCGAAGACGGCCACCTGACCGACGGGCTCGGGAACCGCGTGAACTTCAAGAACGCGATTCTCATCATGACGTCGAACATCGGAGCGCGCTTCATCCAGAAGCGGGCCACGCTCGGCTTCCAGTCGGAGACGGGCGACTCGTCCAAGAGCATCACCGACATGGTGCTCGGCGAGGTCAAGCGGACCTTCAACCCCGAGTTCATCAACCGCGTCGACGAGCTCATCGTGTTCGACGCGCTGACCGACGACGACCTGCGGCGCATCCTGGTGCTGCTCGTCGCCCAGGTGAACACCAATCTGGCCGACCGCCGGATGAGCGTGCGGCTCACGCCCGAAGCGCTCGACTGGATGATCGAGGTCACCTGCAAGGACCGCTCGTATGGCGCCCGGCCGCTGCGCCGCGCCATCCAGCGCTACGTCGAAGACCCGCTGGCCGAAGAACTCATCCGCGGCCGGGTGCGCGACGGCGAAATCGAGGTCTACGTGGACGGCGGGGGCCTGGGCTACCGGCCCGTCCCGGAACCGGCCGAACCCGTCGGGGCCGGCCAGCCGCTTTCCAGCGACGTCTGAATCCGGTAGGATCGACGGATTCGGCGACCGGCGACCAGCCGGCGTGCCCCGAACCCCACCCCAACACGCCGACGCCGCGCGTCGGGGGCCCCGGGGAGGCGCCCCGGGGGCGCCCGGTCGACCGGTGTGAACACGATGCGTAGGCTGTTAACTCTCCTCGGAATCTGTGTCGCGGTGTCGGCGGGCGTCGCCGAAGCCCGGCAGGCCGCACCTGCGGCGCCGGCCACCCAGCCGGCCGCGCGCATGCCGGCCGCCGGCTCCGGACCTGTCATCCGCTTCATCGAGCTGAAGTTCCATCCGGTCAACGAGTCGATCATCGACCCGCAGACCTACCTCTATTACATCCAGACGCCGCCTCCGCGCGCGTCCGATGGCTTCTGGCCCGCCTACGATGAACAGGCCGAAGCGAAGCTTCGCGACGACTTCCGCCGCCTGTGGGGCACGAACTTCCTCGACAACCTCTGGATCGAGGTGCTCGACGAGCCCTACGACAACGGCGTCATCGGCAAGCGGGTCATCTTCAACATGGAAGAGCGGCCGCGCGTCAAGATCGTCGACTACACGGGCTCTAGCAAGGTCGAACGCACGAAGATCGACGAGAAGATGAAGGAGCTGGGCGTCGCCCTGCGCCTCGACTCGTTCCTGGACGAAGGCGCGATGCGCCGGGTGAAGAGCATCATCCAGGATTTCATGAGCGAGAAGGGCTACCAGTTCGCCGAGGTGACCTCGAAAGTCGAGGCGTTGCCCGCCGGGCCGAAGCTCGTGAAGGTCATCTTCGACGTGCAGGAAGGGCCGAAGGTCCGCATCCGCGAGGTCGACTTCGACGGCAACGAGGCCCTGAGCGACCGGGCGCTGCGCCGCAAGATGAAGGAGACCAAGCAGCACAGCTCGCTGTCGTGGCTGCTCGGCGGCGGCACCTTCAAGGAAGCCAAGTTCGAGGAAGACGCCGACCTGGTCGTGGCGCACTACCGCAACAAGGGCTACATCGAGGCCCGGGTCGGCACGCCGGAACTCAAGACGCTGCAGGACAGTCCCGACGGCAAGACGCGCTGGATCCAGGTGCGGGTGCCGGTCACCGAAGGCCCCCGCTACAAGGTGGGCGAGTTCACCTTCGCCGGCAACACCGTGGTGAAGTCCGAAGGCCTGCGGCCGCTCTTCAAGATCCAGCCGGGGCAGTTCTACAGCGAGAAGCGCATCCGCGACGGCCTGCGCAAGGTGCAGGAGGTCTACGGCGGCGGCGGCTACTTCGAGTTCACCGGGTATCCCGACCTGAAGCCGAAGGCGGCGGCCCTCGGCCCGCTCGATGGCCCGGCCGAGCCGACCGTCGACGTCACGATGACGCTGCAGGAAGGTGAGCAGTACTTCGTCAACCGCATCACCTTCACCGGGAACACGACCACGCGCGACACGGTCGTGCGCCGCGAACTGCGCCTCATCGAAGGCGGTGTCTTCAACACCGAGGCCCTGAAGTATTCGGTGCGGCGGCTCAACCAGGTGGGCTACTTCAAGAACCTGGAAGAAGGCGGCCAGGGCATCGACGTCAAGAAGACGCCGAACGCCAAGAACAAGGTCGACGTCACGCTGAAGCTGGAAGAGCAGAACCGCAACCAGCTCACCTTCGGCGCCGGCGTCTCGCAGTTCGAAGGGTTCTTCGGCCAGCTCTCGTTCCAGACGGCCAACTTCCTCGGCCGCGGCGAGAGCCTCACGGTGTCGCTGCAGGGCGGCTCGCGGGCGCAGAACTACCAGGTGGCTTTCACCGAGCCGTTCCTGTTCGACCGCAACATCACCGGCGGCATCGACGTCTACAGTCGCTCGCTCAATTTCATCGGGCAGTTCACGCAGGCCTCGACCGGCGGCAACCTGACGATGGGCTTTCCGGCGGCCGACTTCTCGCGCGTGTTCGTGAACTACAGCTACGAGCGGGTCAGAGTGCTCGATCTGAACACGGCCTACACGAACCCGGTCCTGCTGGCGCAGAATCCATTCCTCGCCGACTCGCTGCTCATCGGCCAGGGCGGCACGCGCACGATCAGCAAGATCGTGCCGAGCTTCTCGTTCAATACCGTCGACAACCCGATCTTCCCGACCACCGGGCGGCGGCTGACGGCCTCGTTCGAGTATGCCGGCCCCGGCGGCGATACGTTCTTCGTGAAGCCCACGCTCGAGGGGGTCGGCTTCTGGCGGCTGACGCCGCGCATGTCGGTGGGCTCACGCGCGCAGTTCCAGTACATCCGGCCGTACGGCAACACGAAGCAGCTGCCGATCTTCGAGAAGCTGATTCAGGGTGGCGAGTTCAGCATCCGCGGCTACGACATCCGCAGCATCGGCCCGCGCGACGTCAACTCGGGCATCGTGCTCGGCGGCAACAAGAGCGTGCTCTTCAATGCCGAGTACATCCTGCAGATCGCCGGGCCGGTGCGCCTGGTGATGTTCTACGACGCCGGCCAGGTGCGGGACATCGGCGAGAGCTTCGGCATGAAGGAAGACATCCTCGAAGTGGTGCCGCCGACGCCGCCGCTGCTCGTCGACCCGCTGGCGTTCACCGGCTTCATCGACCCGAACGCGCCCGGGCCGACCACCCGCGCGATTGGCCGGCGGAGCGCCTTCAAGACCTCGACGGGCGCCGAGATCCGGTTCTTCATGCCGGTGCTGAACGTGCCGTTCCGGCTGATCTTCGCCTACAACCCGCAGCGGGGCGGCGTGCTCAGGAACAACCTGACGCCGGCGCAGAAGTTCCAGTTCCGGTTCGCGGTCGGCTCGACGTTCTGAGCCCCGGCCATTCCGCCGGGGCGCGCGTCTCAGGGATGTGTGACGTCGATCTCGTAGTCCTGCGGCTCGATCACCGTGCCGATGTCGTAGATGCGCACGCAGAGCGTGCCGGTCGAGGTGGCGCGGCCGAGCAGTGAGGCGGGCGCGACGGCCCGGTCGTTGGCGATGACCGACTGGCAGGCCGTGCCGTTGAAGGTGCCGAGGCTGAAGCCCACCACGGTCGTCGCGTCGGGGCTCACGGTCTTCAGTACGGCCGTGACTTCGCCGCCGGACGCGAAGTTGATGGGGAAGGAATGCGACGTGGCGCCGTTGCGCGTGAGCGTCCCGGAGAAGGTCTCGGTGACGATTACCGGATCGACATTGGGCCCGAGGAGATTCTGGATCTGGCCACCGCAGCCGGCGGCAACGAACGGAAGAAGCAGCGTGCAGGCGAGCGTGACTCGGCGCATTTCGGTCCTCAAGACAGGGCGACCGGCTGATCTTACCCGGCGCGGCATAGTAGAGTAAAATGCGAAGGTTGTCGGTATTGCCGAAAAGGATGTCAGCAATGAGACGTATGGTTGTGGCCGTTGGCCTCGTGCTCGTGACCGGAACCGCTTCTTTCGCGCAGGCCCCGGCGCCCGCGACCGCCAAGCCAGC
>JALHON010000135.1 GCA_022842985.1 Acidobacteriota bacterium | reverse complement strand
ACCGGGGCCGTGTAGCGCGCCACGCAGGCGGCATCGCTCAGGTCGCCGGCCTCGAGCATGGCGAGCCCGGCGGCGGCGCCACCGATGCTGCCGGTGAGCCACAGTTCGTCGCCGGCCCGGGCCGTGTCGCGACGGAGCAGCCGGCGGGGGCGCACGTGTCCGGTGACGGCGACGTCGATGACGAGCGGCCCGCTCGTGCGCGTGATGTTGCCGCCGACGATCGTGGCGCCGGCGGCGCGCGCCGTGTCAGCGGCACCGGTGACCAGGGCCTCGAAGGCGGCGACGGGGAAGCTGTCGGGCAGGATGAGGGAGAGCAGCACCCAGTCGGGGCGGGCCGCCATCGCGGCCAGGTCGCTCAGGTTCACGGCCACGGCGCGCCGGCCGATGGCCTCGGGTGTCATCAGACGGCTCGAGACGTGCACGCCGTCCACGAGGGCGTCGGTGGTCTGAACGAGGAAGGCGTTGCGCGGGGCGCGCAGCACGGCGGCATCGTCGCCGATGCCGATGACGACGTCTGGCCCGGGCGCCGGCAGGTGCCGGCGAAGCCACTCGATGAGGGCGTGTTCTCCGCGTTCGCCGACGGTCACAGCAAGCCTCGGTGCCCGCCGGGGATGCGGACGGGTTGGCGACGAGTAAGGTGCCCCGCGGTGCCGTGTGGGGAGGATCGCTGAACCTGCGTTAGCAGGTGGAGTCGCTGAAACGCTGCGCTTAAGGCTTCCTCACGACGGAGGCATGCACACCACGCAGCGGACGCAACTCGCTTGGAAGGAACATTGGCTCAGACGAGCCTCCAGAGATCCATCACGAGCACAGCAGGAACACGACGATCTTAGGGCCGCGGCTCGCCGCGGTCAAGCCGCGACTACGGCTTGACCACGACGACGACCTGCTGATCGGTCGTGAGCGCGCCATCGTCGGCACGCACACGCAACACGTACTCACCGGGCGTGAGGAACGTGGCCTTGGTCGACTGGCGGCCGTCGGCCGGCAGCGGCGGCGCCGTCCAGTGCGGCGCCCACGGCGAGTTGCCGCCGGTCCGCGTGTCTTCCCACGCCGCGATCTGGTCGGTGTCGAACTTCACCTGGCCGGCGCCGCGGTAGACGTGCCAGCCCATGTGCAGGCCGACGTTCTTGCCGACGGTGACGCGCGAGGGCGGCAGCACGAGGCGGCGCAGCCGCAGCATTTCGATCTGCTTCAGCATCGCCGGATTGTTCGAAGAGAGCGTGGCCGACGAGCCTTCGTTCTCCACCGCGGCGCCGGCGCCAATCAGCCGCACCTTCGGCAGGCCGTCGTCGCGCACCATCGCGGTGAGGGTCACGGTGTCGCCGACCTTCACCTCGAGGCGGCGCGGCCCCTGCACCTCGAGCACGGGCGGCGTGTTCGAGCGCACTTCCGGGCTGCTGCTGCCGGCACCGAGCGCGCCGGTCTCCGAGGCCTTCACGACGTCGTCGATCTTGTAGTCGATGCGCGTGCTGGCGTAGGCCATCTCGGTCTTGCCCCTGGTCGTGAGCGACCAGACGAGCTCGTCCTTCTCCGTGAAGCCCGGCGGCACCGGCACACGGAAGATGAAGCGGTTCCTGCGGGGCAGGAAGTGCGTGGGCTGGCCCTGATCGGCGGCGCCGGTCGTGAACTTGTTGTCGGCGCCCACCGGCACGTCGAGCTCTTCCTGCCAGTTCCGGTTCATGTAGCCGAACACGAAGAACTTGCGACCCGCCGAGTCCTCCTCCCACCCTTCATACGCAGGTGAGACGTTCTGCCCCTTCGCGTACGTAAGGTTCTGGGCGCCGGCATCGGCGGTGGCCAGCACACCAATCATCGCAGTGGCAAGAAGTACTCGGCGGATCATGGACAGTCCTCCAACGAAGCGAACGAAAAACCTACTGCTGCTGTTGCTGCTGCGGCGTGCGCGCCGGCGCGGCCGGGGCGAGCGACGGCATCTTCTCGGGCAGCGGCAGGTTGCAGAGCGGGCAGCCGATCATCACCGAGCTGCGCGTCAGGTTGAGCTTGGCCTTGCGGGCGTTCATCTCGGCCAGGAACTGGTCGTCGGTCAGCGAGACGCGGTTGCCGAGGTCGATGAACATGTTGGCCACGGAGCGATTCCCCGAGCCCTGCCAGTTGCGCGGGTCGGGCACGTTCTTGTTCGTCGGCGAGTTGTTCATGAAGCCGACGATGTGCAGCACGGTGCCCTTCGGGAGCAGCGGCGCGTGGTCGTCGTCGTAGTCGTAGCCGCGCACCCAGTTGTGGTCGTAGCCCACGCAGTTGATGGTTTCGACCGTGTAGCCCCACGACGCTTCGAGGCACATGCGGGCGCCCGGCGCGTGCAGGTGCGGTTCGAACGACAGGATCTTGGTGTGTTCGGTCAGCACCGCGTAGGCGTTCAGCTGCTGGTTGGCGTCCATGCCCTTGATGTCGATGTCGACACCGTTACCCAGCGAGATGTTCGACGTGCGGTACTCGGGCTTGTAGCCCTTGGGCATGAACTTGAAGCCGATTTCGAGGTGCGCCTTGGTGTCGCGGCCGTTCGAGTGCAGGTGCACCGAATCGCTCACGATCGACGAGCCGGCCTTGAGCAGCCGCGCCGACTTCGGATCGAAGAAGTCGGGTTCGCGTCCCACTTCGTGCACCGGCCAGGTCGTCGTGCCGGGCGTCTGGCCGAACAGGGCGGCGATGTTGAAGATGTCGCCAGGGGCCACCGGCTCTTCGGGCGCGTCGAGCACCTTGGTCTGCCAGATCATGTGGTGGAAGACGTAGCGGCCGCCGACGGTCTCGCGGCCCGTGCCGCCCGAGTCGACGTCGTTGACTTCGCGCACTTCAACCGCCGAGACGTAGCGGTCTTCGGTCAGTCCGGTCGGCGTGGGCGGAATCTCACCCCACCAGTCAGGGGCGGTGCCCTTGACCATCACTTCCGAGGTCTTCACGACCAGGTCGGGCGTGCCGATCGACCACTGCGTGCTGTCGTTCCACACGCGGGCCGGCGGCATGTCGGCCGGGTTGCCGCGCTGGGCGCCGGTGTCGGCCCACTTGGCGATGAGCGCGATCTCGTGGTCGGAGAGCGACGGGTCGTTCTTGAAGTGCTGGATGCCGATGTCCTTTTCGACATACCAGGGCGGCATCACGCCGGCGCGCGGGCCGATGCCCGTACGGGCCTTGATCGAACGCGCCCACGGACGCGACTGCTCGTAGGTCTGCAGCGCCATCGGCGCCACGCCGCCGGAGCGGTGGCAGTTCTCGCAGCTGCGCTGCAGGATCGGCGCGATGTGCTTGGTGAAGGTGACTTCCGCGGGCAGCGCGGCGGGCGCCTGTGCCTGCACGCTGGGCGACCAGAAGGTGGCCGAGGCGGCAAAGGTGCCGGCGGCCAAGGCGAACGACCACGAACGAAGACGTCGAGCAGTCATCCCAGCTCCTTGGGGCACACGCCCCGTATTGTCTGATTGACTCGATAGCATAACGGAACCATCGCGTTACATCCATAGAAATTTCGACCACAACGACATGCGCGGACTCGATGGATGTCGTCGACGATCCGTCCTTCTCCCTCGACAGCGATGCATCTGCGAAATGCGCGCGAGCAATGTGCAATTGTCATCGTTTGTCGCGAGAATTTCCTTGCCTCACTTCTGCGAATAGGTGTAGCGTCCGCGGCTCATGGTTCGTGTTCCGTAACACTTGCTCGCGCGCCACTGCCCCTTGACCGCGGAACGCTCGGAGGAGCTGCCAGTGAGACATGTCGACGTAAGGCACGTGTTCGGGAGAGTCGTCGCGGCGTTGTGTGCCGCGCTGCTGCTGGCTCCCGTGGCCTGGGCGCAACAGAACGGCGGCATCACCGGCGTCGTGCGGGACGACGGCGGCCTGGCGCTGCCCGGTGTCACGGTCGAGGCGTCGAGCCCGGCCCTCATCGAGAAGGTGCGCACGGTCACGACCGACGGCGAAGGGCGCTACAACATCATCGACCTGCGCCCCGGCACGTACTCGGTCACCTTCTCGCTGCCTGGCTTCTCGACGGTGCGCCGTGAAGGCATCGAACTCACCGCCGGCTTCACCGCGCCGCTCAATGCCAGCCTGGCCGTGGGCGCCATCACCGAGACCATCACGGTCACGGGCGCCTCGCCGGTCGTCGACACGCAGTCCATCCGCCAGCAGGAAGTGATCGGGCAGAAGATGCTCGAAGCGCTGCCGAGCGGCAACATCGGACCGCAGACCCTGGCCTACATGACGCCCGGGTTCGCCTCCACGCAGGCCGACGTCGGCGGCTCGCGCGACACCTGGTCGGCGCAGGGCGCCTACACGTTCTTCCACGGCAAGACCGGCACGCGCGCCTCCTACGACGGGTTCCGCAGCCAGTTCTTCATCGGCGCGGCCGACGGCGTTGGATACGTCAGTGACCAGGGGACGGTGCAGGAGCTGCAGCTCGAGACCAGCGGCATGGGCGCGGAATCCGGCTCGGGCAGCGCCTCCATCAACATCATCCCCAAGACCGGCAGCAACCTGTTCAGCACGACCATCGAAGGTTTCTACTCCGGTCCGGGGATGCAGAGCTCGAACATCGACGACGGCCTGCGGGCCGTGGGCATCGACTCGGCCGCCAAGGTCCAGAACGTGTTCCGGCTCGGGGCCCAGCTCGGCGGGCCAATCATCCGCGACAAGGTATGGTTCTTCGCCGCGGTGGCCCGCTGGGGGTCGCGCGTGAACCAGCCGGGTGCGTATTACAACAAGCTCCAGGGCAAGTCGGGCATCCCGAGCGTGCCGACCATCGCCTACGAGCCGGACTTCGACCGTCCGGCCGCCAGTTTCGACTGGTTCCGTAACCACTCGCTGCGCACCACCTGGCAGGCCACCGAGAAGAACAAGTTCGCGCTGTTCCTCGACATCCAGAAGTCGTGCCGCTGCACCACCGGCCCCTTCACCGGCGCCAACGCGATCGAGTCCGAGCGCGGCTGGGACTGGTGGCCGTCGGGTGTCGTGCAGGGCACCTGGCAGGCGCCGCTCACGAACAAGCTGCTCCTGGAAGCCGGCGGCTCGTGGCAGGTGGCCAACTGGGTGAACTTCGCGCAGGACGGCGTCACCCGCGACGACCGCTCGATTCTGGAGACGGCGACCAACTTCCGCTACGGCGCCACGGCGGTGCTCACGGCGCCGAAGGCCCGCACTGGTCGCAGCGCGCAGCGCGTCACGGCGTCGTACGTGACCGGCAGCCACAACTTCAGGGCCGGCGTCACGCTCGAGCAGGCGTTCAACGACGAGTCACGGTCGCGCAACAACGAGACCGATGGCCTCAACTACGACTTCCTGAACGGGCGGCCCCTGCGTATCCAGTACCAGGCCGAACCCTACTTCCAGCAGGAACGGCAGAACGTCGAACTCGGCCTCTTCCTGCAGGACTCGTGGACGATCGATCGCGTCACCCTCACGACCGGCGTGCGTCTCGACTACGTGTCGATGGGGTACCCGGCCGCCAAGCTCGAGGCCGGCCTCTTCGTGCCCGCCCGTGAAGTGCAGGAGCTGAAGGGTGTGCCCGAGTGGACCGACATCAACCCGCGCTTCGGCGTGGCCTGGGACGTGTTCGGCAACGGCCGCACGGCTGTGAAGGCGTCGGTCGGCCGCTTCAACCAGCTGTCGCGCAGCGACCTGACCCGTCGCTTCCACCCGTTCAATTCCTCGATCAGCACCGCGTTCCGCAACTGGAACGACGCCAACGGCAACTTCATTCCCGACTGCGCCCTGGCCGACTTCACTGCCAACGGTGAGTGCGGCGCCATCTCGAACGTGAACTTCGGGAGGTTCCTCCCCCAGGCCACTCTCTTCGACGACTCAGTCACCAAGCGAAATCGCGACTACCTGTGGGACATCAACGTCGAGGTGGAACACCAGATCCGCGATGGCCTCTCGGTGAACTTCGGCTACAACCACAACTGGGATGGCAGCTTCACGGTGACCGAGAACACCGCGCTCGGCCCCGAGAGCTTCGACGAGTTCTGCATCACCGTGCCGAACGACCCGCGGCTGCCGAATGCCGGGCAGCAGCAGTGCGGCTACTACGACGTCAAGCCGGCGCTCTTCGGTCTGGGCACTCAGCGGGTGACCAACTCCCGGGAGTTCGGCAACCAGCAGCGCTACTGGGACGGCTTCTGGCTGGGCATGAACGGCCGCCTGCCGAAGAACATCACCGTGGGCGGCGGTGTTGACATCGGCCGTCAGGTCGACGACCACTGCCTCACGGTGGACATGCCGAACCAGCCGAACAACATCACCGGCAATCCAATACGTGGCGGGTCGCTTGCGGCGACGGCCAACTCCTACAGCCCGTTCTGCCGCGTGGTCACCGATTGGGAGAACCTGCTCGACGTGCGCCTGCGCGCCTCGGTGCCGCTGCCGTGGAACTTCAACGCCAGCTTCATCTACCGCAACACGCCCGGCGCGCCGATCGATGCGACCCTGGCCGTCACCTCGGCCAACGTGCAGTTCAGGGACCCTTCGCGCACCACGCTCACCACGCCGCAGACGGTGAACCTCTACGCGGCCAATTCGGTCTTCGGTGACCGCTTCTCGCAGCTCGACGCGGCCATCAGCAAGTCGTTCGACCTCGGCTTCGGCCGGCTGCGCACGGCGCTCGACGCCTACAACGCGCTGAACTCCAACTCGGTGCAGTCGGTCATCTCGGCCTATAGCCCCCGCTGGCTGCGGCCGGTGAACTTCCTCAACGGCCGTCTGCTGCGACTGACGGCGAGCATCAACTTCTAGGCTCGGAGGACTGGTGATGAAACTCGTGCGTCTCGTCGTCCTCACGGCAGCCGTGACCGCGTCACAGGTCTCGCCGGCCCTCGCCGAATCGCTGCTGCAGTCGGGCGCGCGCCTGGCCCAGCAGGCCGGCCGGCAGCTGCCGGCCCGGCCCGACGTGCGCCGTTCGGCCACCGCCATCGCGCAGGACGCCCCTGCCGAAAGCGGGATGAGCCGGCGCAAGAAGGTCTTCCTCGTGGTCGCGGCCCTCGCGGCCGCCGGGGCGGGCATGTACGCGATTGACCGCGGTGTCGTGGACAACACGCCGTCGAGCAGGGGCACCCGCAGGGATTGAGGACGGCCGCTCGTGGTCAGGCCTCCCGTGAGGCAATGAGACACGCCGGACGTCGCGCCGCCACGCGCGCGGGCGTGTGGCTGGCAGCGTTGCTCGTAGGCGCCTGCGGTGGGGCGCCGCCGACCACGCCCCCACAGGAGGCGCCGGCGGATGCCGGCGCCACGGCGGCCGTGGCCGCGCCCTGGTTCAGCGAGCAGGCCGCCGCGGCCGGCCTGGTGTTCACGCACACGAACGGCGGCAGCGGACGACTGTTCTATCCGGAGATCCTGCCGCCGGGCGTCGCGCTCTTCGATGCCGACGGCGACGGCGACCTCGATGTCTACCTGCCGCAGGGTCAGCCCCTGGCCGCCACCGCCGCGGCCCTGCCCGCGTCGAGCGGCGCGCGTCTCTATCGCAACGACCTGCGGGTCGCGTCAGACGGCACCCGCACACTGCAGTTCACCGACATCACCGCGGGCAGCGGCCTCGATGGCCCGGCGTTTGGTCTGGGCGTCGCCACGGGCGATGTCGACAACGACGGGCGGGTCGACCTCTACGTGACCGGCTTTGACGGGTCGCGGCTGTACCGCAACACCGGCAACGGCACCTTCACGGATATCACCGCCGCCAGTGGCGCCGGCAACGCCGGCGGGTTCGCCGTGTCGGCTGCCTTCATCGACATCGACCGCGACGGCTGGCTCGATCTCTACGTCGCGAACAACGTCTCGTATCGCACCACCAACACCACGGTGTGCCCGGGGCCGGCCGGTGTGCCCGACTACTGTCCGCCGCAGATCTACGGTGGCCTGCCAGACCGCCTGTACCGCAATCTGGGCCGCGGCCGCTTTCGCGACGTGAGCGCCTCGGCGCTGCAGGGGCTCAGGGCGCGCCCCGGACTCGGCGTGTCGACGGCGGACTTCGATGGCGACGGCTGGCTCGACATCGTCGTGGCCAACGACGGCGAGCCTGACTTCCTGTGGATGAACCAGCGCGACGGCACGTTCCGCGAGTCGGGCCTGCCGGCGGGCATCGCGCTCACCGGCGAGGGCAAGGCCGAAGCCAGTATGGGCGTGGACGCCGGTGACTTCGACAACGACGGCGATGAAGATGTCATCGTCACCGAACTCACCGGGCAGGGCACGAATCTCTTCGCCAACGACGGGGCGGCGCGGTTCCGCGACGTGAGCGCGGCCTCAGGGATCGGCGGCCGCAGTCTCCCCTACACCGGCTGGGGCACGGCGTGGTTCGACTACGACAACGACGGCTGGCTCGATGTCCTCGCGGTGAACGGCACCATCATCGCGCAGGAAGGCCGCGGCGGCCGGGCGTTCCCATACGATCAGCAGAAGCTGCTGTTCCGCAACCTGACCAACGGCCGCTTCGAGGCGGTCACGGCGCAGGCCGGACCGGCCCTGGCGCTCTCGGAGTCGGGGCGTGGCGCGGCGTTCGGTGACATCGACAATGATGGGGATGTGGACGTCCTCGTCGGTAACAACAGCGGCCCTGTGCACCTGCTCGTGAACGAGGTGGGCGCGCGCGCACACTGGCTCGGCCTGCGGCTCGTCGGCCGCGACGGCCGCGACATGGTCGGTGCACGCGTGGCGGTCGAGCGGCCGGGACAGCCCACGCTCTGGCGACGGGCGAGAGCCGATGGCAGCTACGGCTCGGCTAACGATCCGCGGGTACACGTCGGCCTCGGCGCGTCTGCCGTGGCGCCGGGCGTGCGTGTGCGCTGGCCGGATGGCTCCGAGGAATCGTGGGCGTCAGTGGCCATCGATCGCTGGACCACGCTGACACAGGGCACGGGACGATGAGCCGCCGCTGGTCGCTGGCCGCGCTGATGGTCGCCGTGGCACTCGGCGCGGCGTGCGGTGATGCCGCGAAGCGGGCCCTCGAGGTGCCGCCGCTGCCTGATCTCGCGAAGCTCGCGCCGTCGGTGCAGACGCAGGTGCGCGATGGCTTCGCTCGTGTCACGACACTGGCGGCGGCCGGCGCGCCGGACGTGGAGCAGAGTCAGGCGGCGGGTGACGTCGGGCTGCTGCTGATGGCGGCGCAGTTTCCCGATGCCCCGGCGGCCTTCCTGGCGCGGGCCGAGGCGCTGGCGCCCGCCGACTACCGCTGGCCCTACTATCTGGCGCAGTTCCACCGCCAGCGCGGCGAGCCCGAGCCGGCCCGCGCGGCCTTCGAGCGCGCGCTCGCGCGCAACCCGTCGGATGTCGCCGCGCTCGTGTGGCTCGGCGAGACGCTCCTGCAGCTCGGGCAACCGGACGCCGCGAAGGCCCGCTTCGACGCGGCGCTGGCGCTGCAGCCGACGTCGATCTCGGCGCGGTTCGGCCTGGGCCGCGTGGCCCTCGCGGCGAACGACGCGCGCGCCGCTGTCGATCATTTCGAGGCCGTGCTGGCGCGCGACGCGACGGCCGCCGCCGTGCACTATCCGCTGTCGCAGGCCTACGCCGCGCTCGGCGACACGGCGAAGGCCGACCTCCATCTGCGGCAGCGGGCGAACCACCAGATCCTGCCGGCCGATCCGCTGATGGTGGCGCTCGACACGCTGCTCGAGAGTCCCCAGAGCTACGAGACGCGCGGCATCCGCGCCCTCGAGGCGAAGGAGTGGGTGGCTGCCGCCGACTGGTTCCGCCGCGGCCTGGCCCTCGCGCCAGACAACGCCGCGTTGCATCACCGTCTCGGCGCGGCGCTCAACATGACCGGCGATCGCGGCGCGGCCCGGGCGGCGTTCCTCGAGGCGGTGCGGCTGTCGCCGGAACAGTTCCTGGCGCTCTACAGCCTCGGCGTGCTCGACCAGGAGGACGGCCGGCATGCCGACGCCGTCGGCCGCTTCATGGCCGCGCTCGCCATCCGTCCCACGTATGTCGAGGCGCGGCTTCGTCTTGCCTCGAGCCTCCGCCGCACCGCGCGGGCGGCTGACGCGCTCGCCGAGTACCGGCGCGTGCTGGCCGAGGAACCCGGGCGTGACGAAGCGCGCATCGGCGAGGTGATGACGCTCGCGCAGCTCGGCCGCCATCGCGAGGCGCGCGCCGCGCTCGAGCGTGCGCACGCGGCGGCACCGGAATCCATCGTGTTCGCGCACGGGCTGGCGCGTCTGCTCGTGACCGCGGCGGATGCCCGTGTGCGCGATGGCCGTCGTGCGAAGATGCTGGTCGACGACCTCGTGCAGCGGGGACGCACGCTGGATCTCGGAGAGACGATGGCGATGACCCTGGCGGAACTCGGTGAGTTCGAGCGCGCGGCGGCGGTGCAGCGCGACCTGCTCACCGCGGCTCAGCGGGCTGGTCTGCCGGCGGTCGTGAACCGCATCGCCGCGAACCTCGCGCGGTACGAGGCACGGACGCCGTGCCGCACGCCGTGGACGGAGCAGGAGTGGCCGTGAGCCCCGCCTGTGTGCGGCGTCGCTGCGGACCGCGTGTCGCGCGCCTCGTGGTCGTCTGGCTGCTCGGTGTCGCGTCGGCGGCCGGCGCGCAGACACCACGTCCACCGCTCGTCGTGCAGCAGGCCGTGCCGGACCGGACGACCGACACGCTGACAATCGACGGCGCCCACTTCGGTCCCGAGCCGTTCGTCACGCTGGACCTCGTGCCGCTCGAACTGCGGCTGGCGCTCGACACCCGCCTCATGGCGGCCGTGCCGTTCGACGCGCTGCCGCCGGGGCGCTACCTCCTCACCGTGAGCCGCGGCCCCGACGCCGCCGATCGCGCGTCACTCGAGGTGACGCTCGGCGAGGTGCCCCCGCCTTCGCCCGCGCCCGGTGCCGCGCCGTCCGTCGCGGCACCGGCGCTGGTCGTGCCGCCCCCGGCGGCAGGGGATGCCGCTGCCATCGTCGGCGATCGCACGATCACCGTCGGCGACGTCGACCGCGAGTGGCAGGCCACCGATCCCGGCACCTACCTCGCGTTCATGCGGCAGCTCTACGACCATCGCCGCCGGGTGGCCGACGCCATGGCGACGTCCGACCTGCTGGCCCGCGAGGCCGCCGCGAGATCGCTCACGCCGGAGGCGCTGCTCGCCGAGGAAGTGCCGAAGCGTGTCATCGCCATGCCCGACACCGCGCTCACCGCGCTCTACGAGAGTCTCGGCGATCGCACGCGTGGTGCGGCGCTCGAGAAGATGAAGCCGTCGCTGCGTGCGTGGCTCGAGCGCAAGACCGAACCCGAGCTGGCGAAGATGGCGTACATCGAGGAGCTCGTGAAGACGTCGACCCGGCGCGACATCGTGCTCGCGGCGCCGCTCGTGCGGGTGGAGCCGTCGCCCCTCGACCCGGTGCTCGGCGCGCCGTCAGCCGCGGTGGACCTCGTGGTCTTCGGCGATCTCCAGAGCCCCGACTACGCGCGGCTGGCGCAGGTCTTCGCGCGGGTCCTCGGCACCTACGGCACGCGCGTGCGCCTGACGTTCAAGCTGCTGCCGGCCTACGGCGCGCAGTCGGAGAGCGCGGCCGAAGCCGGCGCCTGCGCCCACGCCCAGGGCCGCTTCTGGGCGTTCCATGACGCGGCGGCGCGTCCGGCGACACTCGATGCGCGGCGGCTGCGCGCCATTCCCGCCGAGGCTGGCCTCGATCAGGCGGCGTTCGACCGCTGCCTCGCCGCGGGGACGTATCGCGGCGTCCCGGCGCGTGCCGCGGCCGAAGCCGCGCGTTACGGCATCACGGCCACGCCGAGCCTGCTCGTGAACGGCCGGCTCGCGCCGCCGCCGCCGCCGTTCCTCCCGGCCGCCGAGTATCTCTCGCGCCTCATCGAGGAAGAGCTGCAGCGGCAGGTCACGGCCGCCCGGCCGCGGCCGCGCTAGGCACGATCCCGCGGCTCTCGTCGACGACGATCGTCTGATCCGGTCGCACCGCGGTGAAGGCCTGCCGCGTGCCCGACGGCCAGACGACCTCCACCTGCACCGGGGTGGCCTCGGCGCCAAGGCCGAACGTCAGCGCGAGGTCGCTCTGCGACGCATAGCTGGATCCGCTGCGCACCGTCTGACTCTGCGTGCCGGCTCGATTCGTCACGCGGACCACCGCGCCGAGCCCGCTGCGGGTCGAGCGGGTGCCGCGGACGCGGACCCGCAGCCAGTGCCGTCCGGCCGGGACGTCGTTGCGCAGCAGTGTGGCCGGCCCGTTGAGGGTCGTGAGCGCGAGATCGAGATCGCCGTCGTCGTCGAGGTCGAGATGCGCCGCGCCGCGGCCCATGAGCGGCCGCGCGAAGGCGGGCCCGAGCCGCGACGACACGTTCTCGAAGGTGCCGGTGCCGCGGTTGCGGAGCAGCAGCGGCGGCATGCTGAGGCGGGCCCGCGCGTCACGGCCCTGCGATT
>JALHON010000134.1 GCA_022842985.1 Acidobacteriota bacterium | reverse complement strand
GGCAGTGTGGGCACCGGCGGGCCGCCGTCGCGTGCGGCCGTTGGCGGTGAGGGCGCGGCCGGCTGCGCGTGCGCCGCCGGTGTCGCGAGCGCGGCGAGGAGCGCCACGATCACGATGACGGGCAGCGAGCCTGGACAGGCTGGAAGGGCACGCACGGTGGCGCGCAGTATACCGGCAGAGACGCACGGTCGTGGGCCTGGCGATGTGAGCGCAATCGGTCGGGCCTGGCCAACCCGTGAACGGCGGGTGCGGTGCCGTCAAGGTGCCGTCCCGGGTCATCGACGGCGTGCGGCCTGCGCGCCGTATGCCGCAGCGCGGAGGGACGGTAGACTGCCGCATGCCCAAGTACCGGTTCGACGGCATGCCGCGCGTGACGCTGAGGCACATCAGGCGGCTGGAGACGGAGGGCTGCGGCTGGCGCGTCAACGTCAAGCGCCAGCGTCAATCGCACGTGAAGTACTTTCCGGATGGCTGGGATGGCCCGTTCGACAGCCTCCGCCGGGCGATCGAGTGGCGCGACGCCCAATGGGAGGTCCACGGCGCACCGACGCACGTGCCGCGAAACGCCACACGCCGCAGCAATACAGGCATCCTCGGCGTCAGTCTCGAAGTGCAGGAGCTGGCGTCTGGGCGGATCGTCGAAAACTAAAGGGCGCACTGGACCAACGAGCATGGGAAGCCTGCCAGGCGGGCGTTTTCGATCGACAAGTACGGTCGGGCCGAGGCGAAGCAGATGGCGATTCGCGCGCGCAAGGAAGGGGCGGCTGAAGCGGAGAAGCGACGACGCACGAGGCCGAGGCGTGGCCCGTCGCCAGTTCACCCGATGAGTTCGCCCAGGCGTGGCAGTGCCGTGGCGAGCGGTTCGACGCGGATGCCATCCACCACGTAGGACCGATCGCCGCCGTAGAGCATCAGGCACCGCGCCTCCGGGTACTCGTCCGCGAACACACGAAGGTCGGCAAGGTCGCGGTCTCTCAGCGTCGACGAACGCTTGACTTCGATGGCGACCAGGCCGCGCTCGCCGTAGAGCACGAAATCCACTTCGTGCTGCGCCCGCGTACGCCAGTAGTGCAGCGCGTAACCCAGGTCGTGGTTGTCATTGGTCGCGCGCAGCTCCTGAAGCACCAGCGTCTCGATGGCCGGACCGTCGATGTCTTCGCTGGCATCGAGAGGGCCCGTCGGCCGTAGCGTGCGGTAGACGCCACAGTCGAAGTAGTAGAACTTGTCGTGCGCCACGACGGCACGCTTCGCCCGGCGCGCGAACACGGGAAGTCGCACCGCGATGAGCAGGTCTTCCACGAGCGAGAAGTAGCCCTCGACCGTCTTCCTCGGCAGGCCCACCTCGCGCGCGACGTTCGCCACCGAGAGCACACTCGCCTGCGAGAAGCTCGCGGCGGCGAGGAACCGCGAGAAGCCGTCGAGGTTGCGCGTGAGCGCCTCGGCCTGCACCTCTTCGCGGAGGTAGGTGCCGACGTAGCTGGCCAGGTATCGCCTGGGGTCGCTGACGACGTACACCGTGGGCAGCTGTCCGAAACGCAGCGAATGCGCCAGGTCGAAGCTCGAGCCAAGTTCTGCCGCCGTGAGCGGGTGCATGGACAAGGTGCGGGCTCGTCCGGCCAACAGGTTGACGCCGCCGCGGCGCAGCTTCCGTGCGCTCGAGCCGGTGAGCGCAAACCGCCATCCCCGGCGCTCGATGAGACGATGCACTTCGTCCAGGAGGGCCGGCGCGCGCTGCACTTCGTCGATGACGACCGTTGAACCCGTGTGCGGCGCGATGAGCGCTTCCAACCGATGCGGATGCGCCGAAAGCTCGGCGTAGACGCCAAGGTCAAGAAGGTCGATCACGAACGCGTCGGGCAAGGCCTGCCGGAGGAGCGTCGACTTGCCCGTGCCCCTGGGGCCAAAGAGGAAGAAGCTTTGTTCGTCCGGTGGCCGGAGTGATCTGGCGAACATGTTGCCATTTTATCACTCAAAACGGCGAAACTGGTGCCGTATGTCAAGGTCGCCCGGCCTCTGATGACGGACCGGAGAACTAGCGGCCGATCGTCGCCGCCAGCAGCACCACGAACTTCGCCGTGCGCATCATCTGCGGGATGTCGCCCCATTCGTCCGCGAAGCCGCGCTGGCCGCCACGGTTGCCGCCGATGCCGATGGCGACCGAGCCCTGACCGAGCGGCACGTTCAGGTTGGCCGAACCGGCATTGCCGAGTTGCGCCGTGTAGCCCAGATGCCGCGCGATGGCTTCGGCCGTGGTGACGAGGGCCGACTCGCGCAGGCCCGGGATCTGCCCGCCGGGCGTTGTCTGAAAGGGCTGCATCTCGAAGCGGATCGTCGTCTCCGCCGTCACCCCCGCCAGCACCTTCCGCACCTCGTCTTCGACCTCGTGCACGCGGGCGCCATCGAGGGACCGGACATCCAGTGAGAACCAGCCGGTCTCCGGCTTGTGGTTGTAGACGGCGCCGCTCTGCAGCATCGCCACGTTGATGACCACCCGGTCGCTGACGTACCGCGCGGGATGCGGCAGCTGCAGGATGCGGTCCACGGCGCGGCCGATGCCCTGGTTCACGTTCGGCACGCCGCCGTTCAGCGAATGCCCGCCGGGGCCCGTCGCCACCACCTTCCACCAGTGGATCGTGATGGCACCGTAGGTGATGCTGTGGCCGTCGCCGAGCACGTCCACGAAGGCGAGCGCGCGGTCCTTCCACTGCGCGTAGAGCGCGCCCATGCCGACGAGGCCGGTTTCTTCCTGCGCCACGCCGGCAAACACCAGGTCGTGTTCCGGCACGATGCCACTCTTGAGCAAGGCGTCAGCGGCGGCCACGAGGGCGGCCGTGGTGGTGGAGGTGTTGGTGCCCGGGCCCACCACGCGGTCGCCGTCTATGCGCGGCTTCGCGGTCGTGGCGCGCTGATCGGCGGCCACGGTGGCCAGGTCGTCGAGTGTCGAGACGAACACGAGCGCCTTGCCCGAGCGTCCGCGGATGCGGCCGACGACGTTCGGGGCGGCGTCCACGGTCACGTCGGCAAGGCCGATGCGGCGCATCTCGGCCGCCACCGCCTCCGCTCGGTCGCGTTCCTGACCAGAGGGCGACACGATGCCGCCGATCGTGGCCAGCCAGCGCGCCGTCTCGTCTCTGCGGGCGTCCACGGCGGCGAGCGCCGCGGCGACCTGCGGCTCGGCGAGCGCCTGCGGCAGCGGCCGCTGCGCCCATGCCGGGCTGGCGGCGCACGTGACGACGAGCAGGACGGCAAGAGCGATCGGGCGCGGCATGCGCCGATTCTACCGGCTCTGCGCCGGCAGTTACTCCGTGCGCAGCGCCTTCATCGGCGCCAGCCCTGCCGCCCGCGAGGCCGGCACGACCGACGCCGCGAAGGCCGCCAGTGCCAGCGATCCCGCGGCCAGGACGAGCGCCACCGGATCCCAGAACGTCACGCCGTAGAGCTGCGACGAGAGCAGATAGCCGGTGCCCACGGCGAGCGGCAGGCCCAGCAGCAGCCCGGCGCCCACGCGACGGAAGGCGCCGCCGAGCACAAGGCTCATCACGTTGCCGCGGTCGGCGCCGAGCGCCATGCGGACGCCGATCTCGCTCGTGCGGCGGGCCACCGAGTAGGCCGTCACGCCGTAGAGGCCGATGGCCGCGAGGATGAGGGCGACCACGCCGAAGAGTCCGGCCAGGCCGGCCACCGCGCGCTCCTGCGAGAAGACCCGGGCGATCTGCTCGTCGAGCGTGCGGGCGCTCACCACCGCGAGATTCGGATCGAGATCCGACAGCACGCGCGACACGAGCGGCTGCAGCGTGCCGATGGGCAGGTCACTCACGAGCAGCACGCCGCCGGCATAGTGCGTGCTCGCTTCGAGCCGCGCCAGCAGCGGATGCGTGTAGGGCACCGACTGCGCCTGCACGACGTAGAACATCGGCCGCTGCGGCCGGTTCAGCTCGAACGGCGTGAAGCGCGGATCGGCGACCACGCCGACGATGCGGTAGGTGCCGGCGTTCTCCGGCAGGTTGATGCCGAAGTGCTGGTCGAGCGGATCTTCGTCCGCCGTGAAGAAGCGGCGCACGAAGGCCTCGTTCACGATGGCGACCTGTTCGGAGGTCTCGTTGTCGGCCTCGCTGAAGAACCGTCCCTTCACGAGCGTCACGCCGAGGTGCTGCAGGTAGCCCGGGCTGACGCGATCCCACGACGCGTTCGTGCTCTCGTTGAGCACCGCGGGCTTGCCGGCGATGACCACGCCTTCGCCCCAGTTGTTGGTGAGCGGGTTGTACAGCGCCACGCCGGCGCCGCGCACACCGGGGATGCGGGCGAGCCGCTCTTCGAGCGTGCGGTAGAGCACCGTCAGGCGATCGCCGGTGACGTCGGCGGACGGCCGGCTGATGGAGACGAGGATGCGCCCCTCGCGTTCGAAGCCGAACCGCTGGCCCTCGAGGTTGGTCAGGCTGCGGCCCAGCATGGCCGCGCCGGCGATGAGCACCACGCTGATGCCTGCCTGGAGGACCAGCAGGGCGCTGCGCGGCATCGACGAGCGGTCGCCCATGGCCCGGCCGGCGCCACGCAGGGCTTCGATGGGATCGGTGCGCGTGTCGAACCACGCCGGCGCGGCGCCGAAGACGAGCCCGGTAATGAGTGCCAGCACCGTGGCGAAGCCCAGCACGGGCCACGACGGCGTCGTGTCGATGGGCAGGTACACCGCGCCGTTGAAGGCCAGCGACAGCAGCAGGCGCGAGGCCGCCATGGCCACGAGCAGGCCGGCCGCCGCGCCGAAGAGCGCGAGCACGACACTTTCGACGAGCGCCTCGGTCACGATCGACCGGCGGCTCGCCCCGAGGGCGATCCGCACCGACGTCTGCGGCCGCCGCGCCACCGCGCGCGCCAGCAGCAGGTTGGCCACGTTCGCGCAGGCGATGAGCAGCACGAGCCCGCAGACGCCGAGCAGGATGTTCAGACTGCGGCCGTACTCCGCCTTCATCTCCGCCACGCCCGCGCCCGCGGGCACGACCGCGATGAGCTGCTGCGGCATCGTGCGTTCGATCTCGCTCATCCACTCGGCGGGATAGCCGGCATCGGTGCGCATCCACGTCTGCAGCAGCGTCGTGAGCCGCGCGTCCATGCCGGCCGTGCTGGCGCCGGGTGACAGCCGGCCGATGACGCGCAGCCAGCTCGACACCGGCTGCGCGAGCAGCGAGGTCTCGCCGGCGATGAGCGGCTCCTGCTGCAGCGGCAGCCACAGGTCGGGCGGGTCTGCCTGCAGCGTCTCGCCGAAGAAGCCCTGCGGCATGACCCCCGCGAGCGTGAAGGCATGGCCTTCGATGACGAGCGTCGCGCCGATGAGCGACGGATCACCGCCGAACTGCGCCTGCCAGGTGTGGTGCGCCATCACGGCCACCGGCGGTGCCGCCGCGGTGTCGTCGGCCGGCGAGAACGCCCGCCCGGCGGCGGCGTTGATGCCGAGGGTCTCGAAGTAGCTGCCCGTGACGTAGATGGCGCGCAGCGTCCGGGCCGAGTCCGCGGCCCCTTCCCGGCGGATGCTGAAGCGGTTCATGCCGGCCTGGAAGGCCGTCGTCGACGCGAACTCCGGCGTGGCGTCGCGCAGGCGTTCGTAGAGCGGGAAGGAGAACATCCCCCAGCGGTCCTGCGGGCCGCCCTGCACGCAGCAGGCGTCGCCGTCGCCGATGCGATACAGGGTGGCGGGATCGCCGACCGGGAGCGACTTCAGCATCACCGCGTGGATGAGCGTGAAGATGGCGGTCGTGCCGCCGATGCCGAGGGCCAGCGTCAGCACGGCGGTGGCCGTGAAGACCCGGGCCGAACGGAACTTGCGGAGGGCGTAGGCGACGTCTCGCAGCAGGGTGCTCACGCCCGCGTTAGACGGAAGCGAGCGTGGGATCGTTGTGGGCGGGAGGGAACCGGCTGGGACGAACGGCGGCGAGGCGGCCGCCAGGGCCGCCCCGCCTCGGTCGGTGCTACTGCTTGCGGTAGGAGCTGACGGCCGGCAGTCGCGAGCCCGTGCCACCCGCCGGCGCCGGTTCACCCACCACGTTCATCGTGATCGAGCCGATGCCGTCGATGGCTGCCGTGAACTTCTCACCCGGCTTGAGGAACCGTTCCGCGCCGCGGTAGGCCTGGCCCATCCCGGTGCCGCCCGACGTGCCGTTGTTCACGACATCGCCCGGGTAGAGCGTGATGATCGACGAGCCGTACTCGATGAGTTCGTAGATCGAGTGGATCATGTCGGAGGCGCCGGCCTCCTGCATCACCTTGCCGTCGATCGTGAGCGTCTGGCGCAGGCGCTTCATCGGATCGCCGTAGAACTCCTTCGGCACGATCCACGGTCCCATCGGCGCGAAGGTGTCGTGGCCCTTGCCGACGAACCAGTCGGAGCCGGGCCGCGAGTCGGGCGGACGGCCGCCGCGATCCGAGACGTCCACGGTGACCATGTAGCCGAAGATGTGTTCGGCAGCCTTGTCGGCCGGCACGTACTTCGCGGCGCGGCCGATGACGATGCCGAGTTCCACTTCCCAGTCCACGCGGTCGCGGCCGTGCGGGATGACCACGTTGTCGCCGTCGCCCACGACGGCGCCGCGCGTCGGCTTGATGAAGAGATACGGCACGCCGCGCTTGGCACGCCGTTCGGCCTCGGCCTTCTTCTGCTCTTCCGCGGTGCCCGTTTCGCCGACGTGCGTGTAGAAGTTGACGGCGGCGTTCAGCATCTTGCCGGGCATGAGCGGCGCCAGGATGTCGACGTTCTTCACGTCGTGCACCCAGGGCGGACGCTGCGCGCCGGTCAGGCGGTTGCCGCGCACGACCGAATTCACGATCTCGTAGAGCCGGGTCTTCATGCCGTATTCGTAGCGGCCGATGAGGTCCACCATGGTCGGCGGCATCGGCACCGGCGGATAGGCCGGGTCGCGCTCGAGCGCGCGGTTGGCGGCCGCGAGTTCGACCACCAGGGCATCACGCAGGACGATGCCGATGCGCGGCTCGCCTGCGATCTCGAACGTGCCGAGCTTGAACGGCTCGGCGCTGCTCACGGCCGGATCGCCCTGCGCTACCGCGCGCATCGGACTTCCGAGGACGGCCAGCGCCGCCACCACCGCTATCACCTTCATGGGAACCTCCTCCGGGAATGCCGCCAGTTGTAGCAGAAGTCGGGCAGCCGGTGCCGGTAAAACGATGTCTCGGCGATGTCTGCAACTTGTCATCCCGCCGGGGGCGGCCCCCGCGCCGCGACTAGACAACTCCAAGACAAACCCTAGACATGGTTTGACACCGCGCCCGGTGGCGAACGGCTACGCTCTCCGCCATTCGACCGCCTTCGAAAGGGAGGGATTCACATGGTGACTGCTGTCCGGCTCCTGTCAGTCGTTCTGAGTGTGTCCCTCGCCCTGGTGGCGCCGGCGCTCGCGCAGCAGCGAGGGGCGATTGCCGGCAAAGTCCTCGATCCGGACGGCCTCGCGCTGCCGGGCGCTACCGTCGTCATCACCAACGCCGGTACCGGGTTCACCCGCGAAGCCATCACCGCCGAGACCGGCGCCTATTCGGTGCCCAACCTCGAGCCCGGCACCTACGACGTCGCGGTGACGATGGCCGGCTTCGGCAGCGCCGCCCGCGCCGGCATCGTCCTGCTGCCGGGGGCGTCCTTCACCCTGGAGCTGAAGCTCACGGTGGCCGGCGTGCAGGAGAATCTGGTCGTCACCGGGGAAGCGCCGCTCGTCGAACGCACCAGCAACCAGATCGGCGGCAGTTTGTCGCGGCGCGAGATCGAGGAAGTGCCCTCGAACTTCCGCAACTTCACCGGCCTCACCCAGCTCATCCCCGGCATGACGCCGAACCCGGCGCAGTCCACCTTCGAAGGCGGACAGGTCGTGGCCAACGGGTCGCCCTCACAGCAGAACGTCTACCTGCTCGACGGGATGTACAACAACGATGACCGCCTCGGTGGCAGTCAGGGCACACAGGTGCGCGTGGTGCTCGACAACATCGAGGAATACCAGGTGCTGGCCAACCAGTACAGCTCCGAATACGGCGGCGGCGCTGGTGCCATCATCAACATGGTCACGCGCGGCGGCACCAACGACATCCGCGGCCGCGCCTACTCCTACTTCCGCGACGAGACGCTGAACGCCCGCGGGCTGTTCCTGCCCGACAACGTGGCCAAGCCGCCCGAGCGGACGCTGCAGGCCGGGTTCGGTCTTGGCGGGCCGATCATCCGCAACCGCATGCACTTCTACTTCACGTACGAGCGCGACAACGAGGATCTCGCCGGCAACAAACGTTTTCCGGCCGCCGCGGCGCCGCTCGCCGTCGACCAGACCGGCTTCTTCACCGTGCGCGCCAACAACTACTTCGGCCGCACCGACCTCCAGGTGAACGACCGCAACTTCCTGAACGTCCGTTGGCTGCTCGAGACGGCGGATTCCCGGGGTGAGGGATTCCCCACGAACAATCAGGCCCCGGATGCGCAGGACTGGGAGAGCGACTGGGATCACATGATCAGCGGCACCTACACCAGTGTGCTCACCGACCGGCTCTCGAGTGTCACCCGCGTCGGGCGGATTGGCGAGGAACTGACCACCGCGCCCCAGGGCTTCTTCAACGACAAGGGCAAGCCGATCGGTTTCGGCGGCCGCGATCCCTTCTCGATCGGCCAGCGCAACGTGCACGCCAGCTACGTCACGGGCACTGGTGGCACCGGGCCCACCACGGTGATCCGCACGTGGGTCTTCGACCAGGCGTTCTCCTACTTCGTGCCGCAGTTCCTCGGCGGCGAGCACACTCTCAAGTTCGGCGGCGGGTTCAGTCTGAACAACATGGATCCGCGCTCGACCTTCGACTCTGGCACGTTCCTGTTCCGCGGCGATGCGCCGTACAACCCGGCGGATCCGTCCACCCACCCCTTCCAGTTCGATGTCACCGTCGGTCCTCCGGACGATTACGGCTACGCCGTCGTGTCCAAGGATGTGCGTCGCTACGGCTTCGTCGAAGACAAGTGGAGCGTGGCCCGCAACCTCACCTTGACGCTCGGCCTGCGCTGGGACAACCACAAGCAGACACCCAGCCATGACAATGCCTTCGCGCCGCGTGCCGGCTTCGCGTGGGACGCTCTCGGCAATGGCCGCACCGTGGTCCGTGGCGGCGTCGGCAAGTTCTACTCCTACGTGCCGGTGGTGCACGACCTCACGCTGCAGCAGAGCGGCGTCAGAACGCTGTTCCCGACGATCTCGATCAACGCCTCGAGCCCGAACGCCAGCCTCGTGCTCATTCCCGACATGATCACCGACACGGCCGGCAATCCCGGCGTGGCCCGTCTCTCACCGGCGGGCCAGGCGGTGTTGAACCGGCTGCGCGACGAAGTCATCGCCGGCACCGCGTTCAACCGCAACCCCCGGATCGACGACCCCAATCGCAAGATGCCGCACCAGTGGGCATGGAGCTTCGGGATCGCTCAGGAGCTGTTCGGCAAGACCGCGCTGACGCTGGACTACGTGGCCAACGCCTCGCGCAACCAGCTCGGGGTCATCGACATCAACGAGCCGGTCAATGGCGTGCGGCCCGGCGTCAACGCGTTCGACCCGGATGGCGTCCTCATCCCGGCGGAAGCCCGCGGCGTGAACTTCCAGCGTGTGCTGCAGTCGCAGACCAGCTCGGCGCTCGACGGCGACTACAAGTCGGTGCAGGTGTCGCTCGTGCGCCGTCTGGCCAACCGGTGGAGCGGCCGCCTCGCCTACACCGCCCAGCGCAGCAACTACGTGGGCCTCGGCAATCCCGACGCCCGCCGCGTGTGGCTCGATAACGACATCGGCGCCGACTACGGCGAGTTCCAGTTCAACCGTACCCATGTCTTCGCCGCCAGTGGCACCGTCAATCCGTGGCGGTCGCTGACCTTCGCCACGGTCGTCAGCGCCATCAGCGGCGCGCCGATCAACGAAACGGTCGGCCGTGACGTCAACGGCGACCTCGACAACAACGATCGGCCGGTGCGCGGCATCGACGACCTTGTCTTTCCGATCCGGTCGGCGGTCGACGCCCAGGGGCGCGCGGTCATCAACGGCATCCGCGGTCCGGGCGCCTTCACCACCGATCTCTCGATTCGTTACCAGCTGCCGCTCGGCGGCCGTCTCGACAGTCTCGACTTCTTCTTCGATGTCTTCAACATCCTCAACCGCCTGAACGAGGTGCCGCCCACCGGCAACCGCTCGTCGCCCAACTTCATGGTGGCGACGGGAGCGAACTTCCCCCGGCAGTCGCAGCTCGGAATCCGCCTGCGCTTCTGAGGACGAACATGATGCGGCTCCCCGGTCTGGTCGCTGTCGTCCTACTGAGCGCCGGTGTCACGCCGGCCGTCGCCCAGATGGAACTGGGCGTCATCAAGGGGCAGGTCGTCGACGACGCCGGCCAGCCCCTTGCCGGCGTCACCATCAAGCTCGTCAACATCGATCGCGGCCGCGAGGTGGTGCTCACGACCGGCAAGGACGGCCGCTTCTACCGGCGGGGCCTGCAGGCGGTCGAGTACGAGATGTCTGTCGCCAAGGACGGCTACCAGCCGGTCGCCGACCGGGTGAAGCTCGTGGCCGGCACCGACCGGAACTTCGACTTCAAGCTCGCGAAAGCCGCTGCCGGCGGCGCGAAGGAGTTCGAGGCCGGCGTCGCGGCGTTCAATGCCGGCAACTTCGACCAGGCGGCGACGCAATTCCAGGCCGCAATCGCGCAGGCGCCAACCGTCGCGCCGCTGCACGTCAACCTGGCGCTGGCCTACCTCGGGATGAAGCGGACGGCCGACGCGGTGACCAGTCTCGAGAAGGCCGCGGCGCTTGCGCCGGCCGACCCGTCGATCCAGTTTCAGCTCGGCAGCGTCTATGTCGACCAGCAGGCCTACGACAAGGCCGTCGCGGCCCTCGAGAAGGGCCTGTCGCTCAAGGGCGACCTGGCCGATCCGCTGGCCGCGGACGCCGCGTCGACGCTCGGCGCCGTCCACTTCGCCCAGGGTCGCGTGGCGGATGCCGACGCGCAGTTCCAGCGTGTGCTCGCGGCTTCGCCGCGTCACGCCGGGGCGACGCTCGGCATGGCCAAAGTGCACTTCAGCAAGGGCGACGCCGCGAAGGCGCTCGAACTCTTCGACCGCGTCGTGGCGGAGCACCCCGGCACACCGGAGGCCACGCAGGCCGCCACGTTCATCAAGGAACTCCGCAAAGGCTGACCAGCAAGGAGGCCGCCCGTGAAGCAGCAGCTCGGCATCGCATGCGCGTCGTTCGCTCTGGCGTTGGGGGCCGTCCTGCTGGCGCAGGACAAGGGAGGCGGTGACGAGACCGGGCCATACGATCTGGTTCGGGGCTGGCCACAGAACTACTGCGGCGAAGGCCACGTCATCGGCTCCACGGCCGGCATCTGGGCCGACAGCCCGGATCGCGTCTACATCTTCAGTCGCGGCTGCCTGCCGGTCGTGAAGGACACGCGCGGCGCCGCCGACGCCTTCATCCCGGCACGCAACGCCTCCGGCTACGACCTGTCGCAGAAGGACCCAGCCCGCCATCCGCGCTGGGATCACGTGTTCAACGTGGTCGATCGCGAGGGGAGGCTCATCGAATCCTGGGACCAGCACAACAAGCTGTTCGTGCGCCCGCACCGGATCCTCGTCAATCCCTACGATCCCGACCGCCACGTGTGGCTCGTCGATGACGGCGCACACGCCATCTACAAGTTCACGCGCGACGGCAAGCAGCTCGTGATGACGGTCGGCACGCCGATGCAGCCGGGCGACGATGCCACCCACTTCAACCGGCCCACGGACGTGGCGTGGCTGCCCGATGGCACGTTCTTCGTGAGCGACGGTTACGTCAACACGCGCGTGGTCAAGTTCGACAAGACCGGGAAGTTCCTGCTGACGTGGGGCCAGAAAGGCAACGAGCCTACCGAGACGCGGCCGGGCTACATGAACACCGTGCACGCCATCGTCATCGACAGGCAGCGGCGCCTCTACATCAGCGATCGCGCCAACTCGCGCATCCAGGTGTTCGACGAGCACGGCAAGTTCCTCGACGCGTGGCCGAACGTGCGGCGGCCGTACTCGCTGCTGCTCTCGGAGGATCAGCACCTGTGGGTGGCAGACGGCCACACGCAGAAGTTCACGAAGTTCGACCTGAACGGCCGGCTGCTGTTCTCGTGGGGTACCTTCGGCGCGTTCCCCGGCGGCTTCTGGGGTGTGCACCAGTTCCATACCGACACCGAGGGCAATCTCTACACCGCCGACGTCCATGTGGGCCGGCCGCAGAAGTTCCGGCCGAAGAAGGGCGCCAGCCCATCGCAGATCATCGGCACCTACATGCGCGGCAGCAACTGACGGCGCGCGGGTCACCGCCATGCGCGTGACGTCGCGATCGCCGGTGCTGCTGCTGGCAGCGCTCATCGCCGCCGGGTGCAGCGCGCCGCCGCCCGCTGCCGACGCGCCGGC
>JALHON010000133.1 GCA_022842985.1 Acidobacteriota bacterium | reverse complement strand
ACCGGCGACATCGCGCGCAGGCGCGTCACACACGCCGCCACGTGCGTGACGGCGGTATCGATGTCGGCCGCCGTCGTGCCGCGGCCCAGGCCGAAACGCAGCGCGCCCCAGCGTTCGACGGCGCCGGCGCCGAGCGCCGTCATCACGTGGGACGGCTCGCGGCTGCCCGACGCGCAGGCCGAGCCGGACGACACCGCGACGTCATCCGCGAGGCCCGTCATGAGCGCCTCGCCATCCACGCCGGCAAAACTCACGTGCAGGTTGTGCGGCAGCCGCGCGGTGAGCGAACCGTTCACGGTGACCGCCGCGAGCGCCTGCGTGAGCCCGGCGAGCAGCCGGTCGCGCAGGGCCGCCACGCGCGGGCCCTCTGTCGCGACGAGATCGCGCGCGATGGCTGCCGCGGCGCCGAAACCGACGATGCCGGGCACGTTGAGCGTGCCGGCCCGGAGCCCCTGCTCCTGCCCGCCGCCCACGGTCTGCGGCACGAGGGTGACCTTCGGGGTGCGCCGCACGTAGAGCGCACCGACGCCTTTCGGGCCGTACATCTTGTGGGCGCTCACCGACGCGAGGTCGACGCCAAGTGCCTCGACATCGAATGGCACGTGGCCCACGGCCTGGACCGCATCCGTATGCAGCCACACCCCGCGCGCCCGGCACACCGACGACACCTCCGCCACGGGATGTATGACGCCGATTTCGTTGTTGGCGGTCATCACCGACACGAGCACGGTGTCGGGCGCGAGGGCCGCGGCCACGCGGACCGGATCGACCCGGCCGTCACGCTCGACCGGCACGATGGTGACGCGGCCGCCCTCGGCCGCGACGGCCTGACACACGTCGAGCACGGCCTTGTGTTCGGTGGCGACGGTCACGACGTGCGCGCCCTGGTCGCGGCGGGCAGCGAGCGCGCCTCGGATGGCGAGGGTGTTGGCTTCGGTCGCGCCGCTCGTGAACACGATCTCCTTGGCGCGGGCGCCGAGGAGGCGGGCCACCTGGTGGCGCGCATGTTCCACGGCTTCGTCGGCCTTCCAGCCGAACCGGTGCTGACGGCTGGCGGCATTGCCGAAGTGTTCGGTGAAGAACGGCAGCATCTGCTCGACCACGCGCGGGTCCACGGGCGTCGTGGCGTGATGATCGAGATAGATGGGCCGGGTGGCGGGCATGGTCGCGCCTACTCCACAGCCTGCGGCGGCGCCGGTGCCGTGCCGCGGACGTACATCGGCACCGCCACGGGCGTGCCGGGAGCCGGCGCCGGTTCGGCCAGTTCGGCAAGGCTCACCGTGGCGAGCGCATCGACGATCCGCGACTTGATCTTCCACAGCGGATCGCGGATTTCGCAGCGGTCGTACTGCTCGCAACCGTGGTCGTCCGGAGAACAGGCGGTGACGGCGACCGGACCATCGATGGCCTGAATGACGTCGGCCACCGTGAGGAGCCGGGGATCACCGGCCAGCCGGTAACCGCCGCGCGTGCCCTGCACCGAGACGAGCAGGCGCGAGCGCACGAGCCGCTGCAGCACCTTGGCGAGCAGTTCGGCCGGGATGCCGTAACTTTCGGCGATTTCGCGCGCGCTCACGGAGCTGTCGGCCGATGCCCCGGCCAGATGGCGCATGGCAATGAGCGCGTAGTCGGCCTTCTTGGAGAGTCGCAACATAGGACCTTGTCCTGGGGAGCTGAAGGCCGGGCTGGGGCGCATGCCACCAGCGTCGGCCTCAAGTCCGACCAAGCAAGTCCTATATTAGTGCCCAATGTCCGACTGGGCAAGTCGGGATTTGCCCCGGGACCCGGGTCCCGGGCCTTGGGGACAGTCCCCTGGCACTACCCTTGGGGACAGTCCCCGCGCTAGTACTTGGGCTGGCTCGGGTCGACCTGGTCGATCCAGGCCAGGATGCCGCCGGTCAGGTTGTGGACGCTGCGGAAGCCCCGCTCCCGCAGGAACGCCGCCGCCTTGCCCGACCGGACGCCCGAGCGGCACTGCATGACCAGCTCGACCGTGGGGTCGAGTTCGCCGACCCGGGCCGGCAGGTCGCCGAGCGGGATGAGCACCGACCCTTCGATGCGGCAGATGTCGTATTCGTGCGGCTCGCGGACGTCGATGAGGAGCGGCGCCGTGCCGGCATCCCGCATCGCCTTGAACTCGAGCACGCTGACATCCGCCATCGCGTCCGTGAGCACCGGCGCCGGCGGCGCGGCCTGCGCCGGCACGATGCCGCAGAACTGGTCGTAGTCGATGAGCGCCGTCACCGTGGGGTTCGTGCCGCACACCGGGCACTCCGGGTCCTTGCGCAGCGTCAGCTCGCGGAAGCGCATCTTCATCGCGTCGTAGATGAGGAAGCGCCCGGCAAGCGTCTGGCCCATGCCGAGGATGATCTTCACCGTCTCGGTGGCCTGGATGGTGCCGATGAGCCCCGGCAGGATGCCGAGCACGCCGGCCTCCGCGCAACTGGGCACGAGCCCGGGCGGCGGCGGCTCGGGATACAGGCAGCGGTAGCACGGGCCGTCCTTCGTCGCGAAGACCGAGGCCTGCCCTTCGAAGCGGAAGATGCTGCCGTAGGCGTTCGGGATGCCGAGCAGCACACACGCGTCGTTCACGAGATACCGCGTCGGGAAGTTGTCGGTGCCGTCGACGATGACGTCGTAGCCGCGGAAGAGATCGAGCGCGTTGGCCGAGCTGAGCGCAACTTCGTGCGTGATGACGTTGACGTGCGGGTTCAGGTCCTTGAGCGTGTCGCGCGCCGAGGCGAGCTTCGAGCGGCCCACGTCCGACGTGCCGTGCAGGATCTGGCGCTGCAGGTTGCTGACGTCGACCGTGTCGAAATCCACGATGCCGATCGTGCCGACGCCGGCCGCGGCCAGGTACATGGCCACGGGCGAGCCCAGGCCGCCGGCGCCGATGCAGAGCACCTTCGCGGCCTTGAGCTTGCGCTGCCCCTCCATGCCCACTTCCGACAGGATGAGGTGGCGGCTGTAGCGCTTGACCTCGTCGGCGGTGAGCGCCGGCAGCGCTTCGGTCGCCGCACCCGCACCACCCGCCACCGACGGGATGATGCTGAGCGTCTGACCGTCCTGCACGGGCGTCTGCTCCTTCTGCAGGTAGCGGATGTCGTCGTCGCCGACGTAGATGTTGACGAAGCTGCGCAGGCGGCCATCGGGCGCGTAGAGGTGCTGCTTCAGGCCGGCGTAGCGGGTGGTCAGGTCCTGCAGCACCTCGCCCACGGTGGCGCCGTTCGCCTGCACGACATCGAGCTTCTCGGTGAACGGGCGCAGGGGCGTCGGGATGTGGATGGAGACGGGCATGAGAAGGTCCTCGCTCTGGGAAACCTGATTATGGCGCGGTCGCGGCGTCGGCGACCGGCCGTTCGTCGAAGGCCGTGCGGTCGTCGCGCAGCATCCAGGCGGTGAGCGCCACGGCCTCGCCCGCCAGCACCGACACGATCGGATAGACGAAGGTGGGCCAGGCGTGGTCGAGGTCGTACTGCGACGGCACGGCGGGATGATCGGGATGGGAATGGTAGAAGCCGAGGAGGGCCAGCCCGGCAGCGCTCGCCTGGCGTTCGGACGCCAGATAGTCCTTGTCGTCGATGCGGAAGCGCCGGCGCGGCCCTTCGGTCGTGACGTTCGGCAGCGGATGCGTGGCGATGACCCGGTCGCCCTCGCCGAGCAGCGCGCCGCAGCACTCGTGCGGATACGTCTCGCGGCCGTGCGCCTCGATCGCCGCCCGCACGCCGGGGCCGAGCTCGAGCGGCGTCACCGGCCACCGTCCCGCGTTTCGTCCCAGAAGTGCTCGGAGAGATACCGATCGCCCGCATCGCAGAGGATGCAGACCATCACGATGTGATCGCGCGTGGCGCGGGCCTCGGCCGCGCGGGCCACGGCGGCCGCCAGATTCGCGCCGCTCGACACGCCCACGAGCAGCCCTTCTTCTCGCGCCAGGCGCCGCGTCATCTCGTGCGCGTCTTCGGTCGAGACCTCGGCCGCGAAATCCGCCAGCGCCGGATCGTAGATGCCGGGCACGATGGCCGTGGCCATGTGCTTCAGGCCTTCGAGACCGTGGAGCGGCGACTCGGGCTGCACCGAGATGAGCGTGACACCCGGCACGTGCGCGCGCAGGTACCGCCCCGTGCCCATGAACGTGCCGCTCGTGCCGAGCGCGGCGACGAAGTGGGTGATGCGGCCATCGGTGCCGGCGACGATCTCCGGACCGGTGGTCTCGAAGTGCGCCTTCCAGTTGAAGTCGTTGTTGTACTGGTCCGGGTAGAAATAGCGGTCCGGATCGGCGGCGTAGCGCTTCCGCGCCTCGACGATGGCACCGTCCGAGCCGTCCATCGGATCGGTGAAGACGAGTTCGGCGCCGTAGGCCGTCAGAATGCGCTTGCGCTCGGGGCTGGCACTCGACGGCAGACACAGCGTCACCGGGAAGCCGAGCGCGGCGCCGAGCATCGCGTAGGCGATGCCCGTGTTGCCCGACGTGGCGTCGAGCAGGCGCTTGCCGGGCCCGAGGGCGCCGGTGCGCATCCCTTCGAGAATCATGTGCCGGGCGGCGCGGTCCTTCACCGATCCGCCGGGATTGCTGGCCTCGAGCTTGCCGTAGAGCTCGAGCCCCGGCACGTCGCGTTCGAGCCGCGAGAGACGGACGAGGGGCGTCTGGCCGATCGCGGCCACGATCGAAGCATGCATGGGTGACGGCATCAGCTTATGGCACGGCTGTCACGGCCCGGCCAGCGAAAGATTCGCTGGGTCGGATGCGATGGGCACATCGTGCAAGAATCCGTGCAGATGGCCCTGGACATCCGGCGGGCGCGACGGCACTTCGCCGCGATCGATCCTGAGATGCACGCGCTCGTGGAACGTGTCGGCCCCTGCCGGCTCGACGCCCGGGTGGCCCCCGACGCCTTCCAGGCGCTGCTGCGCGCCATCGTCGCCCAGCAGGTGTCGGCCAAGGCCGCGCGCACGGTCTACGCGCGGCTCTGCGCCCTCTCGCCCGACGGCGTCATCGACGCCGAGGCGCTGCTCACGCACGAGCCCGGCGTGCTGCACGCGACCGGCCTCGGCCCGGCCAAGACCCGCTACGTGCGCGACCTGGCGGCGCACGTGGCCGACGGACGGCTCGACCTCGCCGCGCTTCCGGGCCTCGACGACGCTGCCGTCATCCGGGCGCTGACCGCGGTGCGCGGCATCGGCACGTGGACGGCGGAAGTGTTCCTCATCTTCCAGTTGCAGCGGCCCGACGTCTTCCCGGCCGCCGACCTCGCGCTGCTCACGGCCATCCAGCGGATCTACCGCAAGCGCACGCGCCCCACCCCCGCCCAGGCGCGCGCGTTCGCGGCCCGCTGGCAGCCCTACCGGTCGATTGCGAGCTGGTATCTCTGGCGCAGCATCGAGCCCTGACGGGTCCGCCTTGACGCCCTTGCCGCCCCCCGGCAAGCTGGAGCGTATGCAGGCACGGCTCGCCGTCACTCTGGCCCTCGGCCTCTCGCTCGCCCTCACGGCCGGCGTCCCCGTCCGCGCCCAGGATCGCCTCTTCCTCTACGACCGGGAGGTGAGCACGCTCTCGGGACAGCTCGGGACGCTCGTGAGTCCCGCGCCGCCCCTCGGCGACGACGTGCCGCTTTTCGGCAGCCGCTTCGTCGCCCGGCTGCAGTCGGACCCGGCGCTCGGCAACGACGTGCGCTACCTGCACGTGACCGACATGCGCACCGGTGGTCAACTGGCGCTGCGCTCGCTGACGGTGCCCATCACGCTGCCGATGCCGGTGCTCGTGCCCGATCCGTCGCGTCTGCGTGTGTTCGTCTGGTACGCGCAGACCGTAGCGGCCGTGGACGCCTCGGCGCTGGCCTGGCGGCCGATCACCACGGCGACGGCCGCGGAGGTCTCTCCGATCCTTGGCCGCGCGCGTGCCATCGCCTACGCCTCGGGGCTCGACGCGCTGGTGCTCGTGCGGGCCACGACGTCGGGCGGCGCCGAACTGGTCTGGGTGCGGGTAGCGGACGGCGTGCCGCTGCAGGTAGTGCCACTCGCCCGCGCGTGGAAAGCGCTCGCGGTGACCGCCGATGGCGCCCGCGCATTCGGCCTGGCCGACGATCCCTCGCTGGGCCACGCGCTGCATGCGGTGGACCGCGTCTCAGGCCAGATCACGTCACTGACCAGCGCGCCGGAACTCGACGCCGTCGACTCGCTGACCCTCGACGAAGCGGCCGGGCGGCTCATCACCCGCGGCACCACACCAGCCACGCAGGGCACGCTCTTCGGCTTCGACCTCACGCCGGCCTACCGCTGGACGCTCGCCGTGCCGGGCGCCGCGGGCGTCACCTTCGCGACGAACCGGAGCGGCGAGGGATTCCTGGTGCCGTACGTGGCGCCGCAACCGCTGCCGCTGCACCGCGTCGACATCGCGAGCGGCACGTTCACCGAAACGGCCGACGTCACCACCCGCGCCGGCCTCACGCCCGGCAACTACCTGCTGCTGATGCTCTCGGCGCCGCGCGCGCCGTCGAGCCTCACGGCGAGTGTCAGCGGCCGCGACGTGACGCTGACGTGGCCCCGCGCCGACGACGCCACGTCGTACGTGCTCGACGCGTGGCAGGGGTCACCCCGTGTGCACGTCTACAGCGGACGGTTCGATGGCGGTCCGGTGTTCGCGCCCGGCGTGCCGCCGGGCACGTACTACCTGCGCGTGCGCGGCATCAACGACGTCGGCGTGAGCAACTTCTCGCCGGAAACCCTCGTCGTCGTGCGCTGAGCGCGGCGGACGTTACTTCAGGCGCGCGGTGAGCGTGACCGTGGCGCGAATCACGGTTTCGCCCGGCGCCACGGGCGGCGCGGCGTCCCCGGCCATCGGCGCCGCGGCCATGCGCATCATCACGGGTTCGGGCCCGCCGCCGGAGAGCCCGGCTTCCTCGATGCGCACGATACCGGCGATGGCCGACCCGGCTCCCGCCGCCACGGCCTCGGCCCGGGCCCGCGCATCGGCCACGGCGCGCGTGAGCGCGTCGCGTTCGAGCTTCGCGCGCTCCTTCAGATCGAACCGCACGCCCTGCACCGACGTGCCGCCGGCGCCGATCGCCAGTTCCAGCAGTTCGCCGACCCGCGCCAGTTCGTCGACGCGCACCTCGATCGTGTGGCGCGCCACGTAGCCGCGCGGCACCTGCTTGCCGTTCACCCAGTCGACGCGCGCCTGCACGTCGTAGGCGGTCGTGCGCATCGCGTCCTTCGCCACGCCGGCGGCCGCCAGCTTCTGCTGCACGGCGGTCATGGCCTTCGCGACCACGGCCTGCGCCTCCTTCGGCGTGGGCGCGGTGTGTTCGGTGCCGAGGCCCACGTAGGCCAGATCCGGCACGGCGCGCACTTCGCCGTCGCCACGCACGACCACGGTCGGCGGCGCCGGCAGGGCCGGCGTCTGCGCGACGGCGGCCACGGGCGCAAGCACGACGACGAGCGCGAGCAGGCCGCGACGAATCATTGCAGGGCTTCTCCCTCGGCGATGTCGGCCGGGATGTCGGGCTCTTCGGTGTAGGCCACGCGGAAGCCGACGCTGTAGGCGTAGGTATCGGGCGGCACCTTGTGGCGATAGGCACAGCGCAGCTGCAGCACGTCGTGCGTGACCCACGAGCCGCCGCGCAGCAGGCGCATCGTGCCGCTCACGGGCCCGGCCGGGTTGGCGTCGCCGAGCGTGCTGTAGGCATCCGGCGTGTACCAGTCGGCCACCCATTCCCACACGTTGCCGGTCATGTCGTGCAGGCCGAAGCCGTTGGCCGGGAAGGTGCCCACGGGCCGCGTGCCGCGCATCCGCTTGAGACCGCTGTCGGGCAGGAAGTTCGACCGCGACGGATCGATCTCGTCGCCCCACGGATACCGGCGGCCGTCGAAGCCGCCGCGGGCGGCGCGTTCCCACTCCGCTTCGCTCGGCAGACGCACGGCGCGCCCGAGCCGCGTGCCGAGCCAGACGCAGTAGGCGACGGCGTCGGCGTAGGTGACGAGCGTGACGGGATGCAGGCCGCGGTCGCTCGGCAGGTCGCCGCCGCGCCAGATGTAGGGCGAGGCCAGTTCGCGAAAGGCCGCTTCGGCCGCCGGCGAGACGAACGACGGCAGGTCGCGCACATCGGGCGCGCGATGGCCGGTGTTGCGCACGAACTCGGCGTACTGCGCGTTGGTGACCGGGTGCATCGCGATGTGGAAGCGGTCGACGGTGACCGTGCGAACGGGCCGTTCGTCGTCTTCGCCATCGGCGGCGCCCATCAGGAACCCGCCAGCGGGAATCTCGAGGAACCGGGGCAGTAGTTCTTCGCGCATTGAAGAATGGCCGTCAGTATACTCGTCGGCCATGCGAATCGCGCCGTTCACGCTCGAACGGGTCCAATCGGAGTGGGAACACCGGGTCCGCTACAACCTCTCGGAAAGTGGCGTCCATCCGCTCAGTGTCCGGGGTCTGCTCGGCGACGGCGCCGCCCTCGACGCGCTTGTAGACGCACCCCTCATCTACACGCAGACCAACGGCACGCCGGAACTGCGCGCGTCGATTGCCGCCCTCTACCCCGGCGCGGAGGCCGACCACGTCCAGGTGACGAACGGTGGGTCGGAGGCCAACTTCGTCGTCACCTGGCGGATGGTCGAGCCGGGCGACGAGGTGGTGGTGATGGTGCCGGCCTACATGCAGGTGGCCGGCCTGGTGCAGGCCTTCGGCGGCACCGTGCGCGAGTGGCCCATGGTGCGCGCCGGCGGCGTCTGGCGGCCGGACCTGGAGCGCCTGACGGCCCTCGTCACCGCGAAGACGCGCGCCATCGTCATCAACACGCCCAACAACCCGACCGGCGCCCGCCTCACGGCCGCAGACCTCGATGCCATCGCCGCCCTCGCCGATCGCACGGGCGCCTGGATCGTCTCGGACGAGATCTACCGCGGCGCGGAGTTCGACGGCGTGGAGTCGCCGTCGATGTGGGGACGCAGCGCCCGCGTCATCGTCACGAGCGGCCTCTCGAAGGCCTACGGCCTGCCGGGTCTGCGCGTGGGCTGGGCCGTGGGGCCGCCGGGCGTGGCGGCGTCGCTCTGGGCGTACCACGACTACACGTCGATTGCCCCGGGCGCGCTGAGCGATCGGCTGGCCACCGTGGCGCTCGCGCCGGCGACGCGCGCGCGGCTGCTCGATCGCACGCGCACGATCCTGCGCGAGAACGTGCCGCGCGTCGAGGCCTGGCTGCGCGACTGCGGCCATCCGTTCGAGTGGACCACGCCCGATGCCGGCGCGTTCCTCTACGCGCGCTACGGGCTGCCCCTCGGCTCGACTGCAATGACCGACCGGCTGCGCGAGGAAGAAAGTGTGCTCATCGTGCCGGGCGACGCCTTCGGCATGGACGGCTACCTGCGCTTCGGCGTCGGTGAGCGCGCCGACTACGTGCTGGCCGGGCTCGACCGCCTCAAGGCGTTCCTGGATCGGACGGCGCCCGGCGCGCACTGAGCGCCTCGGCGAGCGCCTCGGGTTCGAAGCCGGCCACCAGGCGGCCGTCGATCACGGTGAGCGGCACGCGGCGGACCCCGAGCGCCAGGAGCGCGTCGTAGGCCGCCATGTCGGTGGCGACGTTGTGGGCGATGAAGTCCACGCCGGCGTGTGAAAGCCACGCTTTCACGTGCTCGCAGGCCATTCAGGCCTCGCCGGTATACACGACGACACGCGCGGCGGCAGCCGGTTCGCTCATCTCCGCAACTTAGCAGACCACGGCCCCGGCGCGAGCGGATACCATGGACGGCGACCTCGTATGGGACCTCTGCACGGCACGACCGTCCTCGACTTCACCCGCGTGCTCTCCGGGCCGTACTGCACGATGGCCCTCGGCGATCTGGGCGCGCGCGTCATCAAGCTCGAACATCCCGGCCGCGGCGACGACACGCGCCGCTGGGGGCCGCCGTTCCTGGGCGACGAGAGCGCCTACTTCCTGAGCGTGAACCGCAACAAGGAAAGTGTGGCCATCGACTTCAAGTCGCCCGGCGGCCGCGAGGTGGTCGAGCGGCTGCTCGCGACGGCCGACGTCGTGGTCGAGAACTTCCGCCCCGGCACACTCGATGCGCTCGGCCTCGATGCGGCCAGCGTGCGCGCGCGGTATCCGAAGATCGTCTACTGCTCGATCTCGGGTTACGGACAGACCGGCCCGCGCCGGGAAGAGCCGGGCTACGACGCCGTGATGCAGGCCGAAGGCGGGCTCATGAGCATCACCGGCGCGGCTGACGGCCCGCCCTACCGGCTCGGCGTCGCCATCGTCGACATCGTGTCAGGCATGTTCGCCGCCCAGGGCGTGCTCGCCGCGCTCGTCGCCCGCGGCCGCGCAGGCGAAGGCCAGGTGGTCGACATCGGCATGTTCGACGCGACGACGGCACTCCTCACCTATCAGGCCGGGAACTACTTCGCGACCGGCGAATCGCCGGGACGCCTCGGCAACCGGCATCCCACGATCGCCCCCTACGAAACCTTCGCGACTATGGACGGCGACCTGGCGCTCGCCGTCGGCAACGACGCGTTGTGGCAGACCTTCTGCAGAGTGGCCGAGCTGCCCGATCTGGCCGCCGATCCGCGCTTCGAGACCAACGCGCTGCGTCTGGCCAACTACGAGGCGCTCAAGCCGCGGCTCGCTGCGGTGTTCGTCACGAAGCCGCGGGCGGTCTGGGCGTCGCTGCTGCTCGAGGCCGGCGTGCCCTGCGGCGCGGTGCGCTCGGTCGACGAAGTCTTCCAGGACCCGCAGACCGCGGCGCGCGAGATGATGCTCTCGGTGCCGCACGCGACGCTCGGGTCGGTGCGTGTCACCGGCGTGCCGGTGAAGCTCTCGGGCACGCCCGGCAGCGTGCGCACCGGTCCGCCCACCCTGGGCCAGCACACGGCCGCCGTGCTGACAGAGCTCGGCTACGACGCCGCGGCCATCGACGCCCTCCATGCGAGCGGCGCAGTAAGGTTGTAGGACATGGATGTCGCCCAGCTGAGGAAGACGGTGCGCCAGGCGATCGACGGCGCGAAGAAGGATGCGGCGGCGCGCCGCGCCAGGGCCGATGCCGCCACGCTCGCCTACGAACGCTTCCTCGAAGAGCGCGCAACGCCGGTGTTCCGCTCGATGGCCAATGTGCTCAAGAGCGAAGGGCTGCTGTTCGATGTGATGACGCCGTCGGGCGGCGTGCGTCTCGTGCCGGAGCGCACGCGCGAAGACGGCATCGAGCTCACGCTCGACGGCACGTTCGATCCGCCGCGGGCGACGCTCACGACCGTGCGCAGCCGCGGCAGCCGCACCATGCGCGCCGAACGCGCGCTCAAGGACGGCGTGCCGATCGACACGCTCACCGACGACGACGTGATTGCGGCCCTGCTCGACGAGCTGGCGCCGTGGCTCGAAAGATAGGGAACAGGGAACAGGGAACAGGGAGCAGGGAACGCGCGCGGGTTCCCTACGCGAGGCGTTCGACGAACGAGGTGTCGATGCCTTCGCGGCGCAGCAGCGCCAGCAGGCCGGCCTTGTCGTCGGCCTTGCGGTAGGCCTCGCGCACGTCCACCGCACCGCTCTGCACGAAGGCGACGAGCGCGTCGTTGAGCGGCGCCATGCCGAGCTTGCGGCCGCTGTCGATGGCGCGCGGCAGCTGCGCGATCTGGCCGTCGCTCACGAGCGCCGCCACGGCGTTGGTGTTGAGCACGAGTTCGCGGGCCGCGAGGCGCCCGCCGCCGGCCTTCCGCAGCAGCACCTGCGCCACGACGCCGCGGAGGTGTTCGGCCAGGGCAGCGCGCACGTTGCGGCGCTGGTCCGAGGGGCACAGATCCACGAGCCGTTCGAGCGCCGCGGTGGCCGAGGCCGCCGTGACCGAGGCGAAAACGAGCAGGCCCGACCCGGCGGCGTCGAGCGCCACCTGCAGCACGTCGGGCGAGCGCAGATCTTCGATGACCAGCACGTCGGGGTTCTCGCGCAGGGCGGCACGCGCGGCCGTGACCACTTCCGCGGCGCTGCCGCGCAGTTCGCGCTGGCTGATGAGCGAGCCGCGGCTCTCGTGCACGAGGCGGATCTGGCCTTCGAGCGTGATGACGTAGTCGTTGCGCTGGCGGTTGATGAGATCGACGAACGCCGAGACCAGCGTGGACTTGCCGCTGGCGCGCGGGCCGGTCACGATGACGAGGCCTTCCGGTTCGGTGGCAAGCGCCTGGATCTCGCGGACGAGGCCGAGCTGTTCGGCCGAGGTCGCCCGCGCCTGGATCATGCGCAGCAGCGCGCCCGGGCCGCGATAGTCGCGGAAGGTCGTGATGCGGACGCGGCCGACGTCGGCCAGGTCGCGGATCCACTCCGCGCTTTCCTTGTCACGCGCGCCTTCCGGCGCCAGTTCGAGCACCGCCGCTTCGACGTCGCCGCTCGAGAGCGCCGACTCGCCGTCGAGCAGGCGGATGTCGCCATCCACGCGCACGGCCGGCCGCGCCTGTGTCGTGAGGTAGAGGGCCGAGGCGCCACGCGCCGCGGCGAGCCGCAGCAGGCGCTCGATGCCGCCGGGGCGCACGCTGC
>JALHON010000132.1 GCA_022842985.1 Acidobacteriota bacterium | reverse complement strand
GAACGAGTAGGCCCGGGGCGCGCGCGCGGCTGCCCTGGCTCGGCGTGATACGGCTGGCGGTGCTGGCCGCGGCGCTCGCCGGCGCCTCGTGCAGCAACGTCATCACGCGGAAGTACGAATACGAGGAAGACGTCTATCTCGACCTCGACGGCTCGGCCACCGTCTACGTGAACGCGGCCGTGCCGGCGCTCGTCGCCCTGCGCGACGCGCCGCTGCCGCTCGACCCGAACGCGCGGCTCGATCGCAACGACGTCCGCGCCTGGTTCCAGAGTCCCGGCGCGCGCGTGGCCTCGGTCAGCACGTCGCGGCGCGAGGGCCGGCGCTACGTGCACCTGCGCATCGAGACCGACGACATCCGCACGCTGTCGCAGACGGCCCCGTTCGCCTGGTCGGCCTACGGGCTGGCCGAGAAGGACGGCGTCTTCGTCTTCACCCAGCGCATGACGGCGGCGGCCGGCAAGGACGCCGGGAACGTCGGCTGGCAGGGCGACGAACTGGTGGCGGTGCGCCTGCACCTGCCGAGCCGCGTGCCCTTCCACAACGCGCCGAGCCGCACCATCGAACGCGGCAACATCATCACGTGGGAACAGCCGCTCACGGCGCGCGCCAAGGGCGAACCGCTCGTGATCGAAGTGCATCTCGAGCGCGACTCGATCCTGTTCCAGACGCTCGCGCTCTTCGGCGGCATGGCGGTGCTCGCCATCGCCACGCTCGTGTTCTTCATCTGGTGGGTCGGGCGCAAGGGGAAACGCCAGACGCCGCCGGCCTCGGTCTGACCTTTCCCCGCCGCGGATCGCCACGTCATGCCCAGCTCGAAACCTTCGGTGTTGCGCTGCTCGCGCTGCGGCAAGTTCGTGGACTGGGAAGACGCCCGGCTGCAGATCGTCTGTGGCTGCCGGCCACACGTGCAGCTGCCGCCGGTGGACGTGCGCGAAGCCGTCGACGGCGACCGCGCGGGCATCGCCCGCCTGTTCCTGCGCGACTTCGGTCCGGCGCGGGTGGCCGCGCTCGGCGTGGAGTTCCAGGACGGCAGCGTGCCGGCGTTCGTCGCCGACATGGAAGGCGACCTGGCCGGCGCGCTGGCCTATCGCCGCAGCGCCGACACGCTGCAGATCGTGGCGCTCGCGACCGATCCGGAATGGCAGCGCTCGGGCGTCGGCGCGCGCCTCGTGGACCACGCCGAGCAGGTGGCCCGCGACACCGGCGCCGCCCGTGTGGCCGTGACCACGACGAACGACAACCTGCCGGCGCTGTACTTCTATCAGCGTCGCGGCTATCGGCTGATCGAAGTGCTCACCGACGCGATCCGCGGCGTCAACGGCGTTGCGATCGCCGGCTTTGCCGGCATTCCGATCCGCGACGAGTTCCACCTCGTGAAGGCCGTCGACGCCGTCGCGGCCGTCGCGCCGCCAAGTGACTAGAACGGATTGAGCACGTAGCCCTCGGCGTTCAGCACGAGGTGCGCCGTCATGGCGGAGAGCGCCATCTGCACCGACGGCGCCATCTCGCTGGCGGCGATGCCGCGCGAGCCGGCCGACTGCCCGCACAGATACACGCGCACGCCGGCGCGCTTCAGCGCCTCGAGCAGCGGCAGGTTCGGGTTGTCGATGCCGTGACGCTTCCGGTACGCCTCGTTGTTGAGCACGTCCTTCGCGGCGGCGCCATGCACGACCACCGCCACCTTCAGGCGTTCGGCCGACACGCCGGCCTTGCCGTGCATGTTGAGGAAGCGGGCGGCCGTTTCGAGGCGCGCGCTGAGCGTCTTCGGATCGGCGCTCGTCTCCGACACATCGAAGCGGAGCTTGAGCTCCTGCAGCATCGGCGTCGCGAGGCCGGGGTTCGGCACTGTGTACACCGGGCCGAAGTCCTGGATGATGGGGCCCTTTGCGGGAGCCGGCGGTTGCGCCCCGGCAACACACGGGGCGAGGAGGGTGGCGATGGCGAACGCGCAGAGGGTGGGGCGCATACGGCCATGATAGCCGCCGGCACCCCGGGACGGTTCACTGGGTGATCGTCTCGAGCGTGTCGCGCACTTCGGCATCGGTCCTGAGTTCGTTCTTCACGTCGAACGCCCCGAAGCCGATTGCCAGCGACCGCGCCAGCACCCGTTCGACGTTGTTGTTCACGACGCCCGTGAGCGTGACCTCGCCGCGCACGACCACGATGTGGATCGGCGGGTTGGCCATCGCCGCGTAGTTCCAGAAGGAGGAGTGTCCGTAGATCGCCCGGGCGATGCGGAAGCGCAGCTCGTCGTCGGACTGCGAGACCGGCGTCACCTGGATGTCGTTCCTGATCGAGCGCACGCCGTCGACCTTCGCGACGCGGCGTTCGATGTCGGTCTTCTTGAAGGGCAGCGTCACCCAGCCGGTGAGCACCACGTGCCCGTCGGTGACCGACGCGTCGACGCTGTCGAAGATCGTGAACTGCGTATAGCGGCTGACCTCGCTCGCGATGTCGTTGACCACCTGCAAGCTCTTGCGTTCCTGTGCGGGGCTCGATTCGGCGAGCGCGAGGACGAGTGCGAAAGCGAGAAAGGCGGGTCGCAGTGCCATGACGTCCACTCCAGGGGGCCTGCCGCCGCTCTCCGGCGGATGCGGCACCCGTGCCGCATGCCTCCTCCCGTTGCGAGGCGCATGCCAAGCGGCGCGGCGTCGGTGATCCGCGGATTTCTTGCGGAATCCGCACGATCGCTGCCGCGAGTGGACCTCGTGGGCCGTTGGCGTCCCACGCGATGGAGGTCGCCGTCCTCGGCGGGCTACGGCACGACCACCGTCACCTCGTTCGTGGCGGGGCTCAGGCCGAACGCATTGGCGGCGCGCACGCGCACGACGTATGTGCCGGCGGGCGCGGGCACGGACCACGTCGTGTCGAGGTTGCCAGTGGGCAGTGCGCCGATGTTCGTGAGTCCGGCGGCGGTGCCCGCTTCGATCACGTAGGACGTCGCGTTGCCGGTCCCCGCGCCCCAGGTGAGTGTGACCACGCCGCCGCTTACGGACGCGCTGAGCGTGCCGGGCGCCCCCGGCGGCGTTGCCGGCGCCGGAATCGTCGTGATGGCCTCGCCGGACGGCTGGCTGTCACCGGCCGCAGTCACACTGCGGACGCGCAGGTAGTACGTGCCATCGGGCAGTCCACCAGACACGTTCGTGCGCTCGCCCACCGGAAACCGGCCCACGTCGACGGCACCGGGCGCGGTGCCGGCTTCGACCACGTAGGCGAGGCCGGCGGCAGCACCGGTATGACGCCACCCCAGTGTGACCGTGTTGCCGGACAGGCTGCGTGTCAGTCCGGCTGGCGCAGCTGGCGGCGGCATGCGAAAGACCGCGACATTGCTCACCTGTGCGTCACCTGCCATCTCGATCGCCCCCGCAAGAACGACGAGATCGGTCTCGGCGAGCAGGGCGCGGACGGGCGCCGGGGGCGGCATCCCTCGCACGAGCGACCAGACGAGGGGTAGGTCCCAGCCGAGCGGCCGTCCGCTCGGCGCATGGATCGCGGTGACGCGCGAGACCGCTGACGGGATCTCGACGCCGCCCACGAACACGGTGTCACCGAGGCCCGCTGCAATCGTCGACGCGAAGGGCAAGTGCACATCGCCCACCACGCCGCCCGTGGTGCCGTCGAGCCAGCGGATAGCTGGTAGTGAGCAGCTGGGCACACACAGGCCCCCCGTCGAGAGCAGGCGCGTGCGGCTGGCGAGCGCCAGGTAGCGAATGCCGTCGCCGTACACAAGCGGTGGATCGAACGGCGTGCGTTCGAGCTGTGCCAGGTCGTAGGCCGCGCCCCTGGCGGTAGCCGACGCCCGCACCAGCCCCGCGGCATAGAGCGTGCGGTCGCTGGCGATGAGCTCGTTCACCTCGAATCCCGGGTCGGGCCGCCAGGGCGTCAGCACCCCGGTGCGCAGGTCGACCGCTGCCAGATACGAGCGGTCCTGGCCGTTCAGTTGGGAGAAGAGGCCGCCGACGAACAGCGTCTGACCCACCACGGCGAGGGCGCTGGCATACCCGTTCGGCACGAGCCCCCAGGGATACTTCGCGCCGGTCGCCGCCGAAAAGGCGAAGACCTCCGGCGTGACCGAGCCCATGCTGACGAACACCACGTCCCCATACGTCGCCAGCGCACGCACGGGGCCTGGCGTCAGCGGTGTGCGGTCAACCGGGCGTCCGGTGACCAGATCGATCGCGACCAGATTCCGCCGGCGGATTCCGCCGGCGTTGCGGAACGGGCCACCAAGCGCGACGCGTCCGCCCTCCGCTTCGACCGTCAGGATCCCGTCGCCGAGCACCGGGCTCCAGTCCAGCACCGCGCCGCTGGTACGATCGAGGGCGGTGAGTGTGATCGGCGCGTTGTTCGTGCCCAGCGAGGCCGCGACGTAGACGCGGTCGCCGTCTTCTTCGAGGTCGGTCACGACAGCGAAGGCCGGCGTATTCCAGGGAATCCGCGTTCCGGACAGGGCGTCGAGCACGGCCACCTCAGGCCGGTCCCTAAGGGCCGCGTAGACGCGATCCCCGAACGCCCAGATCGAGGAAATCCCCCCAAGCAGTCCGGGGGCCGTCCACCGCCAGGTCAGCTGGCCCGCTGTGTCGAACGCACAGACCCCGAAACCACTGCCGCCGAAGCCGCACCCGTCGGCCAGGGCGAAGAGGCCGGCAGGTGAAGCCGCAAGCCCGCCCGCCAGGGTGATGGTCGGTGCCGAGACAGGCGCGAAAGGCAACATCGCACCGGTGGCCGCATCGAACGCCACGATGTCGGCCTGGGGACCGGAACGGACCGAGACGTAGAGGCGGCCGTCCGAGCTCGCGACGAACGGAAGATACGGCACGGGATTGCCACTGCGTGTCGTCGGCACCCAGGGCAACACGGCACCTGTCGCCCCGTCGAGTGCGACGACTCCCCATCGCGTGGTCCCATTGACGCTCACGAACGAGCCGCTGACGTAGAGACGGCTGCCGCCGGGGAACAACCCGTACACCTCGGTGCCACCGTTGAACTGCGGTGGTTGCCACGCCGGGTCGCGCGAGCCGTCGGCCCGCAGGTGCTGTACGGTGGCCGCGTGGCCGTTACTCGCCGCCAGGGCGGCGAACCACCCGCCCTGGCCGTCTGCCGCGAGCCGGTTCACCGTGCCGATCCCGGACGAACCAACGACAACCGACGGATCGGTGCGCTCGGCGATGGCGAATCCCCCCGTGGGAGGTCCGACGACATCGAAGTCGCCGCCAACGAAGAGCGTATTGCCAACTCGCGCCAGGGCACCGGCCGTGCCGTTCGGTCCCCACACAGGAGTGGGCGCTGCCGACGGCACCAACTGCGCCGATGCGGCGGCCGCCAGTGAAACGAAAGCGCCGGCGAGAACGAGCTGCGCCGTACGGATGTTCGGACGCGCCATGGCCGCACTATCGCATACCGGCACGGCTACGGCACGACCACCGTCACGTCGTTCGTGGCGGCGCTCAGCCCGAAGGCGTTCGCCGCGCGCACGCGCACGTAGTACGTGCCGGATGGCGCGAATGTCGACCACGTCGTGTCGAGGTTTCCAGTGGGCAGCGCGCCGATGTTCGCGAGCCCCGCGGCGGTGCCCGCTTCGATGACGTACGACGTCGCGTTGCCGGTCGCCGCGCCCCAGGTGAGTGTGACCACGCCGGCGCTGACCGACGCGGTGAGCGGTCCCGGTGCGGAGGGCGGCGTGGACGTCGACGGCACGCTGACGATCACTTCACTGCCGGCCGGGCCGGGGCCGGTGTCGCCCACGCCACGCACGCGGATGAAGGAGGTGCCTGCGGCCAGGACGCCCGTCACGCGGGTCACCGCACCCACGGCGAACGTGCCCACGTCACTCGCACCCGTCGTGGTGCCCGCCTCGAGCACATACGATCGCGCCTGGGGGCCCACGCCGGGCTGCCAGCCGATCGACACGGTCCCATTCGAGACGGCGGCTGTCATCTGGCGCGGACTCGCCGCGCGGCCCGTGCGGAAGATGGCGAGGTTGTTCGCCGGAGCGCCATCGACCAGATTGAACAGGCCGGTGACGATGACGGCGGTGTCGGTCGCCTGCACGTGCTGGATTCCGCCTCCCAGAAGATGCGAGTCGACGAGCGGTCCCCACGGCAGGGCGGCGCCGGTGACGCCGTCGAGCGCGACCAGGCCCGCGGTGCGCCATGCGGGGCTGGGGTTGCCGCCCACCACCAGCGTGTTGCCCGTGCGCGCGACGCCCAGCGCGTGGAACGGCACGGGACGGCCGAGCGGCGTGAGACCACCGCTGACGCGATCTACCCACGCCGTGCCCTGGCTGTAGCTGCCGTTGAGCGCGCCGGCCAGCAGGACGCGGTCGCGGAAGAACGCCAGGTCGGTGACGCCGGAGACTGGCGGGTTGAATGCTTCGAGCGCGCCCGTCGCGATGTTCCAGGCGGCCACGCCGCCGCGTCCGTATCCAGGCACGCTCGAGAACGCGCCCACCGCATAGAGCGCCCCGCTCGACACGCGCAGGCGGAATACCTGATTGTCCGGCTGTGGATCGAACGCCGTGGGCCGGCCGGTGCGCATGTCGATTGCGGCGAGATGCCGTCTCGGTTCTCCGAGCACGTCCACGAAGTTGCCGCCGACGAAGAGCAGAGGTTCCGCGATGGCCAGGGCCCTCACGGTGCCCACCGGCGCGCCCGCGGCGCTGATGTCGAAGCGGGTGCGCACAGCGCCGTTCGCGGCCGAGAACGCCACCACTTCGGGGCCGGCGCCGGCGACGACGAGTGTGCCGCTCGAGGCGAGCGCATAGACCGGCGCCGACACCGAAGGCAGCGCGGCGGACGAGGGCAACCCCGTGCGGACGTCGAGCGCCGCGAGATGGGGCGAGATCCGGCCTCCGGCGCTGATGAAACTGCCGGCAAGGGCGATGCGTGCGCCGTCGCTGGCCAGCGCCCGTGCCGGGTGTCCGACCGCGGGTTGCCAGGCCGTCAGGGCGCCGGACGACGTGTCGAAGCCCGCGTAGCGGAAGCGCCTGACGCCGCCGGCGGACACGATGTCGCCGCTGATGAACAGTTGCCCGCCCGCCGTCACCATCGGACCCACCATGCCAAACCCGCTGACCGTGATGTCGTTGATGCGCGGGGTCTGCCACCCGTCGGCCGCGCCCGTCATCGGGTCGAAGCCCCTGACCCGCGTGTCGTTGTTGCCGAAGCCGGGAAACGACAGCGTGCCGCTGATGTAGACCCGTGACGGCGTCGCCAGCATCGACCCGAAGTAGATGCTGCCCACGCCACCCCAATTCACGAGGGGCGTGCCGTCGCTCGTGTAGGCGCACACCTGCGCGGACGTCGTGGGAGTCGGACTGCAGCCGCCCATGACGTACACGCGCCCCCCCGCGGCCGAGAGGGTGAACACATTCTTTCCGTCGGTGTTGGCGAACGTGGCCGGCAGCAGGGCGCCCGTCTGGGCGTCGAGCACCGCCATGCCCGGCCGGCTCTGCCCTGAGACGGTGGTGAAGTAGCCGGCGATGTACAGCAGGTTGCCGTCAACCGCGGCGCGCGCCACGCTCGTGTAATCGCTGCCCGAATTCACGGACGCGTCCCATGGCAGCACCTGGCCCGTGCCCGGATCCAGCGCCGCGATGCCCCGCCGTGGCACGCCGTTCACCGCCACGAAGCTGCCCGTGATGTAAAGGCGATCGCCCGCGGCCACCACCCTGACGAGGCCGGCGGCCAACGTGTCACTGACGACCACCGGCGGCGTGAATCCGGTATCGATGCTGCCATCGGTTCGGATGTGCCGCACGGTCGTGGCGTTGTAGGGACCGCTGGCCACGAACCAGCCGCCGGCCCCGTCACTGGCGGCGTCGAAGCTATCCGGTATGGCCGCGGGCGCTGCGATGATCGACGCGCCGCTGCCTGCGTCCGTCGTGGCGAACGCGCCCGTGGGCGGACCGATGTAGTCGAAGTTGCCGCCGAGGAACAGGGTGTCGCCGACGACGACCGAGTCGTTCACCGTCCCATTCGGTCCCCAGGCGCCGGGAACTGGCGTGCGCTCCGGCGTGATCTGCGCGAACGCCGGCTGCGCGCCCACACAGGCGAGGACCATCACGAGCCAGCAGGCTGGCGTGGGGAGACGTTTCGATGTCATCACCAACTCCACGAATCGCTGCGGGAACGGGCCGATCGCGCGTTACGGCACGACGACGGTCACTTCGTTGGTCGCGGCGCTCAGCCCGAAGGCATTCGCCGCGCGCACGCGCACGAAGTACGTACCGGCGGGCGCGGGCACGGACCACGTCGTGTCGAGGTTGCCAGTGGGCAGCGCGCCGATGTTCGTGAGTCCCGCGGCGGTCCCCGCTTCGATCACGTAAGAGGCAGCATTCCCGGCCGCCGCGCCCCACGAGAGCGTGACCACCCCCGCGCTAACCGATGCGCTGAGCGTGCCGGGCGTACTCGGGGCCGTCGATGTGGGCGGCACGGTGGCGATGACCTCGCTCGACGCCGCGCCGGCGCCGTTCGCGCCCACGCCGCGCACGCGGATGTAGTACGTGCCAGGCGCGAGCGCGCCAGCCACACGCGTCGAGAGTCCGACGTTGAAGACGCCGACGTTCGTGCTGCCCGCCGTGGTGCCCGCTTCCACGAGATAGGCGGTGGTGGCTGGTCCGGTGCCCGGCGTCCAGCCGAGTGTCACGGTGTTGCCCGTCACCGTAGACTGCATCTGTTGTGGCGCGCCGGCGCGTGGTGCGGTGAATACCGCGAACGGTCTGCCGCTCGACAGCACGCCAGCGCCCGAACTCACCGCCACGTAGTCCGCGTTCACGGCCAGAGCGCCGCGGACCCCTTGTATCGAGTCGACCGGCAGCGGCCACGAGCGTGTCCGGCCACGGAGGCTGTCGATGGCCAGCAGCGTGCTCGTGCCGTCGCCGACATTGCCCGCGAGAAACGAGGTGCCATCGAAGCGTGCCACCGCGCTCGACCGGAACGTCACGCCGATCGATGCGACGGGTGCGCCGGAGACACGGTCGAGCCACGTGAGAGGCGACGCTCCGTAGGGCTGGGTGAAGTCATCACCCGCGGCGAGCACCCTTCCGGGTGCGAACACGAAACCATTGAAGAACACTCCCGGAGAGGGAACGGGCTCGAACGACAACACCGCGCCGCTGGGCGCATCGTACGCCGCCAGGCGATTCCGCCCGTAGCCGGCGAGCGCCGTGAAGGAGCCGCCCGCGAAGAGCGTCTGGCCGTCCACGGCGAGGGTTCTGACGGCCTCGTTCGGCTGTGGATTCCACGACGTCAGACTGGCCGTCGCGAGGTCGACGGCGGCGACATTGAGCCGCAGGGCGCCGGACAGCGACGAGAAGCGGCCGCCGATGAAGAGCCGGCGCCCGTCGGACGCCAGCGTCGCGATGGCGCCGTTACTCTCGAGCCCCCACGGCAGCAGGGCGCCCGTGCTGGCGGTGAAGGCCGTCAGATCAGGTCCGGACACCCCGAAGGGCCGTTCACCGCCCACGACCATGACCCCGCCCAGTGGCAGCAGGGTCTGCACGGTGAAGGGCAGGTCCGGCGTGGCCGGCCCGGGCCGGCCGGAGCGCATGTCGAGCGCCACGAGGTTGCGCTTTGCGACCCCGCCGGAGATGCGGAACGTGCCGCCGAAGGCCACGCGGCTCCCTGCCACCGCCAGCGCTCTCACTTCGCCGCCCACGAGCGGCGCCCACGGCAGCAGCGTGCCCGTCGTGGCGTTCAGGGCGGCAATGCGGGTTCGCCGCTGGCCGTTCACCGTCGCGAACGAACCGGCGGCGTAGACCGTGTTGCCCGCGACGGTGAGCGCATTCACGAATGTGCCGGCCGCGCCGAGCAGGACCGGCGGAGTGAACGGCAGCACGCTGCCGGAATCGAGATCGCGGGCGACGATCGTGATGCCGTAAGGTGGCCCCACACTCGAGCTCCCGAGCGTGAAGAGCGCGGTGGGGCCCACCGCGATGGTGCCGACCGCCACCGGGAAGGTCCATCCGGCCAGGGGCGTCATGTCGGCCCCGTACGCGCAGAGGACGATTCCGGCCGGACCGCAGTCGCCGACCACGTACACCCGCGTGGCGGTCGCGGCGAGGCTCACCACGGTACCGGTCGGGGACGGCAACACCCCGGGTAAGGCGTTGCTTGTCGCCACGTCGAGCACGGCAAACCGCACCCGCGCCGCGCCGCCGGCTTCGGTGAACAGGCCGGAGACGTAGAGCCTTCCCGCCGCCTCCGCCAGTCGGAACACCGCCGGCGGAAAGGTGAACCCGGGAGGGTTGGGGACGCCGATGAGTCGCGGGTCCCACGGCAGGAGCGCGCCGCTTGCCGGATCCAGCGCGGCAAGACCCGGGCGTGAGATGCCGTTCACCGTGCGAAAGTCGCCGCCGACGAACACGCGTCCCCCGGCGAACACCAGTGCTTGCAGAAGTCCCTGATCGAAGACGGGCGACGTCCAGGCGGGATCGCGGGTGCCGTCCGGAAGTACGTGCAGCACGCTGTTCGCCGGACCGAAGAACGTGTCGGTGGCCACGAACCATCCGCCGGCGCCGTCGGCCGCAATCACGGCTGTGTTTTCCAACACGGCGGCCCCGGTGGTGAACGCCGTGGCGTCGCTGGCATCGACGGTGCCGAAGCTTCCCGTGACGGGCCCGACGATATCGAAGTCGCCACCCGCGTAGAGCGTGTGCCCATCGAGCGCGAGCGCCTTCACCGCGCCATTCGGCTCCCATGTGGTGAGCGGAGGGCCGAGCGACTGCGCGGAGGTGAGCGTCGGCAGGGCAAGCAGGAGGGCGAACGCAGCGGAGCGCAGCAGTCGCGACATGGAGACCGTCCCGGCAAAGCGGACCGCGCGCAATCACGCCGCCGCAGGCGCAGGGAGGGAGCGAGCGGCGTATCGCGCGGGAGCCGAGCCGGTCGGTGCAGGAAACATGCCCCGCGCGAACGCCACGTTGGCGCAGGGAATCACGGCGCCCTGGTGCGCGGAGGCCTCGCGCTGTGGTCGCGTGGCCACACCAGGTGTGGTGCGCCAGCCACACTGATGAGCCGGGACGGAGGTCCGCTACTTCGTCGCGGTGTAGCCGCGCCTGGCGCGCACGACGTAGCCGGGGCGGTTCACTTCCACGCGGATCGTGTGCCAGCGGCCGTCACGATGGCCGGGTGCGGGGTAGCCCAGGTAGTACTGCTTGCTCAGCTCGTCGGCGATGTTCTCCGTGGCCGGATCGAGGTCGCGCGCCGTGCGCACGATCTCCGTGCGGCCGCCGCTGTCGTCGGTGAGTTCGCGCAGCGCCGCCGCGTTCACGCGATCGTCGTTGCCGGCGCCGCCGCGTCCACCGCCGCCCCCGCCGCCTGATCCCGGGAAACCGCCGCCCGGCCAGGGGCTGCGCCCGCCGCCGCGTCCGCCGCCGCCGGGCATCGGGAACGGGAACGGCATACGGGGCGGTGGCCGCCGCGCGACCGGGGGCGTCGAACGTCCGCCGAAGGTGGACTCGGAGCTGCCGTCGATGCCCACGGCGTACACGAGCACTTCCGTCTCGCGGATCATCTGCTTCACCTCGGAAACCGAGGTGTGGCTGTTGGTGTCGTTGCCGTCCGAGATGAGCAGGATCGCCTTCTTGCGATGCTGGCCCTGCGTGGCAATCGGCACGGATTCGGCCACCGCGTCGTACATCGCCGTGCCCCCGGCCGGATTGATGCGGGCGAGGCGGCGGCTCACGAGCTCCTTGTTGTTCGTCCAGTCGGTCACGAGTTCGGGGCTGGCGCCGAAGCGCATGAAGAACACTTCGTCTTCCGGGGTCAGCAGTTCCAGCAGGAAGCGGTCGATGGCGGCCCGCGCCGATGCGATCTTCTCGCCGACCATGCTGCCGCTCGTGTCGAGCGCCACGCCGAGGCTCACCGGCACGCGCTCGGCGGAGAAGTGCGTGATCTCCTGTTCCGTGTTGTCGTCGTAGACGATGAAGTCTTCCTGTCGCAGTCCTTCGACGAAACGCCCCGTGCGATCGGCCACCGTGATGTTGACGTTCACGAGTTCGACGCCGCTCTTGAAGCGGAAGCCGTCCTGGCCGTGCAGCGACGGCGCGGAGGCGAGCAGCAGGGCCGCGCCTGCCAGCGACGTCGCGGCGAACCATGGGTGCTGGCGCATCTCGGGTCTCCTCAGCGCGCGTCGGCCGTGACGGCCGCCGGCAGATTGGTGCGCCGATCGACGTGCGCGAGCATCGTGCCACGGCTGGCGAAGCTCACGCGGTAGCGGGCGGCCGTGGACGCTTCGCCGACGGTGACGGTGAAGGGCGCGTCGGCGCCCGGGACGAGCGCGGTGGCGTCCACCGGGGCCGAGCGTGCGGCGATGAGGATGCCGGCGGCGTCGAAGACACGCACGTGCGCCTCGAGCTGCTCCACGCGGCTGCCGGCGGCGGGATTGTGCACGAGCCCGGAGATGGCGAGCTGTCCCTCGGGCCGCGCGTGGCTGAGCGCCACGAGTTCGAGCGGCACGCCGGCCGGCGCGGTGGCGACCGCCGGTGCGCGCCCGCTCACGAGCAGCGCGAAGCTGCCGCCGCCCACGAGCACGAACACGACGGC